>CAINMU010000061.1 GCA_903850885.1 uncultured Opitutia bacterium | reverse complement strand
GGCGCCTGGTGGCCGTTCCATGCGGTGCATCATAGTTCCGAGGACCTCGACTGGCTCTCGGCCGTACGCGTGCATCCCGTCAACGAGGCCGTCAACAAGCTCGCCCCCGCTGTGCCCTTGCTCTTCCTCGGTTTCGATCCGACCGTGACGGCGGGCGTCGCAGGCTTCTTGACCTTATACGCGATCTTCCTACACGCCGACGTCGATTGGGATTTCGGCCCGCTGCGTTCCGTCATCGCGACGCCCGTCTTCCATCGCTGGCACCACTCGAAGGACCCTCAGGCCATCGATAAGAACTTCGCCGGCTTTTTTCCGCTGTGGGATATCCTCTTCGGGACGTATTATATGCCGAGGGACCGGATGCCCCAGGACTTCGGCGTGCTGGAACCTGTGCCTAAAGCCTATTTTGGACAGTTGTGGCATCCGTTCGCAGGGTGGTTCAAGCGCAAGGGGCCGCCCGCAGTCTGAGGTCAAGATGCTTCCCCGTTTGCATTGGGCGTCACGACCTTTAAGTTAGGTCTCATAGCTGATGTATCCTCAAGACCTTCGCGAAAACTGGCATGCCGGACAGGGCCGATGGAAAGATGTGCCCGCCGCGGAGTGGAACGACTGGCACTGGCAGCTACGTAACCGGATCACGACGCTGGCGCAGCTGGAAGAGATGCTCGAGCTCACCAAGGAGGAACGGGAAGGGTGCCTGTTTGCGCCTAACAAGCTCTCGCTCTCCATCACGCCCCATTTCTTCAACCTGATCGATCCTAAGGACCCAAACTGCCCGGTCCGCCGACAGGTGATTCCGCGTATCGAGGAGTCTTACGTCGCTCCAGGCGAGTCCGAGGATCCCGTCGGCGAAGAAGGTACCATGCCCGTGCCAGGCATCGTCCATCGCTACCCCGACCGCGTCCTGTTTCTGGTGACCGATCGTTGCGCTTCTTATTGCCGTTATTGCACGCGCAGCCGCCTGGTCTCCAACGCCCAGGCGTACGATTTCCATCCTGAGCTCGAAGCTGGCCTCAAGTATATTGAAGAACATACCGAGATCCGCGATGTGTTGCTGTCGGGTGGCGACCCGCTGCTGCTCTCGGATGCCAAGCTGGACGCACTCCTCGGGCGCCTCCGCGCGATCAAGCATATCGAATTTATCCGTATCGGTTCGCGGATTCCGGTTTTCCTGCCGCAGCGCATTACGCCGGAGCTCGCCGAAGTTTTTCGCAAACACGGCCCGATTTGGCTGAGCATCCATACCAATCATCCGAAGGAGTGTACGACGGAATTAGCCGCGGCCTGCGAACGCTTGTCTTTCGCCGGCGTACCGCTCGGCAACCAGTCGGTGCTGCTCGCGGGTATCAACGACGAAGTCGAGGTCATGAAATCTCTCGTCCACCGCCTGCTGATGATGCGCGTCCGCCCGTATTACCTCTACGCCTGTGACCTCATCGAAGGCTCGACCCATTTCCGCGCCCCCATCCAGAAGGGCATCGACATCATCCGGGCGCTCCGCGGCCACACGACGGGCTATGCCGTCCCGCAGCTGATCATCGATACCCCCGGCGGCGGCGGAAAGGTCCCGATCAATCCCGAATACGTTCAGGCCATTCATGATGGCATCGTCGAACTCCGTAATTTCGAGGATCGGTCCTTTGTGTACCCGTCCGGTAGCCAGATGCCGGCCCCGAAGCCTGAGCTCCTAGGGTAGGGCTAGAGTCAGGGCCAGGGCTTGGGCCAGTTAATGGGGCGGCATTCTCGGTCCTGTCCTCTGGTGGGGACGGGTCTCCGAGCCGTCCGTTCGCAGACGGAGGTGCGGGTGGCTGATCGGCTCAACGGCGGGCTCGGAGAGCCCGCCCTACCTCAGTGCCTGCTGGGCATGCCGCCCAATACAACTAACCGGGGTTTTAATCCGGTTCGTCTTAAAATGGTGGGCTCGTAGGGATTCGAACCCCAAACGTCTGATCCGTAGTCAGAAATGATATCCATTTCACCACGAGCCCGTCGTGAGGTTTTGAGCAAACGACCCCCGGCCCCTAAGGCAAGGAATTTTTCAGGCCTGCGCTTGGTGGAGAGCCACCGTGCCGAAAAGCATCCTTTTATGGCTCACCTTGGCGAATCCGACGGCCTTGAGCTCCGCCTCGAGGCCGTCGGCATCCGGGAAACCCGCGATGCTGGTGCCGAGGTATTTATAGGCGCCGAAGTCACCGGTGAGAAGTCCGGCGAGCACCGGAAGGATGCAACGGACGTGGATGAAGTGAAAAGGTGCGAACCAGCGATCGGGTTGCGAAAATTCCAGGATAAATAAGGTGCCCTCGGGGCGGAGAACGCGGCGCAGTTCACCCAGCCCTTTGGCTCGGTCTTCGAAATTACGCACACCGTAGGCGACCGTGACGACATCAACCGAACGGTCGGGTATCGGGAGTGCCATGCAGTCGCCCTGTTTAAATTCCAAGGTAAGGTTTTCCTTCTTCGCGCGCGCGCGGCCGAGCTCAAGCATCGGTTCGCAAAAATCGTAGCCCGTGATCACGCAATCGGCCGGTAAGGATTGCTTAAGCGCAAAGACCACGTCGCCGCTCCCAGTGGCGAGGTCGGCCACGACCTTAGGTTGGGCCGCCACGACGGAGGTAATGAGGCGGTTGCGCCAACCGACGCAGAGGCCGAGGCTCAGGATGCGGTTCGCAAAATCGTAGCGCGAGGCGATACCGGAAAACATGCGTTGGACTGCGGGACCTTCGGGCATGGGTTTACCCTCCGCACAATCGCGGGAAGGTCAAGTGAGTGACTGAATAGGGGACACGTTGACAAGGGGGGCACGTGGGCAAGGGGTACCGCAACCCTATGCATTTAGCCTCATGAGCCATGAGTGATCCCGATGCTATTTCCCCTTGTCAACGTGCCAGCGTGCCCACGTGTCCCCTCGACTAGATAAACACTCCGCCGCCCAGCAGGACGCGGTCATGATAGATAGCGACGACCTGTCCGGGGGCGAGGCCGCGTTGCGTCAGTTTGAAATCAAGTTCCACGGTACCGTCTGGACTGGGCTTGAAATGGGCGGGCGTGGCCGCGTCGCGATAGCGGACCCGGGCGAGGATGTCCTGCTCATCCGAGATGGGCTGATTGATCCAGCTGAAGGCATTGGCGCGAGCGTGATCGGTGTAAAGTCCGGCGGTGCCCGGTTTATCGAAGGCAACGTGAAGCGTGTTGGCCGTAAAATCTTTCTTCACCACCACGAAATATTCGTGGTCCGTGTTGGAGGGCAGGCCGATACCTTTGCGCTGCCCAATGGTGTAGCGATGGAGTCCGCGATGTTGCCCGATAGTTTTACCAGCGGCATTGACGACGGGGCCGGGCGCATCGGGGATGTGCCGTTCGAGAAAATCTTGCACGGGCACTTGCCCTAAGAAGCAGATACCTTGGCTGTCTTTGCGTTCGGCGTTGGGTAGGCGAGCTTCGGTGGCGAGATGTCGGACTTCAGGCTTAAGCATTTCCCCGATCGGAAAGATGGCTTTCTTGAGCTGATTTTGGCGGAGGAGGGCAAGAAAGTAGGACTGATCTTTGTTAGAGTCGAGGCCCTCGAGTAGATCAAAGCTGCCATCCGTGTTTTCGCGGCGCCGAGCGTAGTGTCCGGTGGCAATGTTGTCATACCCTTCGGCCAGGGCTCGCCGGAGAAAGACGCCGAACTTCATCTCGCGGTTACAGATGATATCCGGATTCGGGGTCAGCCCGCGACGATAGCCGTCGACTAAGTATTCGACGACGGTGCGTTTGTAGTCTTCGACGAGGTCGATGATCTGGAAGGGCAGGTTGAGATGGGTGGCGACGGCTTGGGCGTTACGGACATCGTCTTCCCAGGGGCATTCGCCGGGGAAGGGCAGGCCTTCCTCGTTCATCCAGGTGCGAAAGTAGGCGGCATGCACCTCGTGACCCTGTTGCTTCAGCAAAAGGGCGGCCACGGCGCTATCAACGCCGCCCGAGAGGGCTACGAGGACCTTGGACATACCATGACAAGGTAGGGCGGGGCGGGAGCCGGTGACAGCGTTAAAATTTAGGCGAAGCGGGGGTAGGGTCTGGGCCCGGGATTAATCTGGGTTTTGAAGGGGGCGTTCGGACCTGTCCATTGGCTCGCACCCCCCAGACTTGGAGCAACTCCTTGCCCTCCCACGCGTGGGGTGTTTTGCTGGGCTCATGCGTTTCAGTCTCGCCCTGCTTTGGGTCGGTTTAACTCCTCTCCTTGCTCAGAATACCCAGCTCGCCGGGATGCAGCAGGATTTGGCGGAGTTACGGACGGAAGTGGAAAAATTAAAGTTAGAGAACTCTGATTTACGCGAAGCAGTAGCTCGTCAAAAAGCCGGCCAAGGTCAGTCCGCGTCCAGCGCCGAAACCAACGCTAAGCTTCGCGCCGAAACATTGAATGAAGTTGACCGTCGCTTAAAACAACAGACGGCCGACATCGACCGGGCGCTCGCTGAGCTGACACGTCAGGTGAACGCGGCGCTCGGGAAGACGACGACTGCCGCTCCCGTTCGTGCCGCCACGCCTGCGGCGACGGCCGCCGCGACCAATGCCGCCCCGGCCGCCCTGGATGACGGCTTTCCGGCGGAGATGCCGCGGACGGGCACGAAGGTTCGGGTGAAATCCGGGGACACGGTGACGAAGCTCGCGCGCTTGCACAATTCCAAGGCGGAGTGGATTATCACCGCCAATAAACTTTCCAGCGCTGCGGCGCTTCGGGCGGATGTCGAAATCTTCATTCCTCAAGCCGACGCCGCCGCTCGCTAATCTTACATGGCAACTCCTCCAAAGAAATCTCTGGGCCGCGGTCTCGGCAATCTCATCGGTGGCGGCTTGAACAAGCCAGCGGTTCCGGCCATCGCGCCCGTCGCCGCGGTGGCGCCGGCCGTCCCTGGTTTGACGCTTATCGAACTAGCCGTCGGCACGATCATTCCTAATCCCCGTCAGCCCCGCCGCGATTTCGATGAAGGGGCCGTCAAGGAATTAGCCGAATCCATTCGTTCGGAAGGCCTTTTGCAGCCCATCGTCGTCCGTAAGGTTAAGGACGGATTTGAACTGATTGCGGGTGAACGCCGTCTTCGCGCCTTTAAGCACTTGGGGCAAAAGACGATACCCGCTCGCGTGATCGAGGCGAGCGATGCAGCGAGCGCCGTCTTGGCCTTGGTTGAAAACTTGCAACGGGCAGATCTGAATCCCGTCGATGAAGCCTTAGGTGTCGCCTCTTTGATGCGCGACTTCAGCCTGACTCAGGAAGCGGTGGCAGATCGAATTGGCAAGCCACGGGCGACCGTAGCGAATTCCGTGCGCTTGTTGCAACTGGACCGGGAGATTTTGGGCTATTTGAGCAAGGGTCAACTTTCCTCCGGCCACGCTAAGGCTCTCCTGGGTCTGGAACAAGCCGCGCATCGTATTCAAATCGCACGCTTGGTCATCGAGAAAGGCTTGTCCGTCCGGGCGACGGAAGCCGAAGTTAAAACTTTGGGCGCCGGAAAAAAAGGCGATCGCCAGCGAACGGAAAAGACCGTCGTCGCGGATGTGCAAAAACGGCTAACTTCACACTTTTCTTCCCCGGTCAGTGTCGTCCGCAAGGGCACCAAAGGAACGATCGCGATTTCCTTCAGCAGCGATGACGACCTCGCCCGCTTGCTGGAGAAGATTGGAATCAAAGTATAGTGGGCACGTGGGCAAGTTGACACGTGGGCAAGGGGTTTAGTGCCCCCATGTCACCTGCGCTTTAAGTGCTCCGCTCCGCAAAGCTTAGTGCTTAAAGTGGCGCATCCCGGTGAAGATCATCGCCATGCCACGAGCGTCGGCGGCGGCGATGACTTCAGGGTCCTTGACCGAGCCGCCTGGCTGGATGGCGCAGGAAGCTCCGGCATCGGCGGCAGCGATCAATCCGTCTGGAAAGGGGAAGAAGGCATCCGAGCAGACGGCCGCACCGGTAAGCCCCAGTTTGGCTTCGCCGGCTTTCCAGATGGCGATGCGCGAAGAATCGATGCGCGACATCTGGCCGGCGCCCACGCCGAGCGTGCGCTCTTTGCCCGCGTAGACGATGGCGTTGGATTTGACGTGGCGCACGACGCGCCAACCGAAGAGCATGGCCGTCAGTTCATCGGCCGTCGGCTGACGTTTCGTGACGACCTTGAAATCGCGCGTCGTGACGGGCTTCTGGTCGCGGTCTTGGACGAGGACGCCGCCGATGACCGCGCGGACTTCGCGCAAGGTGTCGGCGCGCAGGCCCACTTTGGCGCGCATGAGCCGCAGGTTCTTTTTCTTGCCGAACACGGCGAGGGCGTCGGCGTCGAATTCCGGAGCGATGATCACTTCGGAGAAAATCTCGGCGATGGCTTCGGCCAGGGCTTTGTCGACGGTGCGGTTTGCCACGATGATACCGCCGAAGGGGGCCTGGCGGTCGGTCTCAAAGGCCTTATGCCAGGCTTCGACCAACGTGTCGGCGGAGGCCACGCCGCAGGGGTTGGTGTGCTTCAGGATGGAAATCGTCGGCCGTTCGAATTCCCCGATTAGGTAGGTCGCTGCCGTGATATCTAAGATATTGTTATAGCTCAGCTCCTTGCCTTGCAGCTGTTCGAAGGCTTCGTGGAACGAGCCGTAAAGCGCGGCTTGTTGGTGGGGGTTTTCGCCGTAGCGAAGGCGTTGGGCGAGCGACAGGGTGGTCGTGAAGCGGGAGGGTAGACCCAGCACGTTGCCCATTCCCGGCTGGGTCTGCGCTTCCAGGTAATTAGCGATGGCCGCATCATAGGCCGAAGTGCGCTGGAAAACCTTGAGGGCGAGTTCGCGGCGAAGTTCGGCGAGGGCTTCAGGGTTTTTCATCGCCGCCAAGACGCGCTCGTAGTCGGACGGGTCGGTGACCACGGAAACCGAAGCGTGATTTTTGGCCGCGCTGCGCAGCATGGAGGGGCCGCCGATATCGATGTTCTCAATCGCATCTTCGAAAGAGCAGTTCGGTTTGGCGACCGTGGCTTCGAAGGGGTAGAGATTGACGACCACGAGATCGATGAGGTCGATCCCATGCTTCTTCGCTTCGGCGAGGTGTTCAGAGGAATCGCGTCGGCAGAGGAGGCCGCCGTGGACTTTCGGATGCAAGGTTTTGACGCGGCCTTCCATGATTTCAGGGAAGCCGGTGTGCTCGCTAACATCCGTCACCGGCAGGCCGGCATCGCGTAACATCTTCGAGGTGCCGCCGGTGGAGAGGAGTTTATAGCCGTGGTCTTTGACGAGGGCTTGAGCGAAGGGCAGAAGACCTGTTTTGTCGCTGACGGAGAGGAGTGCGATGGGCATGAGAAAGCAAACAATGGGGTAGGGGGACGAAACCGAAGGGTCAAGATAAGGCGATGGTCAGGGGGCTTTCCGATTACGCTCTTACCCTTGACCCTTGGCCTGATTTTCCCTCCTTCCATGGGGTATGTCCACCGCTTTGCTTTTTTCTGGTCAAGGTGCCCAAGCCGTGGGCATGGGAAAATCTCTCTACGAAGGTTCGCCCATCGCCAAGGGGTTTTATGATCGGGCGGCGAAGGTCTTGCCCTTCGATTTGAAGCAAGTCTGTTTCGAAGGCCCCGTCGAGGTCTTGACGGAAACGCGCGTCTGTCAGCCTGCACTCTACGTGCAAGGTTATGCGATTGCGCAGATTTTGCGTGAACGGGGAAAGCTTAACGAGCTTAAGGCCTGCTTGGGCCTGTCGCTGGGCGAATTGACCGCTTATGCCGTCGCCGGGGTTTGGGATTTTGAAACCGGACTGCAAGTCGTCGCCGAACGCGGCCGACTCATGCAGCTCGCCTGCGATCAGTCCAAGGGCGGGATGGCCGCGGTCATCGGCGGGACGCGCGAAGATATCGCAAAACTCTGTGCCGCCTTCGATGTCGATGCGGCGAATTTTAATTGCCCCGGGCAGGTTGTGATTTCGGGCGATGCGGAAAAGGTTACCCAAGCCGTCGCTCGTGCGAAAGAATTCGGCCCCTTTAAGTTGGTGAAGCCCTTGGTTGTCGCCGGCGCCTATCATAGCCGTCTGATGGAGCCAGCGCGCAAGGCATTCGAAGCTTACTTGCAGGGTGTCGATTTTAAGCGTCCGCAGGTCACGGTCTACTCGAATACCACGGGCGGTGCCTTGTCCGAGCCGGCGGCGCTGCGGGAGGCTTTGGTCAAGCAAGTCGTCTCGTCAGTGCTATGGGAGGATGATTGCAAGGCCGCGGCGGCCACGGGGGTGACGCAGTTTTACGAATGTGGCCCCGGTGGCGTTTTGGCGGGGATGATGAAGCGCTCCGCCCCTGAGGCTCCGGTGGCTTCCTTGTCCGAGTTTACTGATATTCCCGCCTAATCCTCCGTAAGATGGGGCTAACGCTGGACAAGCCACCCATCCGTAGTCCTATTACACCCTTTCTCGTCGAATTTCTCTCCTTACCGTGTCCTTAGACCACATCCGCAATTTCTGCATCATCGCTCACGTCGACCACGGCAAGACGACGCTTTCCGACCGCTTGTTAGAGCATACCAAGACCATCGAAAAGCGGCAGATGAAGGAACAGTTGCTCGACGCCATGGACCTCGAGCGCGAGAAGGGGATCACGATCAAGTGTCACCCGGTGACGATGAATTTTACGGCTCCCGATGGTAAGCAGTATATTTTAAATCTGATCGATACGCCCGGACACGTGGACTTCGCTTATGAAGTTTCGCGTTCCTTGGCGGCCTGTGAGGGAGCGGTATTGCTGATCGATGCTTCCCAGGGAGTCGAAGCCCAGACGGTCGCCAATGCGACGTTAGCGATGAACCAAGGTTTGGAGATTGTTCCGGTCATCAACAAGGTCGACCTGCCCAGCGCCCGACCCGAAGAAGCCCGGCGTCAGGTCGAAGACATTTTGACCATCCCAGCCCAAGACGCGGTCTTGGCTTCGGGTAAATCCGGGATCGGGATCGACGAAATCTTCGCGGCGATTATTAAGCGCGTGCCGCCGCCTCGCTGGTCCGAATATCCGCATCATCGCGCGTTGGTCTTCGATTCGCTTTTCGATTCGTATAAAGGCGTCATCAGTTACGTCCGCGTTTTCTCCGGTACGTTCAAGGCCGGCCAGACCATCGAACTCATGTATAACGGGGTGCGTTCGGTCATCAAAGAAGTGGGGATCTTTTCGCCGAAGATGAAGCCACAGGACGAACTTGGCCCCGGAACGGTGGGTTACATCGTCATCAATATCCGGGAAGTCGCCGACGTGAAAGTCGGCGATACCATCACCTTGGCGGCAGATCCGGCCAAAGAGCCGGTCCCTGGCTTTAAGGAAGTTCGCCCGATGGTATTCAGCGGCATCTATCCCCTCGATACGGCGGATTATGAAAAACTGAAGACCTCCCTGGCGAAGCTGGCGATTAACGATTCCTCGCTGACGTATACCGCGGAAAGCTCGACCGCTTTAGGTTTTGGTTTCCGTTGCGGCTTCTTGGGTCTCTTGCACATGGAAATTGTCCAAGAGCGCCTGCGCCGCGAGTACGACCTCGACATCCTTTCGACCTACCCGTCGGTCGTTTACAAGGTCTTCACCACCGACGGCGTCGAGCACATCTTGGATAACCCCGTGGTCATGCCAGATCCTTCGGCCATCGAGCACATTGAGGAGCCGACCATCCGGGCTCATATTCATATTCCGGGTACCTCCATTGGCGATATGCTGACCCTGGTGCAAGAGAAGCGCGGCGTCTGCGAGCGCACCGAAACGATCGATGGCGAACGCGTCGTCCTCGTCTGCCTCCTGCCGCTCAACGAGATCCTCGTCGATTTCAACGATCGGATGAAGTCCATCACCCGCGGCTATGGTTCGATGGACTACGAGTTGGGCGAATACGTCACCTCCGACCTCGTGAAGATGGATATCCGCGTCAACGAAGAGCCGGTCGATGCGTTCTCCTCGATCGTCCACGCCTCCAAGGCCGAAGGTCGCGGTCGCAACCTGTGCGAGAGGCTTAAGGAGCTCCTCCCTCGGCAACTTTTCAAAATCGCCATCCAGGCGGCAGTCGGCTCAAAGGTCATCGCCCGCGAAACTATTGGCTCCGTCGGCAAGGACGTGACCGCCAAGTGTTACGGCGGCGACATCAGCCGTAAGCGTAAACTCTTGGATAAGCAAAAGGAGGGCAAGAAGCGGATGAAGCAGATCGGTAAGGTCGACATCCCGCAGGAAGCTTTCATCAAGATCCTCAAGAACGAGGGGTAGGTCTTATTTGGGCGATTTCTGGGCTTTCCCTTGGCGGGTCCATCGCTAACTTGGCCCTAGGTCTCTCCTCATGTCCTTCTACTATCGTCGCAAGCTTCGCAAAATCGGCCGCGGGCTGTTGGAATCTTCCGAGAAGGTCGTCCTTTACCGTCGGGATGTCATCGCCGCCAAGGACTTGAATGAGCAGTTGGAAATGGCCGAGCTGGTCCGGGCGAATATCAAGTTACGTCCGCGCGAAGTGGTCGAGACCGAAGCTTTGCTGAATCGTTTTCACGCCGTTTTGGCGCGTAACGGCGGCAAGATTTATCCGGTATCGGCGGGGACGGATTACACCGAAATGATTATCATGGCCGCCATCGTGGCCGGGGCGATCCGGAGCTTCTTCCTGCAGCCGTTCAAGATCCCAACGAATTCGATGTGGCCGACTTATAACGGCATGACGGCCGAGGTGCGCCAACCTTCCGACGAAATCCCCGGCTATGCCCAGCGGGCTCTGCAGCTGTCGCAATGGACGTGGACGCATGTCGTGGATGCGGAATTTGAAGGTGAAATCGCCATCCCCATCATGGAAGTGGAAAGCGATCATGCCGATGGCTCGCGCAAATTCATGCCGCGTTCGCCCAATTCAGTGCCCGGGAGTGGAATCCTCGGCAGCGGTTTTTTCCGGAGCAACGAGAACCAGTATCAACTTTTGATCGGACCAAACATCCAGACGATTCCGATGCCCGCGGATTTCGGCTTCGACGGCGTCTTGTTGCGGACATTTTTCCCAGCCGAAGCCAAGTTGCTCTTGCGCAAACAGGATGCGGATCGGTGGCAGGAAGTATTCCGTCGGGCCGCCGCGGATAATCGCATTCAACGCGGTCCCTTGGGTCTGATGTTGCTGACCGGTCGCAAGGCCCACGTCGGCGAACCTATCCTTAATTTCGACATCCTGACGGGCGATATGCTCTTCGTGGACCGGGTTTCTTATCACTTCGTCGAGCCTTCGCGCGGAGATACTTTCGTTTTCCGGACCAACAATATTCCTGGCTTGGCTGATCAATACGGCCGGCCTTCTCAAAATTATTACGTGAAGCGCATCGCCGGCGTGCCAGGACAGCGCCTGATGGTGAATCCGCAAGGGCAGCTCTTGATTGACGGGAAAGCTCCGACCTCGCCCGAACCGGTAGCCCTTAATAACCGACAGGCGATGGACCGGGGTTATTTCGGTTATCTGCCGGAGGCCGGAGGTTACCGGTATGCCTTACCCCTGAACGCTGAATATACTGTCACGCCTGGGCATTTCTTCGCCATGGGTGATAATTCGGCCAATAGTTATGACTCACGCGGCTGGGGCGAAGTGCCAGCGGCAGATGTCGTCGGCAAGCCGCTCTTTATCCTGCACCCCTTCACGTCTCACTGGGGCGCGGCGAAATAGTTTTGAGGGTCGGACAGCACCACGTGCTGTCCTCTGTCTTGGGTAGGGCTGACCGCCCTCGGTCAGCCGTGGGGTATGTCTGCGGCTGAGCGGGGCGCTCAGCCCTACCCATGCCTTGCCACCCCCGACCCCACCCCCTATTCCCTTCTTCAACCCCATGTCCTGGAACCTCTACCGCCACTATAAGGGCAACCATTACCTCCGGCTTGGGGTGGCCGCGCATTCCGAGGATCTTTCACCACAGGTGGTCTACCGTTGCCTGTATGATAATCCCGAAGCGCGCACCTGGGTCCGGCCGCAGCCGATGTTCGAAGGCGCGATCGCAGACGGCCGCCAGCGTTTCACACCCGTGGGCCGTCTGCGCCTCGTGCAGCCGGAGGACATGCGTACCGTCCTCGCCTTCGGCTACGACGCGTGGAAGCACGACAAGACCTTCGACCAGTATTGCGCGGCCAAGGATAGCGATCCGCATCATCAGCGCGGAACGCGTTACCTCCTCGAAGATGTCGCCGGTCAGTCCGTTGCCGCATTGAACGTCCTGCGCTTCCGCGAAAGCCTCATCGGGTTCGCCTCCGTGGCGACTTCGCCGGAGCAGCGCGGCAAGGGCTACGCCTCGTTGCTGCTGCGTGCTGTCATGGAACTGCATCGCTTCGCCCAGCTCGATGTCCGCTTCCTGCTCTTCTCCGAAATCAAGCCAACCCTCTACGAACGCCACGGTTTCCGCGTCTTGCCGCCTGAGCACCAGCACTTCCTGCCGACTCCGGCCATGGCCAACGACGACACGCCGCTGTCCGCAGTCGAAGCCGAGTTCCTGAAAGTTTATTTCTGATTTCGGAACGACTTCATTCGCCATTCCGCATTGGTTTCGCGGTCGGTCCGGAATTCGATGACGCGTACGCCTTTGCCGCGCACTTCCAGCAGGCGCCGGACTTCTTTCAGGCTGGCGGCCACCTCATGCCTGACGAGATGCGCTTGGCACAGCTTTCCGAGGTCGGTCACCTGCGGTGTCCCCCAGAGTTTTTCGAAGTGGGCGGTGTCGTCGGCGACGGCGAGGTGATTGAAAATACCGCCTCCTTGATTATTAATAACTAAAATCGTCACATCCCCGGTGTGGCCGTAGGCGGAGAGTAGGCCGTTGCTGTCGTGCAGGAAGGTGAGGTCGCCGCAGAGAAGTACGGTACGTTGTCCCGAAAGCGACACGCCGAGCGCGGTGGAGACGGTGCCATCGATGCCGTTGGCGCCGCGGTTGACGAAGATCGCTGGGCCAGGTCCGGGCGGATGATAAAACCATTCCAGATCGCGGATGGGCATGCTGTTGCCTACGACCAATTGATCATCGGTCCCAAGGGCGGTCTCCAGACAGGAAATCACCGAACCTTCAAACGCCCAATCGACTTGGACGATTTTGTCGAGTTTGGCTTGGGCGGTTTTCTGGAGCGACTGCCAGAGTTTCAGGTTAGATGAAATTTTCCCAGAGAGCTTAAGGCCGATCGGAGTGAGTTCGCCATCCAGACGGCACCCGCGCGAATGGGTGGCGTCGATATTCTCTCCTGGGCGTCCGACTTGCACGGCCAAGATATCCGCCTCTTTGATCCATTGGCGGAGGACTTTACTGGTGGGAAGGGAGCCGACGAAAACAGCGGCCTTCGGTTGAAGGGCTTTGGCGTTTTTCGGGTTTCTTAAGATCAGGTCGTAAGTTGAAATGAGCCGACCGCTATCCGCTAAGTCGCCGCGCAAGGTGCTGGCCCCATCGGCCAAAATTGGCCAGCCGGTCTGATGCGATAGCTCAAGGATGGCTTGGGCTGATTCATGTCGATGTGCCCAGGCCTGAGGGCCTACAATGATGACGCCACGATCCGTCTGCGGAAGCAGGCTGGCTACCGCGAGAGGGGATAAAGTCGCTTGGACGATCGGGTAGGGTGGGAGTTGGGTAAAGGCTTCCAGATCGAAGCCGGTAGGGGTCTTAAAGCCTTTTTCCGGCTCCGTGGGCGCCAGAGGGTCGCGGAAGGGGAGATTGAGGTGTACCGGGCCCGCAATAGGCCCTTGAGAGCATTGCCAGGCGTTGACCAACGTCTGGCGCCAATGGCGGAGTAGCCCGAGGTCGTTCGCAGGGACGGCGGCTTCGGCGGACCAAACGGGATAGTTTCCGTAAAGACCATTTTGATTGATGGTTTGTCCAGAGTGGCATTCGCGTAATTCGGGCGGGCGATCGGCGGTGAGGATGATGAGCGGCGTTCCGGATAGGCGGGCTTCGATGATGGCGGGCAGGTAATTCGCCGCCGCCGTACCCGAGGTGCAGAGCAAAGCGGTAGGGCAGCCGGTCGCCTTGGAGAGACCGAGCGCTTGAAAGGCGGCCGAACGTTCGTCGAGCGCCACGATGCTTTGTAGGCCAGCGGTCGACGCGAAGGCGTGGGCCAGCGGCGTTGAGCGCGAGCCAGGTGAGATGATGACATGAGTCAGTCCGCAACGCTGCAAAGTCTTGGCACCCACGGCTCCCCATAGCGCGTTCGTATTCAGAAATTTGGGCAGGCGAGCCATGGCGCAATGTAGTCGGTCAAGTTCGCGGGAGACAAGCGTGGGCTTGGTTTTGGGTTTAAGTCCGTTCGATTAGGCCTATCTTTTTCAATCAAATGGAGGTCTTCCTGCATCTACTGCCCCTATTCTTCGCCCTGGGCCTGTGCGGATTGCTCATTCATGCGATCTTTTGGGGTATGACGTTCGTTCTCGATGTCGGCAATGTCCGCGTGCGCATCTATGGCTGGACCGTGCGCAAGGTGGCGCTGAGCGATATCGAATATGCGGCGCGTGATTGGGCGTTTTGGAACGAACATTGGACCAACACCGTGAGCTCCAAGCGATTAGTGCTGTTACGTCGTCGCACTGGTCTGGTTAGGAATTTTCTCATTAGTCCGGCTGAGCCTCAGGAGTTTTTAAAGGAGCTGGCGTCTAAGGGTGTGACGGTCAAATAGGTAGGGCGGGCTCTCCGAGCCCGCCGTTGACCCGATCGAGGTTCATGACTCCCTCCGCGAACGGACGGCTCGGAGAGCCGTCCCTACCCAAGGCAGAGAGACTTTACGGGTCCCGGGTCTCGGCGCGGGGTGGTGGTCCGTTGGGCTAGGGCAGCACGCGGTGCTGCCCCTACCTCGTTAGGTCGCCCAATAAAAAACCCCGGTCGCCCGGGGTTTTGTTTACAAGTTGGAGCGACGCTTATTTGCCGTGCGCTTCCTTGAGGTGCTTGGCGAGCGGATCGTAGCCGAAATCTTTCTTGAGGTCGCGCCAGGTAGCGTGCACGTGGTTGGCGCCGTTCTGGGTGTTGTCTAATTCGAAAATGAACTCGGGTCCGACGATGCTGTAGTAGTGGCCTTGACCGACTTCGAGGCCGCCGGACCAAGCGAAGAAGATCTGATTTTCATCCACTTGGCTGATGGCCGCCATTTCTTGGAGGGAGAAGTCGCTGCGCGCGCGGCCGACGTATTCGCGAATGATGCCACCGAGGATTTTCTTCTGGTCGGCGGTCAAAGCCGAAACGGCGATGCCTTTATGCTTAATGATACCATCGGCTTTAGGCTTGTTGCTCGTGAGCACGTCCTTGGGGACGTCCCCGGCGAGGATGCCGCTTTTGCGTTGTTCTTCGGTGAGGCTTTTGGCCAAGGCACGTCCGAGGTTGTCTTCTTGGTCGAGGATCTCAAAGCCGACGAGGCCGGGATTATTATCTCCGACGTGAAGGGTGTCGGCTTTGATTTGGCCGGGGTTGGTGCCCATGAAGGAAGGGGTCGCACCGACGAGTTCGCCGTCCACTAAAGTGAAGTTCTGCGAAAGGTGGTGGCCTTCCCAGCGCCAGCCCCAGGTGCCTTTGGCATCGGGCTTGCCGAAGACGGAGACGAAATAGTTTTCGGCGTCACGCTTATTGGCGCCTTTGCCTTCTTCGATAATCGAGAGGAGGTGTTCGCTGGCCATGATCGATTCGGCCTTCATGTGTCCGCGTTGGCTGAGGGTGACGGAAAGCAGGGCTTGCGCAAAATGGCGTTGGCCGGGATTCATTTCCTTGAGCGGCAGACCCTTGCGCACGGCGGGAACGAAAATCCAGTGGGTGCGTTCTTCGTTTTCAAAAGCGAAGGTGGCTTTGGCGCGCTGAGCGTCATCAAGCGAACCGAGGAAGGCATTGGCGGCCTTGGTTAGTTCTTCGCCAGCACCGTGGGCAAATACTGTGGGAAGGCTGAGCGTCAGGGTGAGTAACGCGCAGAGGAGACGGGGGAGGAGTCGCATAAGGGTGTCAGGTAAGGACAGGGGTGTAAGGGAAGGGTTCCCT
>CAINMU010000060.1 GCA_903850885.1 uncultured Opitutia bacterium | reverse complement strand
CTATCTGACTTTCTGCAAAGATTCCAAATCTCCGATTGTCCTGCATATTCGCACGGAAAAAGGGCGGGGCTTGGGCGCGGCGTTGAAGAATCCGGAAAAATTCCATGGCACGGGTGCCTTTGATCCCGAGACCGGTGATTCATTAGCTTCGGGGAAGCCAAGCGCGCCCAAGGCTTGGCAGGATGTTTTCGGAGCGTTGTTGGTACGCGAAGCCAAGGCGGACGCGAACGTCGTGGGCATCACGGCCGCCATGCCATCTGGCACCGGACTTAACCAGCTGAAGCAGGTATTGCCCGCGCAGTATCACGATGTCGGTATCGCCGAAGAACATGCGGCGCTTTTCGCCGCCGGCCTCGCCGCGCGCGGTCTGCGTCCCGTCTGCGCCATCTATTCGACTTTCTTACAGCGCGCGTATGACATGGTCATCCACGACGTCTGCCTGCAGAAACTTCCCGTGACGTTCTGTATGGATCGGGCAGGCGTTTCGCCGAGCGATGGCGCGACGCACCACGGCGTTTTCGATATCGCCTACTTGCGCTGCGTTCCGAACGTCACGCTCATGCAACCCAAGGACGAGGATGAGTTGTCGGACATGTTGCACACCGCGCTGAAATCGGGGTTGCCGATGTTTATCCGATATCCGCGCGGTGCGGCGCTCGGTGCGCCGATCAAGGCTCAGCCAAGCTTGATTCCGTTAGGTAAGGCCGAGGTCTTACGTCCAGGGGATGAGGTCCAACTTTGGGCGCTGGGCGCGATGGTGGCGGATGCGTTGGTTTTGGCGGAGACTCTGGCGGCGCAGACCGGTTTGCGGGTTGGCGTGGTTAATGCACGTTTCGCCAAGCCAATTGACGCCACGTTGCTTGTCGAGCAGGCCAAGGCGGCCAAGCTTATCGTCACCCTTGAAGATGGCACGATTACCGGCGGCTTTGGCACGGGAGTGCTCGAGATACTTGCTGAACATGGCGTGCCTACGCCCGTGGTGCGTTTAGGCTGGCCGGATAAATTCATCGGCCACGCCAGCGACGTGAAGACCCTGCGCGCGGCGAACGGCTTTTCGCCTGAGCACATGTTGGCCGCGGTGAAGGCGGCGCTGAAGTGACCGGGTAGGGCGGCCATTGCCATGACCGCCGTTCGTCTTGGTTAGGCTAAAATATGGAGGAATGGCTCGAGGTAGGGACGGCTCTCTGAGCCGTCCGTTCGCAAGGCGAGCTGCGGATCTCGATCGGCTCAACGGCGGGCTCGGAGAGCCCGCCCTACCCAAGACACCATTGCGCAGCGTTGGGATCTCGATCGGCTCAACGGCGGGCTCGGAGAGCCCGCCCTACCCAATAAAAAGGACAGCACGTGGTGCTGTCCCTACCCAGTGAACGCCTGACGTATGACCGCCTCAGAATTCCCAGGCGACTGTGAGTCGGGCTTCGTAGGGACTGTTCTCGACGACATTGAGATTGCCTTTACTGACAGGTGCTCCGGCGACTTGCGCGAGCATGGTCAAGGTCGCAGAGAAATCATCCCGGCGGTAATTAAGGCAGGGACCTACGAAAAAGCCGGCTTCTTCGAAGTTATTGAACTCGACCCACTCGACCATGGCGATGCTCTCGAGGCCGATTGTCCAATCCTTGGTGAGCTGATAGGCCAGGCCTTGGGTGATCTTGAATTCCACGGCATCTTCACCGTCGGAGGAAATGTGGGTTACTTCACCGACGAGATTGGCGACATACATCCAAGGGCTATTGTCGCCAAAGTTGTGCTGAAGAATATATTTTCCTTCGAATGACCAGCGGTCGCGCAACGCGCCATTCTTGGAGCTGACTTGCGAGAAGCCGGGCTCGAGGTAGATTGCGCGGCCCCAGGACGCGCGATCGGGGTCGGCCAACATTTTCTTGTATGAGAGGTTTATGCCGTTGAAATGCAGGCCTTCGAACGAAGCAGAATCCAGATAGAGGGCGGCGGCCTCGATGTTGACCTGCTCGTCCTTGCTGATGCCGATCTCGAACTCGGTCTTGAAATCAAAGCCGCGGTAGCGGGCGTCATAGCCGGCTCCGATGTCGCGACCGAAGCGGCCGGTGATATTTTGTTCGATCTCGTATTTGCCGGGCTTGATCGTCTCGGCGATGTAGGAGTAACCGAAGGGATTTTCGCAACTAAGGGCGGTCGCGGCGGTGAGCGTAAGGAGGCTGAGGGTCTTCATGGCTTGGGGTGCAGTGGCAATAAATGAGACTGAATCTCATCTGTCAAATAATAAATGAGACTGAGTCTCATTTACTTGAGACTTGGGTTGTCATCCTTCGGTAAATCCTTGATTTTAAGCCCGTCCAGCCGATGCCCCTCTTAATCGTCATACCCGTCCGCAATGAGGAGCGACGCCTTGGGCCGGGTTTGGCGAAGCTGGCCGAGAGTCTGCATGCGAACCAATGCTCCGACGCCCTGATCATGGTCTCGGACAATGGTTCGACGGATTGGACGCAAGCCGTCGCGGTGGAGGCGGCGGGAAAGACTTCGTATCGCGTGGTTTATCATCGGGCCACGGATCAGGCGGATAAAGGCATCGCAATCCTGTCCGCTTGGCAGGCGGCGCCGGTCGGTTACGACGTGTTGGCGTATTGCGATGCCGATATGGCGACCGACCCTGAGGCGCTCGTGCGGGGCTACCGACTCATCCAGGAAGCGAAAGCCGATGTCGTCGCCGGTTCACGGTGGCACCGCGAATCCAAAGTCGTCGGCCGTTCGTGGAAGCGCACCGTGATTTCGGCTTTGCTCTCGGCGATCTGGCGATTGTTGCCGGCGACCCGCGTGAGCGATCCGGGATGCGGATTGAAATTGGTCCGCCGCACCGCCTTGGAAGCGATCAAGATCCCGCCCGGCGTGAAAGGGTTTTCTTTCGGTGCCGAAATTTTGGTGCGGATGACGCGGAACGGCGCCCGCTTGGCTGAAATACCCGTGCGCTGGACCGATGATGATGCCGGCCGAATCCGTCTGGGCAAAGCTACCCGAGATTATGCCAGAGCGTGGTGGAGGCTATTCTGGAGGTACTGAGGGTTAGGGCCGAGGACTGAATAGAGGACTGAATCGATGGATGCAGCTGATGCAGCCGTTTAAAAGTTGGGACCTGAACTTGCACCCGAACCTGGATACCCGAACCAGGCACCCGATGGCCGAGACCTGAGACCCGAAATTATCTCGGGCTTGGGTAGGGACGGTTCTCCGAACCGTCCGTCCACCGATCAAACAAGCGGCGGGCTCGGAGAGCCCGCCCTACCTAAAGGCAGCCCCAGCCAATCCTCCGGTCTCCGGTTCCCCGTTGAGTTGATGGCTGATGCCTCGGGTAGGGTTGAGCGCCCTCGCTCAACCGCGGCTGACCAAGGGTGGTCAGCCCTACCTCCGGACTTCTCTTTACTTCTGTCCCTTGCGTTGCTCCGGTCCGCGAGTCTTGCGTTGGCCGTCATCGGCGAGGCGAAAATCGACCTGGCGCTTGAAGCGATCGACGCGATCGACGGTTACCATGATCGTGCCACCGGCCATGAACTTTCGGCCAGTGCGGCTGCCGACGAGCATGTTGCCGCGGTCGTTCATCCGGTAATAGTCATCAGTCAGGGTCGACATGTGCACGAGTCCGAAGGCATTGGAAGCCGAGAGCTCGACCATCAGGCCGTGAGGCTTGATATCCGTGATGATCGCCTCGAAGGGGCGTTTGTCTTTCCGTTCCACTTCGCGTTCGAATAATTCCAGAATCTTGATTTTGACGGAATCGCGTTCAGCTTCGGAGCTATTGCGTTCGGTGATCGAGATGTGTTCGCAGGAGCGGACGAGTTCGCCGAGGCCGGGGGAGCGGGGTGGATCCTTGGGGGCCGAGGCCACGCCCTGCTTGGCGATATAAGCATCGAAGATGCGATGCTCCAGTAAGTCGGCGTAACGGCGGATCGGTGACGTGAAGTGAGAGTAGTGGCGTTTCGCGAGGCCGAAGTGGCCGTCGGGCGAAGGACGATAGCAAGCTTGTTTGAGCGAGCGGAGTAACTGGATGCGGATCGTGTAACCGTCTTCGCGGGTCTTGAGGTCGCTCAGTAATTTAACCATCTCGGAGCGGTGCGTCAGGTCGCCGACCTTAAAGCCGTCGCCGGCAAGTTCTTCGCGGAGGGCAGCCAGTTTTTCCGGATCGGGGTCGTCGTGGACGCGGCAGACGTGCGGGATGGAGGCTTTGTCGAGGCTCTTGGCCACGCACTCATTAGCGAGGAGCATGAACTCCTCGATCAGTTGGTGAGATTCGTCATGGGTGACGATTTCGGTGCGGTCCGCCCAGCCGTCTTTGTCGCAGTAAATCTTGATCTCCTTCATGTCCAAGTCGAGCGAGCCCGCCCGGAAGCGTTCGGCGCGCAGGAGCTTCCCAATTTTCCAGAAATCGCCGACCATCTGGCGGATGAGCTCGAGCTCGTCGTCTTTTAATTCGGAAAGCGGGCGGCCAGGTGAGCCGGTCTGGTGCGGCGGGGGCGCCGGCATCGCGCGCAACTGGGCGTTATCGTCGCCTTTAAGGAAAGCGTAAGCCTGCTTGTACGTCAGACGCTTGAGGCTGCAGATGACGGAATTCGCGAACTCCGTTTTGAGCAGTTGGGCGTCGGGGGAAAATTCGCAGATGACCGTCTTGACCAAGCGGTCTTGGGCTTCCACGAGCGAGCAGAGACCACTGGAGAGCGCGTGTGGCAGCATCGGAATGACCGTGCCGACGAGGTAGGTGGAATTACCGCGCTCGCGGGCTTCGGTGTCGAGGCGAGAGCCGCCTTTGACGTAGTAGGAAACGTCGGCGATATGGATCGCGATGCGGAGGTTGCCGTTCGGCAGGCGTTGGACGGAGAGGGCGTCGTCAAAATCCTTGGCGTCATCGGGGTCGATGGTGAGGGTGGGGATCTGGCGAAAGTCTTCGCGGCCGAGACAATCGGCACGTTGGACTTTGGAAGAGAAAGAGTTAGCTTCCTCGACGACACTCGCAGGAAATTCTGGATTGAGGTTATAGCGGCGGAGGATGGCCAGGTATTCCGCCATCGGCGTGTGCGTCTCGCCGAGTACTTCGGTCAGCGTGCCGGTCGGGCTCAGGTTGCGGCGTTCCCAGGCGTCGAGCTTGAGGACGACCTTGTCTTCGGGTTTCGGCGCGGGTTTGAGGTCGGAGCGCGTGGGGTCGCGTACGATGATTTCACGCGAGATGCGGGGATCGTCGGGCACGACGAACCATTGCAGGCGGTTGCGGCGCAGGGTGCCAGTGAGTTGGGTCAGGGCGCGCTTGATGACGCGTACCACCGTGCCAGAGCCCCAGTCGTCGCCGTTACGATCGCGGCGGACTTGGTTGAGCTTGACGAGGACGCGGTCGCCGTGGAGGGCCACATGCGTATCGTTCGCCTCGATGTGCAAAGCCTCGCGGGGTTTGTCGCCCGGGGTGACGTCGAAGACCACGCGAGCGGAACCGCTGGCGCGAAAGAGAATGGTGCCCTCGAGTAGGGAGTCGTCGCGCGCACCGGCGGGGTCTTTGGGAAGCCCGAGCAGTAGGCCCTTATGGGTGACGATCGCACCGGCTTTCAGTAAACGCGGAATGGCTTTTCGCAGCTCATCGAGGTCGTGTCGGTCGCCACCTAGGGTCTTCACAATCGCTTCCAGACGCATCGGCTTGTAGCCGGGGCGTCGCATGAAGTTCAACAAAGTTTCTTCGGCGTTCATGCGTTATCGGCGGATGATCCCAGCAGGCTGGTGATGTAGGGAAGTAATTGTTTCTTGCGGCTCACGATGCCGGGGAGGTCGAAGATGTCCGGCGGCCGTTTCTGCGGGTAGGTGATGGATTGAACCACCTCGGCTTCGCCGCGCACGAGGAGCAGGGAGCTTTGCGTATCGATATCGGTTACGAGCAAGCACGAGAAATTCAGGCCGTTCTCGAGGCGGTATTTCTCCAAGGCCTCGAGGAGCGCGTCGCTACATTTCCAGAAGTTATTGAAGCCCAATTCCTCGACTTGGGAGACGGAAAAGCGGCGCTCGCCTTCCTTATAAATCTTACAATCGCCGCGGACGGCGACGGCGGGCGTGACAGTTGCCAAGACCGAGCCCGCGTTAAAGATCATGTCGGCGAGGGACCGAGGGTCGGCATCGGCCAGGCGGGAGAGCCACTGGAGCAGCTCGGCGTCGAGGGGGGTCGTCGTCGGGCTTTGGAGCAGAAGCGTATCGGAAATAATCCCGCACATCATCAGCCCGGCAATCTGCGGCGAAGGCTGGAGGCTGGCGGTGCGGAACATGTCGGCCACAATCGAGCACGTCGAGCCCAGCGGGCGATTGAGGAATAAGATCGGTTGGGCCGTGTGGGGGTTGCCGAGGCGGTGGTGGTCGACGACTTCTGCGATCTCAACTTCGGCCGCGCCATCGACGGCTTGCGAAAGCTCGTTGTGGTCGACGAGTACCAAGCGCGTTTGTACGGGCTTGAGGATGTCTGACTTCGAGAAGACGCCGAGCAGATGGCCATCTTCATCGACGACGAGACAGATAAGCGCGCTGGATTGCACGATGCGCCGGCGCACCACGGCAATCTTGTCTTGCGGGCTGAAGCGAGGGGCGTCGTGTTGGATCAGTCCGCCCACGAGCGTGGAGGCCCGGACGGCCCAGGCCGTCGTCGCGCTATCGGTATCGGCGTAAGCCACGGAAACCTTCTGGCGTTTGGCCAGTTCGAGAACTTCGCTTTTCATCCGGTGGCCGCCAGTGACGATGATTAGACGCACGCCCATTTCGATGGCACGGATGTGGACGTCGTTGCGATCGCCTACGACGATGATGCTCTTATTGGTGGGGATGCCTTCGACCGTGGCGGATTTGCCGAAGGACTCGAGTTCCATGGCGGCGACTCGGACGTAGAGCTCATCGACCGTCTCGGGGTCATGCGCGATGACTTCGGTGCCGCCGATGGAGCGGATGATGGCGTTGATCGAACTGGTGACCTTGCGCATCGAAGTGGCGCGCTTGGGCTTGGGGATGAAATAATCGCCGAGGCCGAAGATGGAGACGTAACCTTCGAGGCGTCCATCGCGACCGACGACGGGCAAGGCTCGGACGTCGTGGAGGTCGAGAAGTTCGAGGGCGCGGGCGCAGGTATCGTCGACGCCGACCTTAAACGGATCGGCGTGCATGATGTCTTTGACGCGCGGGGTGACGTCGCCGACGAATTCGGGCAGCGTTGCACCGAAGCGATTCAAGATGGAATCAATCCGCGCGTTGGAGTTACCGCAACGGGCCGGGACAAAGCCTTTTTGGCCGGACGCTTGTTTGAAGGCGGCGTAGGCGAGGGCGGAGCAAATCGCATCGGCGTCAGGATTCTTGTGGCCGATGATATAAACGGGCTGTTCGGAACGAAGCGAAGGCGAGGAAGGAGTGGCGGACATGGATGACAGACGGAAAAGGTGTCATGCACGAATAGCGGTGGCGGGGTGGGGAGGGAAGAATAATGGGGTGAAGCCTGATGCTTCGTGCGTGATAGCGGTAAGCGGTTGGCGTGTGGG
>CAINMU010000059.1 GCA_903850885.1 uncultured Opitutia bacterium | reverse complement strand
GCGCCAGAGGACGTGCTCGGTGCGGTCGCCGCCGATGCCGAAGTTGGCGGCCTTGAGCGGAGCCCAGTGCTGGTCCCAGACGGCCTTGCCCTTGCCGTCCCAACCGTGGGTGATCGAGTCGCCGAGGAAGACGAGCTGCGCTTCGCCCTTCTTCGAGATGACGTTGAAAGATTCATGGCGCTTCTCCGTGCCGGGGTGGAGCACTGGCTGGACGGCGTAGTTGGTCGCAGCCGAAGCAGCGACGATGGACGCCACGAGGGCGACAAAGGAGGTGATGCGGGTCTTCATGGGGGTGGGCACACTCTGCCCTTCCCCAGGCGGCTGGCAAGCCCGTGCCGCTCAAGGCCTTACTTGACCTCCAGTAAAGCGTAGTATGCGACCTCGGCGAAGAAGAACTCCGCCATGTTGAGTTTGGCGTAATCGTAATGGCTCACGGCCTTGAGCACCTCAGGTCGGGCGGAGGCATCTCCTGCCAAGGCCACGACGGCGGCGGCGGCCAAGGGATGACGCATCCAGGTGGCTTCGTAATTCTTCCGGGGCCCCCGCTTCTTAAAGTCCACGATCTTGGCCAGGCGCTCAGCCTCCTTCTGGGTCGGTTGCGGGAACCAAGTCGGATTGGCCGCCCGCCAATCGGCGGTGCCGAAGAAACCTTGGTCGGCATTATCGAACTGGGAGTGCATTGCCACGGACGACAACGCGAACTGCGCGGTCACGGCGAGGCCCCCGCGGTAAGCAGCCTTGGTAGCGGCGTCATCCTCCACGGAAGCGAGCCAGGCGAGGCCGGCCTGCGTGCCGACATAAATCCAGAACTGTCCCTTCTGCAGGGTCGGGATGAACGAAAGATCTCGCGGACAGCCCAGCGCGGAGATCTCCCGTCGCGTCTCGGCGGACTTATCCGGCTTCTCGTCCAAGGCCTTGCGGTAACGCTCCATCCAGACGGCTTCGCCGGTCATCTCATGCGTCGCACGGAGCATATACAGATAACGCACCACATCCCGGAAGTGCTCGCCTTTGAAGCCGCCACGGAAATCGCCTTTGAACGCTCCGTCGCAAGGCACACGCCAACCGGTCGTCTCAAGCACGCCAGCGACCTCACGGACCTTCGCAACGAGCACGGCGCGCTCGGCTGGGGTCGGGATATCGCTACGGAGATAAGCATGCATGCCCAGGAACCACGGGTGCATCTGGTCGTCGGAGCTTAAAGGATAATGACACTTGCCGTCGGAACCGACCCCACGGGCGATAAAACCGGGGACGTCCGACACCGAGGCGCACTTGAGGAGGCCCTGCGACAGCTTGCGGGCCTGCTCCTTGTCCGCCGCCGCACCGGAGCGTCGGGCGCGTTCGACCATGGCGTTCAGATACATGCCGGTGAACATCGGGCCGTTCTCGATCGGGCTCCACCAGCCGATGGCGTTGGGCTTGCCCAGCCGACAATCCTCGGGCGTCGGCAGCTCGCCGACGTAATCGCGGACGATGCCATGCTCGTCGACGAAGCGGCGCCATGTCTCGGCATGGGCCCTCTCGATGGCCTGAGCTGGCGTTGGCTCAGCTGAAACAGAAATAGTATCCAAGCCCATCAAACATAAAAGCAGCCACCGTATGGACCTTATCAGCATAAGCCATCAGACCTAACTAGCCGCCAACCAGCAATCGGAAATCGATTAGACCGATCGGGCTCCCTTGGCCACCATCAGCTTCGATTGCTCAATACAGCTCAGCAGCTCATCGTACGTGAACTTACCCGGCATCATGCTCGCGCAGCTATCGATACCCTTGGGATGCGCATCGACGGCGGACTTGAGTTCAAGCAGCGCCTCGCACACCGCCACGCACGCCTGATGATGATCGAAACTCACCGAGCTGCTACCTGCCGGGTAATTGGTACGTGACCAGATCAGCTCATCGCCGCGGCGCTCGACGTTAAACGAGTGAGGGATTCTTCCGCTCGAGCATTGCCCGTCGCCGCAATCGCAGGTGAAGTTCTTGCGCTTCTCCGGACCGCCGAGGATCGAGACCAGCCCTAGGGGACAAGTCACGCAAGTCTCCGCGGTGAGTTTCATCCCGTCCACCTTCACCACCAAGGCGATGTCATCGCGACGCACCTCGACCTTCAGCTTCAATTCGCTCGGTTTGCCCACCCCGGCGCCTTTCACGAACAAAGGCTTATAGGTTTCCCCATCATCAGGGGCGGACGACATGGCACCACAGTGACCTCGCTGGCCTTATTGGCCATCACTATAAACCCCTTTCGCACCGAATGACGACGGACCTCGATTCGAGGCCCGCGGGCATTGACATAATAAATTAAAAAAACACCCTTATGCAGAGATACCTGACCTCGCCCCAAGGCTGAATCGACCGGTTGCACCTTGTTGGCAGGCATAGCCAGACTAAGAGGGCTGACCCAATATCTTTATGGAAACACCCAAACCGTCTAGCCCCGCTCCCGCCGCTTCCACCTCTAAGACCGGGAGATATCATTACCGCTTCCACCTGCCCCATGTCCATCTCGCCAACGTCTTCGGTGGCGATTGGTTTGCCCTGAAAGCGGAGGCCTTCGCTCGCTTCTTCGGCACGCCGTTCTTCCTCATCGCCCAGACGATCATCGTGCTGGTCTGGATCGGACTGAACGTCTTCGGCTTTACCCATTACGACCTTTACCCGTTCATCCTGCTGAACCTGGCGTTCAGCCTCCAGGCCGCCTATGCGGCGCCGCTCATCCTGCTGGCGCAGACGCGGCAGGCCGATCGTGACAAGGCGCACGCCGAAGCGGATGCCCAGCACCGTGAAGCCCTGGCCAGCGCCAGCGAGGAGAGACAGATCCTC
>CAINMU010000058.1 GCA_903850885.1 uncultured Opitutia bacterium | reverse complement strand
GCTAGTCCGCGGTCGAACGATTTACGGTAGGTCTCGTCTTGGGTGGCGTTGAACATGCGCGCCATGAAGCGGAGTTCGTCGACGGTGCCCTTGTTGTCGAAGGTGGGTTGGAGCTTCGACCGGTCGCCTTCATAGGCTTTGCTGATGGTGTCGGTGTTCTTCGGCCAGCCACCGGCGTCGCATTGGAAACTCAGGATGATGGTGGCGACCTTCTTCGCTTCGGCAGAGGTGAACCAGCTGTCGGGTTTATTGAGGAAGCGTCGGGCACTTTCGTCCGCGGTCAGCATCGGACTAATCGTGAGGAGCAGAAGCAGCAGAAGAGGTAAGCGCATGGCGAAGGGAGGGGTGGAGATAGGGGTAGGGGTGGGGCGGAAGGAGTAAACGACAGAAAACGGTATCGGCTGTTGCGGTTGTCTTATTCGGATTATTCCGTTCATGTCCGGGGGTGCCGTCGCCGCTTTCACTCATCCTCGCTTCCGCCTCGCCCCGACGCACGGAACTACTCCGCGAAGCGGATATCCCCCATCGCGTCGTGGTGGCCGCGGTGACGGAGCACGAGGACCCCACAACCGACCCCGCGCAGATGGTCCTACACAACGCTCGCTTGAAAGCCGCGGCGGTCTCTCGGCTTCATCCGGCCGCGGTGGTCTTGGGGGCGGATACGACGGTCGCGCTCGGCGAGCGGGCTTTGAACAAGCCGGCTGACTTAGCGGAATCTCGCGCGATGTTGCGGAGTCTCTCCGGCCGCGAGCATACGGTCCATACGGGCGTCTGTCTGTTGTGTCCGACGCTTGGTCTTGATGAGGTGCATGATGTCACGGCTTGGGTTAAATTCAAAACCCTCACCGAGGGTGATATCACCCTTTATCAGGCTTTGGTGAACACTTTAGATAAGGCCGGCGCCTATGGTATTCAGGAAGGCAAGGAGATCATCATCGAATCCTTCCAAGCGCCTATCTCGACCATCATGGGCTTACCGGTGGAATTTCTAAAAGCGCGGCTGGTGGCGTTGGGCCTCTTAGAAAGGCTGAACTTATGAGATGCTTCTGCCTGCTGTTTGCATCGTTACTATTAGCCGAAGCGCCCCCTCGGGTGAAAGGCGACGCGGAGTTGGCGGGTCAGCTCGGTGGTAAACCGATCGTCATCCGCACGACCGACCGTCTGGCCGGCGCCATTGATTCGATAAAGTGGGAAGGGGTCGAATTCATCGACTCCCATGACCATGGCCGGCAGCTGCAATCGGCGCTCAATGCCGATGTCGACGGGGTCTTTAATATCGAATGTTATAACCCGACCGAAGCGGGTTCGGTGGTCGATGCGCTCGGCCCGAAGTCGACCAGCGATCTACAGGTACTGACGATCAAAGATGGCGTATTATCCACCCGGACCCGGATGGCTTATTGGCTCGCGCCAGGGATGAAGTCCCACGGACAGTTAGCCCAGAATCGCGCTTTGGTTTCGAACCATCTTCTTACCAAACAGGTCCGCATCGGGCGGGCCGGCATGGATCATGTGCTCGATTACAGGGTCACGTTCAACGTGCCGGCCGATCGTCCGCATAAGGTCCTTCAATTCGAAGCCTTGACGGCTTATATGCCCGCGACTTTCAGCCGCGAACTGAGGTTCGATGCGAAGACCTCGGCCTTGGTCGCTTTGCCCCGGGCCGACGGTGAGATCCGTGATCCGGTCGTGCTGGCGACGGCTTCCGGTTCCCATGCTATGGGGATTTTTACGCCGGATAAGGCGCCCCGCGGTCAGCCGCCCGTCGGCTATGGTCGCTTCAGTTTCGCGGCCGACCAGGTCGTGAAGTGGAATTGCGTCTTCCGGCTCGATCAAGCGGAGCCGCTCCGCGCCGGAGATTATTCTTATCAGTTATATGTGGTTTTAGGCTCCCAGGAAGATTGTCGGGCGGCCTTGGCGGCGTTGACGAAAGAGTTCGCGGGCCGATAATCCTATTTTCCGACGCTTGAAGTCCGGGGCTGGGTGCATAGGTTCGAGACCGTGCGCGATGACCAGCCCGTTGATCTCCAAGCCGCCCTCCTTGCGGCCGGGATTTCTTTGTGCCTGCACCTCGTTTTGATCTGGGTCTTGCCGACCGTCTTTCATCATCCGGTTTTGGTGGTACATCCTGTTCAGGTGTTGACGGCCCCCGTTCCGTTTGCCGAAACCCGGCTACCGCCAGTCCTGCGTTATGCGGAGACCAATAGCGCGGCGAATCGTGCCCAGCCCTTGGTCGCTCCCTTTGTTGCGTCGCGCAACCAGGTCGCCGCTCAGCCCGTGCCCGAAAAGACGCCGACCAAATCATCCTTACCAAAATCACTTGGGACCGAGAATACGATTCGGGTGGCCCAAGGTAAACCCCGTTCGATTGATTCTCCCGAATCGGTTTCGGCGGAAGGGCAGGCCGGGACGGCTTCGGCCGCGGTCGGCCCCATGCCTGGCAAACCCGTCGAGGCCAAGCCGCTCGCTCCACCCTCCGCGGCACCGCGCGACCCGGAGCGTCCCAAGGCCACCGTGTCCTCGGGTACGACAGGCCTGATTTTAAAGAATAATATCGGGGTCGGCCGGGCCGGAGTCATCGCGATCGATGCCCGTTTCAGCATCTATGGGGATTATACCCAGCGGATGATGGAAGCCATCCAGTCCAGCTGGTGGGATATCATCGATCGCTCGCGTTTTGAGACCATGGCGCAAGGTCGGGTCGTGGTGCGTTTCAAACTACATCGCGATGGCACCGTCACCGATGCCCAGATCCTATGGAAAGACGTGCCCAATATCATGGCCTTTGCTTGCAAAGATTCGGTCATGGCACCGGCCCCCTTTGATGCTTGGCGCCCAGATATGGTCGCCCTCTTCGGCGAAGAGGATACGGTCACCGTCAGTTTTCATTACCGCTGATGTGTGCCGCCCCCTTTGATTGGATTCCTTTTGGCCGTGGCGTGCGCGTGGTGCAGCAGCACGAGTGCGGCTTATTCGCGGTCGAAAAACCTGACGGTATCTTGGCACATCCTAATCCGAATGAGGCTAACGAGAAAGGCACCGTATTGATCGAAGGTAATTATTCGCACGAAGAGGAAGCCTTTCATATCCGCGACGGCAAGGGGGGCATCCGGCGCGTTTATCTGCTCAACCGGCTCGATTCTCCGACCAGTGGCGTGCTCTTGCTCGCGCTGGACGAAGCGTTAGCGGATATCGTCCGCAAACTTTTTGCGACATCGAAAGTTTCCAAGAAATACATCGCCCTGGTCAAAGGGCGGGGGCTGCGGACCCCGCGCGGCACCTGGCAGGATATGTTGGTGAAGTCCAAAGGTCCTGGTAATAGCGTGCGTTCGGGTGTCGCCAGCGGCGACGGCTTGGCCGCGATCACGATGTACCAATGGGAGCGGGCGGCCGGAGAGGGTATCCCGCTGTCATTGATCCGGTTGGAGCCTCGCACCGGGCGCACGCACCAGCTACGCGTCCAGACCTCCCAGCACGGTCATCCGATTCTCGGCGACCGCACTTAGGGCGATTTTGATTTTAATATGACCCTCGGTAGTGCCCGAGGTTTTAAGCGCCTCTTCTTGCACGCGATGGGTACCGAGCTGACCTTCTCCTGGCAGGGTAAGGAAATCCATTTCAGCGCGACCGCTCCAATGCCTAAGGAATTTGAGAAAGCCTTGGGTGGTCCGGAAAAAGGTCCAAGCAAAGGTGGTTCGGGTCCGCGACGCGATACCGGTACGCCTATCTCGCCTCGCTTAAGGATTAGGCTTTAAGGTCAGCGTCTGGTAGGGCTGACCACCCTTGGTCAGCCGCGGTTGAGCGAGGGCGCTCAACCCCACCCAAGGCAGAGGGTTTGATTCAAAGGGAGACCGGAAACCGGATAGGATGCTGCGGTCTTTGGTAGGGACGGCTCTCCGAGCCGTCCGTTCGCGGACGGAGATACGGATGTCGAGTGGGGAGGTCGGCCGACTCGACGGCGGGCTCGGAGAGCCCGCCCTACCCGAAGCATCTGGTAGGGCTGACCACCCTTGGTCAGCCGCGGTTGAGCGAGGGCGCTCAACCCTACCTGAGGCAAAAGAGGACAGCACGTGGTGGTGTCCCTTCCTAAAGACATCGGATGAGATGTCATCGCGCCCCGCCCTTAAGGCAGTCGAACAAGGGCGCTGATGTCTTTATTCACCGTGCCAGATCTTCTTGAGCATGGTCACGGTTTCGGGGTCGTGTTGCTCGAGCTCCTTGCGATTGAACGGGAACATGTCGTTTTCGCCGAAGAACGCTTCGCTGGTTTCGGCGAAGAATTCATGCGGGTTGGTCATGGCATAGGCTTTGACGTTGGGGGTGACCTTACCCTGCCAGTTTTTGCGCGAAACTTTGTCGTAGGATTTATTGGCTACCGCGCGGGCAAAGCAGGCTTTGATGTCCGGCTGATTGGCCCCGAGGACGCGGTCGTGGTAGCCGTGGGCGAGCTCGTGCAAGGATAGCATCGGCATCCGCAGCACTTCTTTGTCGAGAATATCGAAGTTGGTGAATTCGACGCCCTTGGCCATGGCGGGGTCGCGCCCGTTTTTCTTCAGCCAATCGGCCCCAGGATGGTATTCAGCGCGTTGCGGAATCTTGGGGTAGGGGGGCGAAATCCAGAGGGGAATCTTCCGCAGCTCCGTGACGGCCGCGGCGGGCACGACGCGAACGATTTCGACCAGCTGTTGGGCAACCATCAATAGGCGGGCCTCGGTGAGGGCTTTCTTTTCTGGCGTCAGGAGTTCGCTGCGGACGTGGACGGACCAGCCTTGGAGGTCGCGTACTTCATAACTCGGAGCGGCGGGAGCTTCGGCGGCGGCAAGACTGGCCGATAGCAGGAGCCCCACCGCGATTTTACCGATCATGGTTGCTCGGAAGGGTCGTAGAGACCTTGGCGGATCACGTAGCGGATGACCCCGGCGACATCGTGCACGCCGAGCTTGCGCATGAGATTGGTGCGATGATTTTCGACCGTCTTGGCGCTGATGTTGAGTCGGTTCGCAACTTCTTTACTGGAATGACTTTGGGCTAAGAGCACGGCGATCTCGCGTTCACGACCAGAAAGCGCCCCGCCTTTTTCATCGACCTGACTTTCGGAGGATTGTTGGGCGTCGATGATGGCTTTATGGTAGGAGGGGGTAAACCAATTCTTACCTTCAGCCACCGCGTCCAGGGCTTCGCGAAGTTCGGAGAGCGGGGCGCTCTTGTTCACGAAGCCGCAGACCCCTTCTTGAAGCAGACCGTGGGCAAGTTGCTTTGCTGTCTTGGCGGAAAAAATCAACACCCGCAGAGCGGGCAACGTGTGGTGGAGTCGTCGCAGGACTTCGATGCCGCTGATGCCAGGGAGCAGAATATCGAGGATGAGCACATCGGGTTTAAGTTTAAGCACCAACGCGACGCCTTCGGCGCCATCGGCCGTCGAACCGACGGCCGAGTATTTGCCGCGCGATTCAAGCATTTCCATGACCAGCTCCCGAATCGCGGTCTGATCCTCGATGACCACCACGGTCTTTTTCGGAGCTGGGGCCGACTTCATGGGGTCAGCATGCCCTATTCCCGACAGGGTTAAAGGGTTAAAGTTTAGCCCCTTAGGCCGCATCGCCCGAGGGGTCGACCAGCCCCTGCCGGATGACGAAGCGGACCAACCCGGCCACGTCGCGCACGCCCAACTTACGCATCAAATTGGCCCGGTGGTTCTCGGCCGTCTTGATGCTGATCTGGAGTTGGCCGGCGACTTCCTTGCTGCTATGGCTCTTGGCGATGAGGACGGAGATCTCGCGTTCCCGCGGCGTCAGCTGATCCAACATATTATCTGCGTGATTGACTGGGGTAGCGAGCGCTTCGCGGACCGTGCGGTCGAAGTTTTCGCTAAACCAAGTTTGGCCATTGGCAAGCGAATCGACGGCCTTGCGGAATTCAGAGAGCGGATCGGTCTTGTGCACAAAGCCGTGGATTCCTTCTTGGACCAGCGCGCGAATGATGTGCGGTTCTTTCTTCCCGGAAAAAATCAGCACCTTCATAAAGGGCAAGCCGCGACTGAGTCGGCGGAGTACCTCGATACCGCTGAGGCCAGGCATAATCACGTCGAGCACCAGTAAGTCGGGACGTAAGTCCAAGGCTATTTCGATACCGGTTTTTCCGTCGGCGGCTTTGCCGACGACGGTATAGCGTCCGTGTTTGGAAATAAGTTCCGCGAGCATGTCGCAGATCGCCGACTGGTCTTCGATGATGACTACGGTTAATTTAGAGGCCGGGGTTTTCGGCTTAGCCAAGCTCGCATCTTTACGAAGAGGGGTACGTAAAGCCGTAGGTTTTGAGATACGGATTTTTTGGAGCGAGGTTTTCATGGTTAAGTTGCTTGGGGTATTTCCTGCGTTGATGGGTAATACTCAATTAAAAGACGCTAAGGTTCTTTACTCATGAAGACACATCCCGGTTGGGCGCTTTTGTTAGTGCTGACCTTACTTAGCGGGCTTTTTTTTACAGTCATCGCATTATCTTCGGGGCTTGTCGTGAGCAGCCGAGAGGCCGCCAGCAGCCGTCATTTACGGATTTTACGAATGGGAGCTGAAGCGGCGGCGTTGCGCGGGGTGGGGGAGCTGCAAGGGCAGGTCGGTCGGGATGAAGCGCCGACCTTTGATGATTTAACGGTGGGGTTGTGTTTCAAACGGCACGAAGATCGGAATAAATTGAGCGGGGAATTCGCGGCGGAGGATGGCCGGCTAAGTTGGCGCATCGAGGACCTGTCCCTGAAATATGATGTCTCCGCCGGCCTCTCGGCGGCGTTCAAATCATCGGCTTGGGCGAAGATGTCAGCGGGACGACAAAAACTTTGGCTGAGCGCTCCGGACTCAATGCTTAATAGTTCGGCCCGACTGGCTTTGGCGCTGGGTGATCATGATTTGTTTTATCACCATGCGGGGTGGACTGAAAAACCGGGAGTCAGCTGGGGAGTACGGGGGCTTTTGACTAATCCGATTGAAGGCGGCTTTAAGCTTAACCTCTCAAGCCCATCGGTCTTGAAGTCGGTTCTAGGACAGCGTTTGGCAGAAGTGATATCAGCGCCCCCGACTTTGCGTTCGCCCGCGCAGGGTTGGGCGCTCCAATATGAGAAAGAAGGCGGACGGGTGCACACGAACGCGCCGATGTTGACGGATTTCAGACTGAGCCTTGGTTTTTTTAATTCACGGAGCGACGGAAGGCATCGCTTACGTTTCCATGGGACGATGGTGTGGTGGAATCCTTCGGCGTCCCCGGTCTTGGCGAATTCAGCGCACCGATTGTTTCTGGTTGAAATTCAGGGGGCGCCTGAAGTTACCATTAAGAATCTGAACTCCACCGCTACTTTTACGACCGCGCTTGATGATTGTCCGCAGTTCGACCTTGGCGTGATCGATCAACGATTACGAGAACAAGGCCTATGGTTTTGGGCGGAAATTGGCGACGCTCCGCTTTACGGCATGGAGCGTCGGGGGCTGTTGCCAGGGGAGGTCTTCGCGTTGGTCACGCCGAGTCCGACCTCGCAGCCGCAGGGCCTGGCACGGATTCTAACTCGCACCACGTGGAAGATGGATACGGCGATTCATGGCCCCACTTGGCGGCGGCCTTCGGTGACGGTTTTTCAGCCAACAGATAAGATTGAAATAACGATAAGCTTTCCTGAAAAACTCTCCCTCCGTTTTCGACCTGCGACCGTGGAAGCCGATCGAGATACTTTGATTTTGGACTATCCTTCGAGTCCGATGATCACGCTCGAAAACATCCCCATGCCCGATTTTCGCATCCTGACGACCGGGGCGGATTATTCCCGCGAGGATAGTTCGAGTTATGTGATCGGAGAAAGAAGGGCTTGCCTCCGATTACGCCTACGCAACGAGGAGCTGGCGGAATTATTCAGTCGGGCCCATAGCCATGACTTGCTGAAAACCTATTGGAATCTGGACGACCCTTTGGATGCTGCGGATTGGGTGGTAGATAACCCCCTATTATCCAGCTTAGATGAGTGCGACTTTGCACAACGTCCCGCTGATGGGCTATTTTGGGATACCGATGCGAATACGCATAACGCCGAAAGTGCCGGAGCGTTTGCGGTGGCCCGAGTCCGCGAGTTCATCTTACCGCCGCTCATTTCAACTGGGGCGCTTAGGCATTTGGAGGCGCCCGCCGGCCAGGAGTGGTATGCGTGGATAGACAAGGGGTTTTGCGCGGCACCGCTTTCCGTGCCGGAGGCCGGAGTTTTTTCACATAACCCGCGCTTGGTGCCCTGGATTTCGGGATCGTCGTTCGATGACGGAAACGCTGCCGAGAAACTCGCTCTGCGAGGCGTATTTAATATCAATAGTACGGAAGTGGCCGCCTGGGTCGCCTTCTTAGGTTCCGCGACTTTCCTCTGGCAGGCGGAAGCGGGAGGCCCGCAGCTGGCTGGTCAACTGGCTGGAAATGCTTTCTTCAACCAGCCCAGTGGCGCGCATTTGGCTAAATGGGCGGCCGTAAATCCCATCGATCTCAGCCGCGAGAAGCTCGGAAGTCTAGGCCAAGAAACTTTGATTAACGTGAGCTTGCAGCAATCAGCCCGCTGCCTGACCGCGGCCGAGATTAAGATGCTGGCAACCAAGATTGTAGAATTACAAGCCAGCTGCGGCTGGCCGTTCTCATCGCTTAAGGCTTGGGCGGAGTCCGGCCTGCTCGACCAAGCGATCAAGCAGGCAGACCTCAATGCTTTCTTGGGTAGGGAGCTGCTTCAGTCGCCTTTGAGTTTGAAAGCGGATGCGATGTTGGAAGCTTTGGCTCCGATGATTTCGGTACGCGGGGATACTTTTAGGGTGATCGGGCGGGCGGAATCATCGGGGGTCAGCCAGGGTGGGGCTTGCGAGGTTGAATGGATTGTCCAACGCATGCCCGAGGCCCATCCGCAGGCTACGTTGGGTCGGCAGTTCAGGATAATTTCCACCCGCATTCGTAACCTATAAAATGCTTGGGGGCTTGACTGGCACAAGAAAGACCTAAAATTAAATGTATGTACGAATCCAATCCCTTCATCGTCGCTGACGCCCCGGCCGCCGACCGCGCCGCCTTCTACCGTCGCACCTACGCTCACGTTGCCGGGGCTTTTGCCGCTTTCGGAGCCTTACTCTTCTTTTTCTTCGCTTCCGGCATCGCCGAAACCGTGATGATGGGCTTGGGCTCGATGTTGAAGTCGATGGGCGGCTTCGCTTGGTTGATCGTGATGCTGGCTTTCTGGGGAGGTACCTATGCGGCGCAGTCTCTGGCCGCTAACCGTGCTTCCCGGGGTGCCCAATACGCTGGCCTTGGTCTTTACGTGGTACTCGAGGCTCTAATCTTCATCCCGCTGATCTGGATGGTCTCCCTGAAGACCCAAGGCAACCCCGACCAAATCCTCCTGCCAGCATGCGGCGTCACCGCCGCCTTGGTCGTCGGTCTTTCGGTCGCCGTCTTCTTCACCGGCGTAGACTTCTCTTTCCTGCGCGTGGCCATTGTCATCGGTTCGATCTGCGCCCTCGGTGCCGTCATCGTCTTTTCCCTTATGGGCATCAACCCGGGCACTTGGTTCGCTTTGGCGATGATTGTCCTGATGGCGACCGTCATTCTTTATCAGACCTGGATGATTAAGGATTCTTGTGAGACCGACCAGCATGTGTTCGCGGCCTTCATTCTCTTTTCCGCCTTCGTGACGCTGCTTTGGTATGTCATCTCCTTCTTCCTTGGTCGGCGCGAAGACTGATTGGTTTTAAAGCAACTTCATGGGGCTTTCCGGTGTTACATCGGAGAGCCCTTTTTATTTATGCACCGTTGTTTCCTTCTCGGACTTGCCCTCTTCAGTGCAGTTTCCTTATCGGCCCAGGCGAAGTCCCGGGACGTCTTGACGGCGAAAGCACCCGAAGGGTTGGTCGAAAAGTCCTGGACGGTCGACGGTGTGAAGCGGACGGCTTTGTTGCGGGTGCCGGCGGGCGTTGCGGGGCAGGTGGCCGTGGTTTTCTGTTGGCATGGACATGGCGGCCGCGCCACGGCGGCGGCTGGCAAGTGGGGCTATGACTCCGCCGACACGTCTTCACTCCTCGTCTTTCCGCAAGGCCTGCCGACCGTCTCGCCGTTGGTCGATAAGGAAGGGCGCCTGCCAGGGTGGCAGACGACTGTGGGCAGCGAGGGCGACCGCGATATCCATCTTTTCGATGCCATCCTCACCGACCTGAAAAAGCAGTATCCCGTCGATGAACGGCGCATCTTTTCCATGGGCCATTCCAATGGCGCGGCCTTCAGCTATTTGCTCTGGCAGGCTCGGCCTGAGATGGTAGCCGCCATTGGTTCGGTGGCTGGCGGTTTGCGGGGCGACGTCAAGGGGCTGCCACCGATGCCGGTGATTCATGTCGCCGGCGAGAAGGACCCGGTCGTCAAGTTCTCTTGGCAACAGGCGACGTTCGCGGCCGTAAGGAAGATCAACGGTTGTGCGGAAGAGGCTAAGCCCTGGGCCAAGGCTGGCGTGATCGAAGCGACAATCTATGCGTCGACGAAAGGCGCGCCGTTGGTGACCGGCATCCATGGCGGCGGCCATGAATATCCTAAAGGCGCGACCGAACTCATTGTCCGGTTCTTTAAAGAAAATCCTAAGCCCGCGAAGTGATCAGCGGGTTCGGGCGGTTTTCTCAAGACTTTCGGGCGACGAAGAAACGCGTCTCGCCGGCGAACTCCTGGACCAGAGGCCCATCGGTCGCCACTTCGGTGCTGAGCGGACACTCGATGACCGTGAAGCCTGTTGCGGACAACAGTTCACGGGTTTCTGCTTCGTTGCTACTGTGCATGAAGACGGGCGAGGTTTCGGTCTCGTGCCAACGATCGCCGGGTATGCCGTCGGCCGGTAGAGTCTGATCTTTCCAGTGTGCCGCGTTTTTGCCTTTTTCGCGATCAGGCGCGGTGAAGATCAGGATTCCCTGTGGACGCAGCACGCGATGAATCGAACGAAGGGCGGCTAAGCGGGCGTCGCGATCCGGCAGGCACATCAGACCGTTGAACGCATAGATCACGCCGTCAAAGCTGGCGTCCGCGTAGGTCAACGCGGTGGCATCCTGTTGGGCGACGAGCGCGGCCCAGGTGGGGTTGGCGTCGGCAAGAACTCCGCGCGTAATCGAGACCATGGCTTCGGAAAAATCGGTCAGCTGCAGTCCCGTATAGCCCAGCTTAAGCATTCCCAGACCGGCCCGACCGCCTCCGCACCCGACTTCAAGTAAGTCGTCCGTCGGGGCGAAGTATCGTTGGACCATAATGCGCTCAGATTCCCAAAGCCCGATTTGCGTGGCCGTGCGTGCGTACATCAAGGCTGTCGCAGGTTCGCGCCAGTGAGCTTTGGGGTCCCGATGCATAGAAGGAAGCAACCGATTCTTGCCACGGAGGCAATCGCAGGAAATATGGCCCGATGTCCCGACTATTGCTCATGATGGGTACCGTACTTCTGGCGGCGTGTGATGCTCGCCCTCCGGTCGCCCCGCCGTCGGCAGGAGCCGAAGCCGAAATGGAAGTGTTGTTTCCTGTGCGGGTCGGCATGGTGGCAATCAATCTTCGCCTCGCGGCGACCGAACTGGAAAAGGCCCGCGGACTGATGGGGACGTTGCAACTCAGGGAGGGTGAGGGCATGGCCTTCTTTTATGAAGCCGATCAGCAGATGAGCTTTTGGATGAAAGATACCCCCCTGGATCTCGATATCGCGTTCGTCGCGGCGAACGGGAAAATCTTAGAGATCAAGACGATGAAGGCGGGCGATACCGAGACCACCGCTTCGACCTCGAATCAAGTCCGCCTCGCCGTCGAAATGAGTGCGCAATGGTTTAAGCGCTCCGGTATCAAAGTGGGCGACCGGCTGAACCCGGATGACCTTCGCCGCGGCCTGACTGCCCGGGGTTTTGTGGCGACCCGTTATATTCCCTGACGTTTAAAGCGAGCGCCAGAGAAGGACGAGCAGGGTGGCGAGCGCTAGGACGCTGAGCCAAAACGAGACGGCGATTCTTTCGGACCGGGTGGTCAGGAAAAGTTTCATCTTACGGCGAAAGACGAGCGGCAGCGAGACGGAGGAAGGATGTCAAGCGCAGCAGAAAGTAAGGCGAAGGCGAGCCCACAATGGCAAGTAGGGCGGTCTCGGCAGCGGCGATTTCTACGTCAAGCAGGCGGAAGGATTCGCGCCATGTCTCTGGGGAGATTACCGTGCGCGGATCATGGCCTTGGCGGAGTTTGCTCAAGAACGCAGGCCCTTGGCGGTCGCGTTCGAGCAGCATCGGTAAAGTCAGTTTACCGCTGGCCGCATCGGTGCCGAGGGTCTTGCCGGCCTTGGCGTCGTCTTGCAGCAGGTCGATGAGGTCGTCGTAAATCTGATAGGCGATACCCAGGTGACGGCCGAAAGTCCGGCAGGCTTCGATATGGACCGGCGGATGTTCGGCGAGGAGCGCGCCCGTAAAGCAAGCGGCTTCGAAGAGCTCGGCGGTCTTGAGACGGATATGCCGATAATAATCGGCCAGAGATAAATCGTCTTGGCCGCGAGAGAAGGTTTGGCAGACCTCGCCGGAGCAGACTTCGCGGGAAGCGCGGGCCACGATCCCGCAGAGCTCGGGCGTGCGATGTTCGGCGGCGAGAACCAAGGCGTGCGCAAAAAGCGCATCGCCGAAAAGCACGGCCGCATGGGCGCCGTGAGTACGGTTGGGCGTGTCGGCCCCATGGCGTTGATCGGCGCCGTCGAGGACGTCGTCATGGACCAGCGTGGCCAGGTGGACAAGTTCGACGATACCTGCGCCCCGGACGAGGGCATCGCTGGGCGGGCCGCCCGCACCCGAGGCGAAAACCAGCAAAGGGCGGAGACGTTTGCCGGGGTGGGCCAGCACCTCACGCACCATCGGGCGCAATTCTGGCTCAAAGACAGACTCTTGGGCGTTAAGAAAAAGTTCTAACGCCTTGAAGTGTTCCTCGAGGCCTTCGTGAAGAGGGGTGGGCACGGCACAAATTGTGATGAATACCGAAAAGTCGCAAGCGAGGATGAGGGGATTTACCCCGAACTAAGGGATAAACTTGGTCTCCACCGTGATGGCCGATTTACCGCCTTCGCATTCGGTGCACGGGGTACGCTTATCTTCCAGTTTCCCTTTTTGGGCTTCGCGGGTGAACCCCAGTCCGCCACAGGTCTTACAGGTTATTTTCTCGAGCGTCGTGACGCTATAGCTGGCCCCTTGCAGGATTTCAGTGGCAAATTTCTGCAAGGCTGCGGGCGAGTCTTCGAGCGGGGTGCATTCCACAAAGGCATCGCGGCGCATGGTCAGACGCTTGCCGTCGAGGGGCGGGAATTTGGCTGTGAATTGAATCGAGACCATGCCCACGTGCATGCCGTTGGCTTTACCGGAACTGCCGACGGCGACCGGGTGGTCCAGCAACAGGATGCAATACGCATCGGTAGCGGCCGGCAGGCCGTCTTTGATCGAACCGACGGACGGCCAAGAAGCTTTCACGAAGTAGCGGTTATCGCCGAGGTCTTGGTGGACCACGTAGGTAATTGTTGCGATGTAACCCAAGGCTTTGCTGAAGCCAGCCGGCGAGCCGTCGACCATGTTCTGATTGGCGTAAGCGGAGTAGAGCCGTTGCAGTTCGCGGGTGGTTTCCGTGGCTTGCAACTTATTCAATTTCGCGAGCTGAAAGGTATGCGTTTCCTTGGCGGTCGGCAATTGGGCTGGCCGGAAGGGCGTGATGATAGTGGCATCCTCGTCGGCTTTCGGGGCAGCGGTTTCGCTGGTAGGTTCGGCGGCTTTCTTGGCGGCAGGTGCGGCCGTCTGGGCGGAGGCGTGGGTCATGAGACCGAACGCAACGAAGAGGAGGAGGAGCCGGGTGATCATGGGGATAAATTAGTCGAGCGAACTCAAATCGCCTTCGGCAGGAGGTGGCGTGGATTTAGGTTTGGCGGTTACCGTGGAGGCGGCAGGCGAGATGGGGGTGGAAGGGCGATCGTAACGCGAAGGGCGGTCGTCATCATCATCTTGATCGTCGTCGTCGTCGATATCGTCGTCCTCTGGGTTGGGCTTATCCCCGCGGGCGACACGTTTGCGACGGACAATCACCGAGCCGATGGACACGGCGATCAGATAGAATCCGAAAAGAATACCAGTCAGGACGCCCAGCGAAATGGGTTCACCGATGGGGGTGATGACGGCCACGACGATTAGAATGCCAAAGAGCATGCCGCGCCAGGAGCGAAGTAGGGTGCTGGGCCGAACCAACTCGAGCCACATCAAGATAATGAGCGCTAACGGAAATTGGAAGGTCAGCCCCGTGAGCAAAGACATCATAATGACAAAGCCGTAATAATCGGAGGCTTGCCAGATGACTTCCATTTTTAGCCCGGTCGCAAAGTGGTGCCAAATCTGGACTGACATCGGCGTGAGCCAAATGAAGGCCAAGGCGGCTCCCGCTAAGAAAAGGATAAGCGCGGCTACACAGAAAGGGATGAGCCCGCGTTTTTCGCGGACGGAGAGGGCGGGTCCGACAAAGCGGACGACTTCATAAAGGAAGACCGGAGAAGCTAAGGCGATGCCGACGCCGAAAGCGGCGTACATCAGGACAGACCAGACGCCGATGAACGTAAATTCTTTTAATTCTCCTAAGGCGGCAAGGCCGGGTTCGGCGGCGCCCAGGACCATGTGTATCGGAGAGGTTTCCGGGTGCTTAGCCCACTCAAGCGGCATGCTCAGGAAGGCCGGGACTTTATCGTAAAAGATTAGCGCCCCGAGCATGCCGACGGCGAAAACGGCCATGACTCTGATTAATGAGATACGCAGGTCGTCCAGATGCTCGAGGAACGACATCTCGCTCCGGGGCTTGTTACGTCGAATAAGAGAGGCGAGCATGGGGTCAGTCCTTGAGGAGTAGGGCTTTAATGTCGTCGAGGCTGATCGCAGACGAAACCGAGTCTGATTCGGTCAGGAGCTTACGCAACATCTCAGACTTGGTCTTTTGGAGTTCCATGACCCGTTCTTCGATGGTGCCGGAGGCGATAAGTTTGATGCTTGTGACGGTGCGGGTCTGGCCGATGCGGTGGGCACGGTCGGTGGCTTGGGCTTCGGCGGCCGGATTCCACCAAGGATCGAAATGGACGACAGTATCAGCCCCGGTCAGGTTGAGGCCGGTACCTCCGGCCTTCAGCGACATGAGCATGACGGGGATGGAAGGCGTGGAATTGAACGTATCGCAGACGCCTTGGCGGTCCTTAGTGGAGCCATCGAGGTAGCAGTAGGGGATGCCGCGATCTTCGAGCGACTTTTTGATTAGTTGGAGAGCGGTGACGAAAGTGGAGAAGACCAGCATGCGGTGTTTCGCATCTTTGGATTCTTCGACTAGTTCCAAGAAAGCCTGGAGTTTGGCCGAATCGGTTTCTTCGAGCTTAGGGTCGAGGATGCGGGGGTCGGCGCAGATTTGGCGTAAGCGAAGAAGCTGGTTGAAGGCCGCCATGCGGATGCGGGCTTCGCTGGCACCGCCCATTTCCATCTCGAAGATTTCTTTCCGCGTCGACTCTTGGAACTGTGCGTAGATGGCGGACTGGTTTTCTTCGAAGTCGCAATAGACGATCTGTTCGATCTTGGGCGGGAGTTCGGGTGCCACGGCGAGCTTGGAGCGTCGCAGGATGTAAGGGGCCGCCATTTGCAGCAGGCGATCATCGTGCCATTTACGATCGTCAGCGAGCAGGCGTTCCTCGGGTTTGGGCAAGTAGCCGGGCATCAAGAAGCCGAAGAGAGAGCGAAGGTCTTCCAGTGAGTTTTCGACCGGCGTACCCGTGAGGATGTAGCGCCCTTTGGCGATCAGTTGCTTGACGGCCTTGGCAGCTTGGGCTCGGGCATTCTTGATGTTCTGACCTTCGTCGCAGACGGCGGCGCCCCAGGTGATCAGGGCGAAAGAGCCGATGTCGCGGGCCAAGGTACCATAGGAAGTGATGACCAAATCAAACTTCTTCAGATAGTCCTGCGAGGTGATGCGGGATTGGCCGTGGTGGGCGAGGACTTTGAGGCTGGGGGTAAAGCGGCGGGCTTCGCGGCGCCAGTTTTCGACCAAGGAGGCCGGACAGACGACGAGGCATGGTCCGTCGGCAGGGCGATGGACGCGGAGGGCTTCCATGAACGCCAAAGCTTGGACGGTCTTACCTAGGCCCATTTCATCGGCCAGCAGGCCGCCCAAGGAATTATTATGAATATGCCAGAGCCAAGCGACGCCGACCTGCTGGTAAAGGCGCAGCATTTTCGTGAGCTCTTCGCGCACGGGGGCGGCCTGCAGTTTGGATAGGTTCCGGATCGCCGAAGAACGTTGGCTCCAGGTTTCGGGCGGCGCGAAGGCGGCTTGAAGCTCTTCCGCGATGGCATCGGCGCTGGCGAGGTCGGCGTAGCCGATCTTGAGATTCAGATCCAAGTCCACGTCCCGTTTCGATTCACCGGTGATGCGGCGTTGGGCGTTACGGATCGAATCCATCAGCTCGGGCGTGATGAGACGCGGACCGCGATCGGTGTAGAAGAACATTCGGCCGCTGGCCAAGGCCTCTTGAACGACCTTGGAAGATTTGCCTTCGGGGTCGATGCCGATGGCGAAACGGAAGCCATCCTTTTCTTCGGCCGCATCGCATTTCGCCTTGGCTAAGTCGACGTTACGGAGGGAGTGCGAAAGATTATGGGTGAAGTACGCATCGTTCTGTTCGATGAGCAACTTGTGATGGCGGGCGAGAAAGTTGAGGACCTGGATCGTGCCCGCGAGGTACCATTCACGCGTCGTCGTCTCGAGGGTGAAACCGCTACGCGAAAGCACGTCGCGGAGTTCGGCGACCGGGCCGGAAGATTGTTGGGGCAGGCGGATACGCAGCCATTTCATCGAACCATCGACCCAAGGTCGGTCATCGCGGCCGCTATCTTGGGAACGTACTTCCTGTTCGTCGTTATTGTCTTCGACCGGATCGCCGGAAGCGGTCGTTTGGGGCGTGGATTCAGGCTCGTCGAGGTGTTCGTGTACTTTCTCGAGATTATCACCGTTCCATTTCAAGGGGGTTTCGGGCGCATTAGCCATCCGGAAGACCGTGAGGCCTTTGCCGACGGAAAGCAGTTGGCGTAAGTGGCGACGGGTCAGGGGGAGGATCCCTTGAAGTTTGCCGTGGCAGAGATTTTCCAAGATCGCCAAGAAGAACACCGTGTCGGGTTCCATGGTCCAGGCTTTGCTGCGGTCGAGATTTTCTGGGGCGACTTGCACGTCATCAACCCGCAGTTCGAGGCGGCAGATGATTTCATCGCGTTGCGCCGCCGTGGTGATGTTGGGCGGAATGATGAAGCGCACCTCGATTGGCGTCCCGCGCGTATGGGAGAGCGTGATGGATTTGAGACGCGGCCCGGCTTGGGCGGCATCCGGCTCTTTTAACGTCTCAGATTTTTTATCTATCTTATCTCCTTTGGTCTCCTTGAGCGCGACGGGGCTGGGCTTGGCTGGCGTTTCGTCGCCCTTGAAGTAACCTTCCTTAATCGCCAGAGAGATGTAGGCGGCGACGGAGTGGACGCAAAGTTTGCGTTGGAGAAGGGAGACGCTGCAGCCGCACTCATTGCGTTGGAAAGTAATCGAACGCAGGTTCCAGCGGGCTTCGCGGGATTCGGTGCCATCGTCGACCAAGGCTTCGACGACGGGGGCGGTCCAATGGGCTTTCTTGACCTTACCTTTGGCTACCAGACCCTTGGCGAGCAGCACGGTGGCTCCTCCTGCCAGATCGATTAAATCGTCTTCAGAGATGTTAGGTAGCGGCTGGCGCGGCGCCATGAGTTGGGTCGTACGTTGGACGGCACTGCCAAAACGGCGTGCCAATGGAAAACTGACTAGGGGAAGACTTCTCGCCTTAAACAGCGATGTCTTGGTCCGGAACTCCGGGGTGCATCTCAAAGATGCCCACAGGGGTCGTCGGACCTGTCATCACGATGGAATAATCATCCCCGATGCCAATCACAATTTTGCCTCCGGGCATATTAACCGTCAAATCAGGGTCAACTAGGCCCATTTTACGGGCAACGGCGGCACAGGCGGAGGAGGAAGAGCCCGAAGCGAGAGTATAGCCGGCACCGCGTTCCCAGATCTCGATCTGGATATTTTTGCGATCCAAGACCTTCATAAATTGCACGTTAGTTCGATTGGGAAAGTTAGCATGCACTTCGAGTCCCGGGCCATAGGTTTTGGCGAGCTCGGCGTTAAGGGTGTCGACGGGGATGACGCAATGGGGGTTGCCCACGGTGGCGGCCCAATACTTGAAGGTCTTACCCGACACGGTGATTTCTTCGCCGAGGACTTCACGGTCGGGTCCGATGTGCGGGATGACTGGAGCGCGGAAAGAGACCTTGCCCATTTCGACCCGGATGCGTTGGCCGCCTTCGAAGACCGAGCAACGTACGACGCCGCCGAGGGTGTGAAGCTTAAATTCTTCGCCTTCTTGAATGCGTTTGGTTTCGAGGAGGTGACGACAAAAAATGCGGATACCGTTACCGGATTTTTCAGCTTCGGAGCCGTCCGGATTCAAGATGCGAAGGCCGAAGGTACCATCCGCTCGGTCGATTGGTCCGAAGAGGATACCGTCGGAGCCAAGGCCGTAGTGTCGATGGCAGACCTTACGGATAGCTTCGGGAGAGAAAAGGGTCGGGCAATCCTTGGGCTCAAGGACGAGGTAATCATTGCCGAGGGCGTGGTATTTAGCGAAACGCATGCTTACCTTATGATTGAGGTTCAAAGGCTGGCTTGGCAAGCAAGGGGTGCGGTCGAGCACTCTTGGCTTTATTTCCTGCCGCCGTCGCCCTAGGAGATGCGCATGCGTCACTTGACCCTAGTTGCCCTTTCCTTCGTCCTCTCGGCCTTCGCGGCGGATAAGCGCCCGCCCAACATTGTCCTGCTCTATTCGGATGATATCGGTTGGGGTGATCTCGGTTGCTACGGCTCAAAGGTCATCCCGACCCCGAACCTCGATAAGCTTGCGTCGCAGGGCACGCGCTTCACCGCTGGTTATTGCACTTCCGCGACTTGCACGCCTTCCCGTTATTCCCTGCTGACCGGCGAATACGCCTGGCGCCGCGAAGGGACCGGTGTCCTGCCTGGTGACGCCCGCCTCATCATTAAGCCCGGCCGGCCGACAATGGCCGCCAGCCTCGCTAAGTTGGGTTATGCGACCGGCGTCGTCGGTAAGTGGCACCTCGGCCTCGGCTCTAGCGAGGTGGATTGGAATAAGAAGATCGACCCGTCGCCTAATCAGATCGGCTTCACTTACTCTTTTATCATGGCCGCCACCGGCGACCGCGTGCCGACGGTTTTTGTGGAGGATGGTTCTGTCGTCGGCCTCGATCCTAAAGATCCGATCGAAGTCAGTTACAAGCAAGCCTACCCTGGTAATCCTGATCTGACCACCGATGCCGAACGCGCGAAGCTGAAGATGGATTGGTCGCATGGCCACAATATGGCACTCGTCAATGGCGTCGGCCGCATTGGCTGGATGAAAGGTGGTAAGTCCGCGATTTGGAACGACGAGACGATGGGTGATACTTTTGCCGAAAAGGCCTGCGGCTTCATCGAGCGCAACAAGGATAAGCCTTTCTTCCTCTACTATGCTTCGCATGAGAACCATGTGCCGCGCGTCCACAATCCGCGCTACGCCGGTAAGACGCCGCTGGGCCCGCGCGGCGATGCCGTGGTAGCATTCGATGATCAGGCTGGTCGCATTCTCGCCGAGCTCGATAAGCACGGTCTCGCCGAGAATACGCTGGTGATCTATTCTTCCGATAATGGCCCCGTGCTCGACGATGGCTACAAGGACAAGGCCGTCGAACTGAACAAGCAGGCTGGTCATACACCCGCCGGACCTTTCCGCGGGGGCAAATACAGCATCCTTGAAGGTGGCACCCGCGTCGGCTTCATCGCTCGCTGGCCTGGGCACACTCCGGTTGGGAAGGTCTCCGAGGCGCTGATTTCACAGGTCGACCTGCCGGCTGTCTTCACCAAGGTCGCGGGTGGCGACCCCGCCGATTTCCTCAACCTAGACTCCGTCGATACGTCCGCAGCTCTCACGGGCGGCGCCGGCCGCGAGACGCTCATATCCAGCACGCAGGGCACCTTGCTTTCGATCCGTGACGCTCGCTGGAAGTACATCTCTGGAGGCGGCGCTGCCGGTAAAGGCAAGAAGGCTCAGGGTCCCGTCGTCGCTTTGCTTGGTTCCGAGTCCGAACAGGCTAACGATACCCGCGACCAAGTTGGTCCGCGTTTATTTGATCTTCAGAGTGATCCCGGTGAGCGCAACAACGTCGCCCATGATCACCCTGAAATCGTGGCCCGACTCAAAGCCTTACTCGAGGTGCAGCGGGCCAAGGGCGTTGCCCAGCCTTTACCGCTTTAATCGGTCGAATAATTTTTGATGCGAAAACTCTCCCGGCTTGAAGCGGGAGGGGGAAGGGTGATGCTGGTGCTTCGATGAGCCTTTCACCCATCCGTGTTCTTTGCGTCGGAGCTGGCCACATGGGTCGTTCCCATGCCCTCGCTTACCACAAGCTTCCGGGGTTTCAAATTTGCGGCTTGGTTACCCGCTCCGCTGATTCGCGGGCTAAACTTAATGCCGAACTGGGTGGAGGGTATGCGGAGTTCGGTGATTTCCATGTCGCCCTCCAGGCGACCAAGCCGGACGCCGTTTCCATTTCAAGCTACCCCGACACGCATGCCGAATACGCGGTCGCCGCGCTTGCGGCCGGTTGCCACGTTTTTGTCGAGAAGCCGCTCGCCGTCACCGTTGCGGAAGCCGAGCAAATCGTCGCCAAAGCCAAGGAAGTGAAGCGTAAGGTGGTCATCGGTTATATTCTACGGCATCACCCGGCTTGGACCCAATTCATCAAGACGGTGCAGACTTTAGGTAAACCTTTGGTGATGCGCATGAACCTCAATCAGCAAAGCTACGGTGACATGTGGAAGACGCATCGGGCTTTGCTTCAGACGTGCAGCCCCGTGGTCGATTGCGGCGTACACTATGTCGATGTCATGTGTCTGATGACGGGTAGCCGCCCGGTGCGCGTCTCGGGTATCGGTGCGCGTCTGACGGAAGACATGCCCGCTGGTCAGATCAATTACGGTCACCTGCAGGTGACCTTCGCCGATGGCTCCGTGGGCTGGTATGAAGCCGGTTGGGGTCCGATGATGTCCGAGGAGGCCTTCTTCGTGAAAGATGTTATCGGCCCGAAAGGGTGCGTCTCCATTGTCGCCGGTAAGGCCTCGCAGGCCGGCAATTCCGCCGACGTCGATTCACACTCCGCCGCCCAGGCTTTGAAGGTGCACTCTTCGCAGCTCGGTCCGGATGGCAAATTCACCAAGCCCGACGAAATCGTCCCGACCGAGGCTGATCCCGGGCACGACGGGTTATGCGAACGCGAGCAGGCGTATTTCGAAAAAGCCATCCGCGAAGACCTTGATTTGACCGCGCACATGGATGATGCCGTTAATTCGATGCGTATCGTCGCAGCCGCGGACCAATCTTTCCGCGAAGGTCGTACGATTAACCTCTGAGCGGCGATGGCGCACCCGAACCTCGTCTTCATGGGCGTCTGCGGTTGCGGCAAGAGCACCGTCGCGGAGATTTACGCTCAGCGCACCAGCGCCACGCTCATCGAAGCCGACGTCTTCCATCCGCCAGAGAACGTTGCGAAGATGAGTGCCGGTATGCCTCTGACCGACGCCGATCGCGCGGGCTGGCTGGCCGCCATGGCCGATCGCCTCGCCGAGGGTAAGGCCAAGGGTGAGGCCATGGTGGTCACCTGTTCCGCCTTGAAGAAGGCTTACCGCGATTGCCTGCGCCAGGGCGACCCGGAGCTCTTCTTCGTCTTCCTCGATGGCAGTCAGGAGCTCCTGCAGGCACGCCTCGACGCGCGTAAGGGGCACTTCATGCCGCCCGGCCTGCTCGGTAGTCAGCTAGCCACGCTGGAGCGCCCAAACCTCGCCACGGAGAAGTGCCTACACGTCAGCATCAGCCTTTCGCCCGAGCAGATTTGCGCAACGGTCGGAGTGGCGATGCGTCGCTTCGCCTGAAAAGCAGAAGGCCCGCACGGAGGCGGGCCTTCGTTTTCCGACCTAAGCGGGAAGCTTATTTCTTCCAGACGACCTTGGATGGTTCGATGACGCTCGTCTTGTCCTTGGTCGGGAAGCCTTCTGGTACGCCTAAGGTGACCTTGCCAGTCGCGGCCCATTCGGTCGAGCGGGCGAGGATGGTCTGGAAGCCGACGCAATAAAGCGCGTCGAAGTTGGTATCGCCGACCCAGAGGTGACCCATCGAAGTGGTCACCACGCGACCTTTGTTGAATAAAGCCCACCAGACCATCGGTTCGTGCATCTCGGTGCCGCCAAACTCCTGCTTGGAGAAGGCGCTCTCGATGACATCCATATGGTCAGGGCTACCACGCATGCGGCCGTAGAGTTCGTCGGTCGCGTGAAGCCACTCTGCTGGCAGGTCTTTCATGACGGGGTGAGAAGTATCCCGGGCTTTGAGGACGAAATCGTGCTTGGCGCCGTGGCCGGAACCAAAGCCTTTGGTGGTGATTTTTTCCTGATCGTTGGGGACGCCGATGGCTTTGCCGGTCGCATCATCGACGGCGACGCGTTGGCCAAAGTCGGCCCCGCGCCAGCCTGCGCAAATCATCTCGTTGAAGTTATCCCAGCCGGTAAAAGCGTTATTGGCGGCATGGACGTTGACGAGGCCGCCGCCGTTGAGAACGAAGTCGGTGAACGCATCTTTCATGTCGGTGCCCCATTCGGGTCCGTTATAATTATTTACGATGACCTGGTAGTCCGTGAACTTCGGCACCCAGCGGTTCCACTCGGCGGCATGGGCACTATTGAAAGCCGCCTCTTCGGCGTTCCAGGCTTTCATGTTGGCGTCGAAAGCTTTTTTGGCGACGGCATCGCCGGCCTTCGGTTTCGCTGGCTTGGCTTTTGCAAAGGCGGCGGGAGCGGTGGATACCGAGACGGTGAAGAGACCCGTCGCTTCGAGGGTGGCCTTGCACGATTCGGTCGTACGGAGCCAGTCGTGATTATTGCGACCGTCGACGATCAGGACGCGGATCTTTTCGGCCGCGTCGAGCGGAAGGGCCAGAAGGGCGAGCAGGCAGATCAGCCCGAGTTTATGGAGGGATTTCATGGGGATGGGGTCATTGGATGATTATTCTAGACGGGGGCGAGCGTTTTTAACTCCGATCCAGCGAACGATAATGGATGGCTTCCAGCAAGTGTGACGTGGCGATGCGTTCCGCCCCGGCGAGGTCGGCGATGCTGCGCGAAACTCGAAGAATGCGGTCATAAGCGCGGGCGGAGAGGCCTAGTTTCTCCATCGCTTGTTGCAGCAGATCCCCCTGGGCGCGATCGAGGGCGCAGTGATCGCGTAACAGTTGACCGCTCAGTACGGCGTTACAGGCGCCGGACCTTTGGCCAAACCGTTGCCGTTGGATCGCGCGCGCCGTCTCGATCCGAACCCGAATTAGTTCGGAAGATTCTCCCAGCTGAGCGGTGCGCAGTTCGTCCAAACTTAGGGCGGGAGCTTCGATTTGGATATCGATGCGATCAAGCAACGGGCCGGAAATCTTGGCGCGATATTTTCTGATCTGTTGCGGTGAGCAACGACACTCACGTTGCTTATCGCCGAGATGCCCGCAGGGGCAGGGATTCATCGCCGCCACCAGCATCAAGCGGGAGGGCAGGGTGATTTTGGCGGCGGCCCGAGAGACGGTGACGTAGCCGTCCTCCAAGGGTTGACGTAAGACTTCCAGTGCCGAACGGCGGAACTCAGGTAGCTCGTCGAGGAAGAGGACGCCGTGATGGGCCAGTGAGACCTCGCCGGGTCCAGGAATGCTACCGCCACCAATTAGGCCGATATCGCTGATCGTATGATGCGGGGCGCGAAAGGGCCTTTGCCAATGGCGGGTCGGGTCAGAAAGCGAAGCACCAGCGGCCGAATGGACGCTGAGGATCTCCAGGAACTCTTCCGGATCAGGTTCGGGCAGGATGGAGGGAATCCGTTTCGCGATGAGCGATTTACCGGAGCCAGGCGGTCCGATGATAAGTATATTATGTCCGCCGGCCGCCGCCACCTCGACCGCGCGTCGCACGCCAGCTTGGCCTTTCACTTCGGTGAAATCTGGTTGGCCAGCGGTGGGTGGCCGGCGAAAGGGATTAGTGCCGGCGGGTAGCGGTCCGAACTTAGGGTCGCCGCTGAGGAAACGCACCGCTCCGTCCAGCGAATCGATCGCCACGGCTTCGATCCCGCTCACGAGCGCTGCTTCTTCGGCTGACTCGCGCGGCAATAGTACACCCTGTAGGCCTAATTTCTTGGCGAGCACGGCGATGGCCACGCCGCCGCGCACCGTGCGGGTGCGGCCGCTGAGGCCGAGTTCGCCGGCGATTAGGTAGCGCTGCAGACGGGTTTTTTCCAGCTGACCGGTCGAGGCGACGATACCCAACGCGATGGGAAGGTCGTACATCGCACCTTCTTTGCGCAAATCTCCGGGAGCCAGGTTGACCGTCGTCCGGGTCTCCGGAATCCGCAGGCCACAGTTCTGCATGGCGGACATCACGCGTTCCTCGGACTCTTTGACGGCGGCATCCGGTAGCCCAACTAGCCAGAGACCGTATTCGCCGAGCTCACCCGTGTTGACCTCGACCTCGACGGGGACGGCTTCGACTCCCAGCAGGGCGGCAGAGCGGATGACGGAAAGCATGCCCATGAGGCAGGGTGGCCCAAGGCGTATCTCAATAACTTTAACTTGATGACTAATCCTTAGTAAAACCGCCTAATTTCTTTGGTTATCGTTCGCAACCATCGGCAAACCTCGCTGTCTTATTTCTAAGATATGAAATTTCGGAAAGTCACTTATCTCCTGATGCTTCTGCCGCTTTGCCCGTGGGCGGGGGTGGCCCCGTTTCTGGAGAAGAACTGCGTGGAGTGCCATGATGCCGAGGTGAAGAAGGGCGGACTCGATCTGACCACGCTGGGCGCCGACCTTACTCAGCCCAAAACTTTCGACGCTTGGGTGAAGATTTACGATCGGACGGCTAACGGTGAGATGCCGCCTAAGAAGAAGGCCCGTCCTGATGCCAGTCAGCTCGTCGGGTATCTTGGGACGCTTTCCCGTACGTTGAGCGAATTCGAAATCGCGCGAGTAGCGGCCCAAGGTCGTTCGGTGGAGCGGCGCATGAACCGGTTCGAATATGAGAATGCCCTGCGCGATCTGTTGCAGGCGCCGTGGCTCGACGTGAAAGAGATTCTGCCCGAAGACTCGGAAGCTTATCGTTTCAATAAATCCGGCCAGGCGCTGGATGTTTCGCACGTGCAACTTGCCCGTTATATGACTGCCGCGGAAGAAGCCCTTAAATCGGCTTTCATTTCTTCCGTCGAGAAGCCAGACGTTTCGCCGTACCGTTATTATGCCCGGCAGCAGGGTAGCTATACTGGCAAGATGAAATTTTCGGAATTCAATCAGTCACCCGAGCGTGCAACGTTTCCGACGCTCGGTTTCGCCGGACAACCGGAGGTCCGACGGGGCGACGCACCGGTGACCGCCAGTAAGTCTAATAAAAAAGTACGGGATGAAGAAGGCGTGGGGGTCGTGCATGGTGCCTACGAACCCGTGGAGCCGAACTTCAGTTCCTTCCGGGCGCCGGTGTCCGGCCGCTATCGGATCAAACTTTGCGGACAAACCGTCTGGGTCGGCCCCAGCCTGCCTTCGGCCAAGGGGACGGTTCGCTGGTGGGTGCCTGATCTCGACAATATTTCCAAAGGGCATCGTCCGGAACCCGTCACAGTCTACGCTCTGACTTCCCCGCGTATCCTTAGACGAATCGGTAATGTGGATTTCAATCCTGACCCAACCGTCAACGAATTGGACGTCGCGCTTAAAGCTGGCGAAAGTATCCAGATCGACACCAACCGTTTTTTCCGCTCCCGTCCGGGTGCGAGTCGGGCCCAAAATCCTTTGGCAACGCCGGAGGGGCAGCCCGGCATGGTCATGCGCTGGATCGAAGTCGAAGGGCCGCTGGCGCCCGCTTGGCCGTCCGCTCCTTACGTCGCCCTCTTTGATCATCTCCCTGTCGTGCGCTTGCCAGGGACCTCGCTGACTTTTGACGTCAAGACAAACGACGCTCCGAAGGATGCCGAACGTCTGCTCCGCCGTTTCGTGCAGCAGGCTTGTCGCCGTCCGCTAAGTTCGGATGAAGAAGTGCGCTTCCTTCCCGTCATCTTGGAGGCGATGAAGACCGGCAGTAGTTTTACGGAGGCGATGTTCGCAGGTTACACCGCCGTCCTTTGCTCTCCCACTTTCCTTTATCTCGAAGAGAAACCGGGGCGGCTGGATGATTTCGCCTTGGCTTCGCGGCTCGCCTTTTTCCTTTGGAACTCTCCGCCCGACGAAGAACTGCGCAAGCTGGCCGCGGCCAAGCAACTGCATCAACCGGAGATTTTGCTGGCCCAAGCCGACCGACTTTTGGCGGATGAGCGTAGTCGTCGTTTCGTTGATACGTTTACGGATTACTGGTTGGACCTGCGAAAGGCGGGATCCAATGATCCTGATTCTAATCTTTATCCTGATTATTACTTAGACGACCATCTCTTGGAATCGGCCCGGGATGAAAGCCACGAAACCTTCGCTGAACTCCTGCGCGGTAATCTGCCCATCCGCAACGTCGTCGAAGCCAATTTCGTCTTCGTTAACGAACGCTTGGCTAAACTTTATCAATTGCCGCCTGTGATGGGGGCTAAGTTGCGTAAGGTTGCGTTACCCAAGGATAGCGTGCGCGGTGGTTTCATGACGCAGGCGGCCGTCCTTAAGGTCACCGCTAATGGTACCACGACTTCGCCGGTCATTCGCGGAGCCTGGATCATGGAGCGCATCCTCGGTCGTAAGCCAGCACCGCCGCCCGCGAGCGTCCCGGCGGTCGAGCCTGATACGCGCGGAGCTGTCACTATCCGCCAGCAGCTTGATAAGCATCGGAAATTGGAATCCTGCTCGGCTTGTCATGCCACAATCGATCCGCCGGGTTTCGCGTTAGAGAATTTTGACGTGATGGGAGGTTTCCGGACGACTTATCGGGCGCTGGATGGGAAGACGCCTGAGGTCGGGATCGGGAAGAACGGGCAAAAATTCGCCTTTCATAACGCGCTGGCGGTCGAATCTTATGGTCAGCTTGACGGGAAGAAATTCACGGACATCCGTGATTTCAAGAAATTGGTGGCTACTGACGACCGTCAGCTTGCCCGAAATATGCTCGGCCAATTCACGGTCTATGCCACCGGTGCCGCCGTTTCCTTTGGCGACCGAGCCAAGGTCGAAGCCGTGCTGGATGCCGCCGCTCCGACGCACTTTGGCGTCCGTTCGTTGGTGCGCGGGCTTGTGACCAGCGATCTTTTTCTTAACAAATAACTCTACCTTCATGACCACCCCGTCGTCCTTTAATCCTACTCAAGCGCCCTTTGTGGCCTTTAAGCGTGCCGTCTCCCGTCGTCGTTTTCTGGCCGGCACCGGCGTCTTACTGGCGCTGCCGCTCTTGGAGTCGATGACGCCTGCCTTCGCGGTTTCTGCTCCGGCGGCGGTCAAGCCTCGGCGCATGCTTGGTATTTGTAATAACCTCGGCTTGGTTCCAGAGTTCTTTTTCCCGCAAGGCAAGGGGGCGGATTACAAAGCTTCCCCGTACCTCGAACTGCTGAAAGATCACCGCAAGGACTTCACGGTATTTTCCGGCGTTTCGCACCCGGACGTCGATGGCGGCCACCCGGCGGACAATTGTTTCCTGACCGCGGCGCCGCATCCCAGCAGCGGTGGCTTCCGTAATACGATTTCGCTCGATCAATTCATGGCGGAACGCATCGGCCATCTCACGCGTTATCCTTCCATGACCTTGGGTGTGAACTGTTCGCGGGGTTCGCGGAGCCTTTCCTGGACGGCGGGCGGCGTGATGATCCCGACCGAAGAAAAGGCCTCGGAAGTTTTCCGCAAGATGTTCATGGGTGGTTCGGCGCAGGAAATCGCGGCGCAAGAGCGCCGACTCGTGCTCGGGCAGAGCATCTTGGATGCCGTCGGGGGCCAGGCGGGTGAACTGCGCCGCACAATGGGCACCCAGGATCGCGATCGTCTCGACCAGTATTTCACCAGCGTCCGTGAGCTCGAACAACGGATGCAGATGTCTAAGGAATGGGAAAAGAAGCCGCGGCCGATCGCCACATCCTCTTCGCCGCTCGATCCGAGCAGTCCCAAGGAATACATGGATAAAGTCCGGGTGATGTATGACATGGCACGCATCTGTTTCGAAACGGATTCATCGCGCGCGGTGACGCTGATGCTCGATAGCGTCAATACGCCGGCCCTCGATCTTGATCACGTCCACACCACCACCGACGGGTATCATAGCCTTTCGCACCACGGAAAATCCGATAAGAAACTCAGCCAGCTCAAGCAGATCGACAGCATGCACATGCAGCTTCTCTCCAAACTCATGGCCGACCTCAAGGTCGCCAAAGAAGACGGCGCTCCTTTGCTGGATCGCACCATGGTTCTTTACGGTAGCAATCTGGGTAACGCCAGTACGCACGTGACGACTAATCTGCCGACCCTCCTGATGGGCGGGGGCTTTAAACACGGCCAGAATCTCGCCTTTGACACGGAGCGGAATTATCCCCTACCGAACCTCTTCGTCTCGATGCTCCAGCGCATGGGCATCGACGCCGATAAGTTCGCCTCGTCGACCGGGACGATGCGGGGCTTGAATCTCGTCGGTTAAGCTCTGGACCCACGTTGCGTTGTTCGGAGCGAAATTTCGAACGCAGTTTAAATGCGCAATAACTCTCCCAAAGGATACAGTTCGGCGCTTGCTTGAAGTAGCCCTTTTGACAGGGTGGAGGTCGTTCATACCCCATGAAAATCCTTCATTTTAAAGACCCTGTCGCCATGGGTAAATCAGCTTCACATCACGGAGCGGAAGTATTGCGTAAGGTTCTCAGTCAAAAAGCTCGGGCTAATATCATCGTGGCCACGGGGGCCAGTCAGTTTGAAACGTTGAAAGGGCTGATTCTTGAGCCGGGTATCGATTGGGCCCGCGTGACGGTTTTCCATTTGGATGAGTATGTTGGCTTGGCCGAGACGCATGGGGCGAGTTTCCGGAAGTACTTACGGGAGCGTTTCATCGCCCATTTGCCGGTCGCCCCGGAATTTATTCCGGTCAACGGCGATGCCGTCGACCTAAAGGCGGAATTAGCCCGACTAAGTGCTTTGATTTCGGGACGTCAGATTGATCTTTGTTTTGCCGGCATCGGAGAGAATTCCCACCTGGCTTTCAATGATCCGCCGGCCGATTTCGAAGTGCGCGACCCGTATATCGTAGTTGACCTGGATGTCGCCTGCCGGGCCCAACAATTCGGCGAAGGCTGGTTCCCGGCCATGTCCGATGTGCCGAAGCAGGCGATTTCGATGTCGATCCGGGAGATTATGCGCAGCCAAGTCATCATCCTTTCAGTGCCGGACAAGCGTAAGGCCGCTGCGGTCAAGGCGATGGTCGAAGGTCCGGTGACGCCGACTTGTCCCGCTTCGATTGTCCAGCAGCATGCTGACTGTACGCTTTATATCGACGAGGCCGCCGCTTCGGAGCTCGCCCGCTAGGCTATGTCGCCCGTTTCGTCGCAACGCCTCCTCGGCCGCGATCCTTCTACGGGCAGGGGCATCGCGGTCACCACCGAAGGCGAGCTGATTAAGGCCATCGAATTCCAGGAGCACGGCGAGAAGCGGTGGCTTAGTGCGGGCTTCGTTGATCTGCAGGTCAACGGTTATGCTGGGCATGACCTCAACGGACTCACGCTCGACATCGCGACCGTACGGGCCCTTTGCCAGGCGATGCTCAAGGTCGGCGTCACGACCTTCTTGCCGACGCTCGTCACCGCTACCGAAGCCCGCATCGTCGCGGCGCTGAGTACTATCCGTGACGCGTGCGCCCAGCATCCTGACGTCGCCGCGATGGTCGCGGGCATTCATGTCGAAGGGCCGCATATAGCCTCTGAAGATGGGTCACGTGGGGCACACTCGGCCGCGGACGTGAGGGCGCCTTCGGTCGCCGAGTTTGACCGCTGGCAGTTGGCCGCTGGCGGGCTGGTGAAGATTGTCACGCTCTCACCGCATTGGCCCGAGACCCCCGCCTACGTCCGTCATCTGGTGAAGGCTGGTGTGTTCGTCTCGCTTGGGCATACCTCGGCGGATGCCGCCCAGATTGCCGCCGCGGTCGACGCGGGTGCGACCCTTTCAACGCACCTCGGTAACGGCTCGCATGCGACGATGAATCGTCGGCATAATCATCTTTGGCCGCAATTGGCGGATGATCGGCTGACGGCTATGTTCATTGCGGATGGGCACCACCTTACCCCTGCGCAATTAAAAGTGATGCTCCGGGCCAAGGGCTTGGCCCGTTCGCTGGTCGTCTCGGATCTCGTCGCGCTCGGCGGTCTTGCTGCCGGAAAATATGAGAACTCGATCGGCGGCAAGGTGGAGCTGCGCGCGGACGGCTTCCTCGCACTCGATGATGGTACCGGCAATTACCTTGCTGGCGCGGCTTTGCCGATGATTGCGGCGATTCCCGTGTTGGTAACCCAGGTCGGATTGAGTTTGGGTGAGGCCGTTGCGCTGATGACTTCCGCGCCTGGCCGCTTCGTCGGGGGAAGGGGAGTGTTGGCGGTTGGCCAGCCAGCGGATTTTGTTGCCTTTGACTGGGATGGTTCCTCGGCTCGGCCGGAAGTAGCCGACGTCTGGTTGTGCGGAGAATCGGTGCGCTGATTTATAGGTTATTGCTTGATCGGTGGCGGGATCATCGATGGCTACATTTAATAAATTTATGCTATAAATTAACCATTGGCTTATCCTGCTGCCGCGGCATTGTCTGGGAAATGGATACCCCGCAGTCCTTGAGAAGTGGCGTTTTTGCGGGAGATTCGGCGATTCTGGTCAAAAGTCGGTGGCGGCATTGTTTTAGCCGATGCGCCCAATCAAGATTTTCAATGACCGCAGCAGAGCTTGCTGCGGTATAATAAACCTTATGCCCAACAACACCCCGCCTCCATTGCCTACCTCTTCTGGCCCGTCGCGAGCGGAGGGTCCGAGTCCGCTGGCTGCCAAGCTGCGGGAACTCGGCATGCTGCCCCCCTCGAATCTCAAGGGTGAGTACGCGCTCGGGGCTTGGTGGACGGGACGAATCGGTGGCGTGCTCTTCCTCGCCGCCGTGATTTTTTATGGTGTCTACCTGAATATTTACCAAAATTTCCCAGCTTGGGTTATGGTGAGCGAGATTGCCGCGATTGGTGGCGCTATCTTCTGGTTCAGTCTGAGGCTTTCGCTCCGGAATCAAGATCTGGGGAGGGTCATCGGGGCCGCTGGCTTGGGTGTCCTGCAGTTTGCCGCTTGGTCAACCTATGGGCTGGAGAAATTCAAGCTCTTTGATTCGGTACTCGGTTCCTCCGTCCTGCAGTTCGTGGCCGCGATCGGCGTGGTCGTGATCGCCCTATGGCGCCAGGACAAGTTGTTTGCCCAGCTGGCGGTAATCTTCGCCGGCCTGGCCGTATTCTTCGCCATTCAGAATCCCGATGTTGGGGTTAAGATCGATGATTACGTCAACGTCTTGGGCGTAGCCATGGTCGCCCTCATTGGCGTGGTGCTCATGTTGCGTGGTGGTTGGGGTTCGGCCGGCTGGCTCGGCTTGTTCGTCTCGCAGCTTTGCCTGGGCTTTTGGCAATACCACCTCGGCGCCGGTCATTACTCTAATCCGATTCAACTGACGGCTTTATTCTGCTTCGCTATCCTTTGGGTCGGGGGACGACTTTTGACGGATTCAAAGATTCTGGGTGGAACTCGGTCGCACGAAACCTTCCAGCTGGCTTCATTCTTCGTCCCAGCATTGATCGCCTTTGTCGCCTGCAATCCGATTAATCATGGTCGTTCGACTCTCGGCTTTGAGTTGGCAGCCATCGCGCTGGCGCTCGGTTGGTTGGAGCGCACGCGCTCCGCGAATATCTCACAGGTGATGCTCATCTCGTCGCTGGTCTTCACGGCGGCCGGAATCACGACGATTTACACTGACAATCGCTGGATCGCCTGGTTGCTTGCCGCCGCCTTGGCGCAGCTTCTGGCCTCCCGCACGAAATCCAGTCTGGGCCGCACGGCGACGGAAGCGCTGAGCGCCCTGGCCGCGTTCTACCTTATTTTTCAACCAACATCAGCTTCTCACGGGTACCCTTGGGCATCCTTGGTCGCTATCGCCGGCATGGCGTTGCTGGTATCGTTCAGGGAGGAATGGGAGCACACCGACGAATGGCAGTATCTTCTTCGGATCTGCGGCCTTGTCGTCCTCGGCGGCGCGTTGGTCGGCGTGCAGCACCCTCGTTCGACGCCGGAGATGGCCGGTTGGCCCTGGTTGGTCATCGGTGTCATCGCGTTAGTGCGTTACCGCAAGGGCCTGATCTGGGCTGCCGTTCCTGCTTACTTGGTGAGCTGTATGCTTGCCCTCAAGTGGATGTCGACGACGACCCCTAATCCCGCGACGGTTGGATGGCATGCCTTCTGGCTGCTCATCATCGGCCTGACCCAGGCCGGCATCATCTGGAAGACGGCGGAGCGCAAAGAAGAGTGGGTCCTCGCTTTGCAGCATGCGTTTACGTTCACGATGGCCTTCCTGATGACGTGGTCAGCCTTCCTGTGCGGTGTCTGGTGTCACGTCAACGGTTGGTACTCGCAGGTTTTCGCCTGGTTCGGGGGCGCCTTGCTGATCTCGGCCGTGGCGGCTTGGCTGGCTCTGGCGGAATCTCAGTTCAAGAAGATGGTCTTGGCTCTTCCAGGGTTCTTGGTTGCTTACGTCATTATCAATCTAAGCTACTGGGGAAGTATTGCAGGATTCGACGGGCCTAAGGACCTCGTGGGAGGTCTGTTTTGGATTCTCGGGCTCGGCCTGCTCCTCCGTGCACTCGCCAGGTACACCCTGCAATATGCGGACGCAGAGGTGGAATCCATGCAGCGACCAGTCATCGGGTCGTTGCTACTCGCCCACACTTTCTGGGTGTGTCTGGACATGAAAGGTCAATTCGCTGTGCTCCCTTCGGTCTTCTGGGTCGTGTCTTCGATCCTGTTCTTCGTGATGGGACACTTTAATTATTCCAAGTCCTTCCGTATGCTCGGGCTGGCTGGCCTGGCTTGCACGACCTTCCGCATGTTCAAAGTCGATATCACCGGGACGACTAACCGGGTCATCGCCGTCGGCATCATTGCCGTGGCCTTCCTGGGCGTCGCCTGGCTGTATGGTCGCATGAATGCGGAAAAGCAGGAACCCAGCGCCTGATCTCATGCCTCCGGCCGCACCGCGTTATGATTGTCACGTCCACCTCGTCGGCAACGGCCGGGACGGGAGCGGTTGCTGGCTGCGCATTGAAGGCCTCTGGCTGAAGGCGCTCAGTGAGGTTATGCGGCGGGCGGTGGGGATGCCGTTGCCTTTGACGCACAAGGATTTTGACGTGAAGTATGTCGAAGCTCTGCGCGAGCTCATCCGCGGCTCGTATGTCGACAAGGCCTTGTTGCTCGCGCAAGACGAGGTCTACGACGAAGAAGGTAAGAAGATCGACTTCGGTTCGTTCCACGTGCCGAACGACTACTTGTTCAAGGTCTGCCGCGAGAATCCGGAATTTGTCCCGGCGGTATCGATTCATCCCGGGCGCAAGGACGCCATGGAGGAGTTGGAGCGCTGTTTGGCGTCCGGTGCCCGTGCGCTCAAGCTACTGCCGAACTGCCAGAACGTGAATTGCTCGTTGCCACAGTATGATGAATTTTGGCGACGCATGGCGGCCGCTGGTCTGCCGTTCCTTTGCCACACCGGTGGCGAAATGACCGTGCCGGTGATGAATCGCTCTTATCAGGATCCGCGCATCCTGCGGCGCCCGCTGGAGTTAGGCGTCAAAGTCATCGCCGCGCACTCCTCGGGCAACAGCCACTTCTTTGACCCGAATTATTTCGGCGAGCTGATTAAACTGATGGATGAATTTCCGAAGATGTATGCGGATACCAGCGCGCTCAATAGCCCGATTCGCAGCGGCGTGTTTAAGCAGATCATCGCGTCGGGGCGGCTGGGGCGTTTTTTACACGGCAGCGATTACCCCGTGCCGGTCAGCGCCCGTTGGGTGCGGCTGCGCGGTCTGATCACGTCGGTGCAAAGTCGCGAGGCCGGCAAGATCCCGAATCTCATCGAGCGCGACGCTTTCCTGAAGCGAGCGATGGGCTTCGATGATGGTCACTTCACCCGCCTGGGTGAAATCCTGCGAGCCGTTTAGGCGTCAGATCGCCTTCAGCAGCGCGGGGATGTCGACCGATTCGGAAATCATCTTTTCGATGATCGGGATCTTGTCGGCGTCTTCGCGCATGGTCTTAACGGTCATATTATTAATACGAGCGGTGACGGTGAAAGATTCGGCTTCCACGGCGGCGAGCGGGATGCCGGCCTCGGTGAGGCGGCGAATTATCTCGTCGTTGGGCAGCAGGCCATTGGAAAGCAGTACGCCCGCCAGTGTCTTGGCGCCCCCGCCGTTGATGAAAGCGTCGAGCAGGTCTTCCCGGTCGCCGGGGACGATGACCAAGGTGCCAGGTAACTTAAGGTATTCGGCGGCCCGGCGGGCAGACATTGCGCCGATGAAGACGCGGCGAACGCGGCGCAGGCCGGCCGGCTGGTGGATCCAGCGGGCACGGGTCTCCTGGGCGACTTGGTCGAGGTTAGGGTAGGCAAGGGTCTCTTGGAGGGGGATGACGCCCAGGAGAGGCACCCCGAGGCGCTTAAGACCCCGTCCGGCGAAGTCTCGGATGAACTCCAGCTTATCGGGCATGACTTTGTTTAAAATGACGCCCACGACCTCGACGCCGGCCTTGTCGAAGAGCGCTTTATTGAGGGCAATCTCATCGATGGGTTTCCCGATGCCGCCGGCGGCCACGATGATCGCCTTAGCGTTCAGGACTTTGGCATTGTCGGCGTTAGAGGCGCCAAAGACCGAACCGACGCCGGCGTGACCGGAGCCTTCGACGACCACGATATCTTTACCGTAAGCGGCGCGGTCGAAGGCCCGGCAGATACGGTCTTGAAGTTGCGGACCGATTTCTCCGGGGTTTTCCAGGAACTGTTTGGTGAAGTCGGGCCCGATGGCCACGGGCGACATCGCCGAGATCGGGATATCCAAATTGAATAAGCCATCGATTAACAAAGTATCTTCATCGACTTGATCGTCACCCGATTGCACGACGCGTTGCGCGATGGGTTTGATGTAACCCACGTGAAGACCCATGGTCTGAAGGGCGGCGGTCAGGCCGAGGCAGGTCGTCGTCTTGCCGTCGTTCATCCGCGTGGCGGCGACAAAGACCCGGCGGGTATCCTTGTTCATCGGACGGGCCAGCAGACCCGGTACGTTATCCGCGAAACGTTTCTTGAGGGCCATGGTTAGGCGTCAGGGCTGTCTTTGCGCGTGGGGTAGAGGTAGGACTTATCGACTGCTTGGGCGGCCACGATCACGGCCGTTCCGAAGATATCATGGGCGCTGGCGCCGCGAGAGATTTCAGCGGCGGGGCGTTCGAGGCCGGTCAGGATTTGGCCGTAAGCAGGGATGTCCGCGATGTGTTGGGCCATCTTGGAGGCGATGTTGCCGGAGTTGAGGTCGGGAAAAATCAGCACGCAGGCTTTGCCGGCGACGGTGCCCGAGACTTCTTTGGATTCGGCGGCGAAAGGGTTGAGGGCGGCGTCGGCTTGCATTTCACCGTCGATGTCGCACGGGATACCTAATTCGCGTGCTTTACGGCGAGCCAGTTCGGTGGCGGATTGGACTTTCTTCACGGAAGCCTGACGCGGGTTCGCGGAATGCGTGGAGTAGGCGAGCATCGCCACCTTCGGGATGGTATTGGTAAGGTGCCCAGCGAGCCCCGCGGTGGTGATCGCGATATCGGCAAGCTGTTCGGCGGTGGGGTCGGGGATGACGCCGCAATCGGCGAGGAACAGGACACCGTCGCAACCGAATTTCGCTTCTTCCGATTCCAGGATCTGCATCGAAGAGACGGTCTCGACTCCGGGTTGACGCGGTAAAGTCTGGAGGATTGTGCGCAGGCCGGAAGCGGCATGCGTGGTGGCGCCGGAGATGAGCGCATCGGCCGCGGAGGTCGCGACCATGAGGCACGCGAAGTAGTTAGGATTGAGGACTAATTCGCGCGGATCACCTTGGAGATTGGTGTTGCCGTAGCGCTGGATGGATTCGAGTTTTTCGATGTAACCCTTGAGCTCGTCGCTGCGCTCGGGTTCGATGATGCGAATATCATCGAGTCGGATATTAAGACGGGCCGCGTTGACTTTGATGCGCTGACGATCGCCGATCAGAATCGGCACCCCCAGCTTTTTAGTGGCGAATTGACGGGCCGCCTGGATGACGCGCGGGTCGGCGCCTTCGGGGAAGACGATACGCTTAGGATGATTCTGCAGTCGGGCGGAAAGACGTGAAATAAGGGACATTGGATAATGGGGGCGCCCATGGGACGCCGCATACGACTACCTTAGGCGTAAGACTGATAAAAGGGCGAGACGGAAGGCGTCTGCCATCCGACCCCTTGTCAGCCAATCACTTGGCAGGCGTAGGCAGGGTGGGGCTGAATGCAGGATACCCTTTGAGCGCGGCGCGACAGGAATCGGTCACCGGGTAGCCAATCAGCGTGAAATAATCCGCCACATTGGCTTTGGCGGCATGGCCGTAGCGTAAGACAAACGAGTTTTTAAGCTCGGGGATGGGTGTCTCATTCTTCTCGGGCGTCGTGGCGTAGGAGCGAAGGGCCTCGCGAAGGGGCCCCCAGCCGTGGGCACGAATGAGGACGACGAAGGTGGAAAGTTGTTCGAAGGGGCCGAGATTGGGCGGGGTCGCGAGACGTTTGCTTAAAGGTTCGTCCAGTTTGACCATCGCGGGGTGGCCTTGGCCGGGTGGCTTACCCACGAGTTTTTCCATCACATAGAGAGAAAACAGATTGCAGGTGACTTCGGTCTGGCCTTCGAAAGTCCAAGACTTGCGTTGATGGTTGTGGCCGAGCTCATGAAAGAAGCCCCAGTTGCCTTCTTTGATTAATTTCGGGAGATTAATCGCATCCGCTTCGGAGGGATTGATCCAGCACATGAAGGGATAGCCGGAGTGCATGAAGCCGGCGGAAATCTGCCGATCAGGCATGACGCGCTCGGGCGCTAAGCGTTTAAGCGCGATGAGGTCATCTTCTAGCCCCATCGCTTTGTCCCACCATTCCAAGAGCGGCTTGGGGTCGGTGAGTTTCTTTAATTCCGAAGTACGAATATGGAGGATGACTTGTTTGCCGACGAGGGTGGCCCATGGGGCGGGCTCGTGTTTGGCTTTGCTCCAGGATTCGGGAGTATCTTTGCCCAGGATATAAGTCGGTGCGGCCACCGCGTTCGTAAATTGCAAAGGCGAGCCAGGCACAGCCTTTTCCGGTGCTTTCGCCCCTTTACTTTGGACGTGAATGAAGAGCTGGCCGCCGAATGCATTACCGATCTTATTCGCGCCGATTTTTAATTCGAAGGAGCGGCTGATCAGCGGGAAACGGTTCCACTTATCGAGTTTGAAAAGACTATCGCGGTGCCCGCCGACGACAATTTTCACGATGCGGTTGGAGGGAAGGCTGGCGGCGTTGACGACGATGACTTCGCCCGGGGCGGCATAGAGGCCGGTTTCCTGCCAGACCTCCGGACCCGTGGCGAGGTTGGGGGCATTACCTGCAGCGGTGTCCCAACGGGTGAGCAGATTGGCATCGTAGCTTACCGTCCGGTTGACTCTTTCCTTCACCGTGACCTCTCCGGGGAAATCTTTGGCCGAAGGGTGGGCGGAAAATGTCCCCGGCTCTTGCGCCATATAGGACTTGATGGCTTTGAGCAGCGCAGGCCGCTCGGCCTCGGCGGGTTGGACGAACGGCGCCTTGGCGTTGGGGTTGATCGTTTCCGGATTCGTCGCGGCACCGACCAAAACAAATGATAAGATTAATACGAGGAGCGGACGCATGGGGTGATGGGGTTCAAGGTAGCCTTAACTTTATCTCCCTAAGTCCAATCTCTAAACCTTCGTATTATCGAAGGTTTCCGAGCATTATCAGCGGAAGACGACGGTTTTATGACCAGCCAGCAGCACGCGATCCTCAACGACGGCACGCAGGCCGCGGGCGAGTACGACCTTTTCGATATCTTTGCCCAGTTCCACCATGTCTTCGGGGGAATCGGAATGGTCGACGCGAATCACGTCTTGCTCGACGATCGGCCCCTCATCGAGGTCTGGCGTCACGAAGTGACAAGTGGCACCGATTAACTTGACGCCACGACGATGGGCTTGGTGGTAAGGTTTGGCGCCGGCGAACGATGGCAGGAAAGAGTGATGGATGTTGATGATCTTACCGGCGAAGTTGCGGCAGAGTTGCGCGTCGAGCACCTGCATGTAGCGAGCGAGCACGATGAGGTCGGCTTTTTCCTGGCGGAAAATCGTCTCCATCTGCCGATAAGCCGCATCTTTATTTTCCGGCGTGACCGGAATATAATGAAAAGGAATCCCGTGGGCTTCGACGATCTTGCGATGGTCTTCGTGGTTGGAAATGACGCAGGGGACGATGAAGGCGAAGTCTTGGGCGACGTGACGGGCGAGCAGGTCGTAGAGGCAGTGTTCCTGTTTGGAGCAGAGAAGAATGACGCGACGCGGCTTTTGCGAATCGGAGAGCAACCAATCCATCTTATATTTTTGGGCGATGGGCGTGAATCGTGTACCGAATTCTTCGGCGGGGAAAGTAAACGAGCTGGCCCGCATTTCGACGCGCATGAAGAAGCGGGACAGTTCGGTTTCGGAATGTTGGCTGGCTTCGGTGATCCAACCCTGGTGTTGGGCGATAAAGGACGACACCTCGGCGACGATACCGCTGGTATCGGGGCAGGAAAAACTGAGGGTGAGGGTGCGGTCCATAGGGCAGGATGGAAGGGTGGAGGCGAGTGGGTCAAGTCGCAGCCTCTTACCCGAGGCTCTGCTTGGTCATTTTCGGCACTTTTTAAGCCTCTAATCATCCGGGGGTGGCTTTCCTGTGGGATTGACCAGCCCCGCTCTCATCCTAAATTGACCCCTTACCTTTTCCGAAGATGGCCAAAACATTGTTCCAAAAAGTCTGGGAAGCGCACGCGGTGCGCAAGTTGCCTAATGGGCAGACCCAGCTATTTATCGGCACGCACCTCATCCATGAGGTGACGAGCCCCCAGGCCTTCGGCATGCTCCGGGACCTCGGCTTGAAGGTGAAATACCCTCAGCGGACCTTTGCCACCGTCGACCACATCGTCCCGACCAACGAGCTCAAGGAGCCTTATTCCGACCCGATCGCCCAAGAGATGATCGAGGCGCTTCGCAAGAATACCAAAGACTACGGCATCCGTTTCTTCGACACCCATACGGGCACGCAAGGTATCGTCCACATGGTCGGTCCGGAGCAGGGTATCACCCAGCCTGGTACGACCATCGCCTGTGGCGACTCGCATACGGCCACCCACGGGGCCTTCGGTGCCATCGCTTTCGGTATCGGTACCACGCAGGTCCGCGATGTGCTTGCCACCCAGACGTTGGCGCTGAGCCCCCTCAAAGTCCGCCGTATCGAGGTCAACGGCAAGCTCGCCCCTGGCGTCTACGCCAAGGACGTGATTCTTCACATCATCCGTAAGCTCGGCGTCAATGGCGGCATCGGTTACGCCTATGAATACGCCGGCTCGACCTTCGACGGCTTCTCCCTCGAGGAGCGCATGACGGTTTGTAACATGTCGATCGAAGGCGGCGCCCGTTGTGGTTACGTGAATCCCGACCAAAAGACTTTTGACTACATTAAGGGTAAGCCCTTCGCGCCTAAGGCGGCGGATTGGGATGCGGCGGTCGCCCGCTGGCAGTCTTTTGCTTCCGATCCCGGTTGCGCTTACGATGAAGTCGTCAAGTTCGAGGCCTCGGAAATCCGTCCGACGGTGACTTGGGGCATCACGCCTGGTCAGGCGATTTTCATCGACGAAAAGATGCCCGCCTTGGAAACCTTGAACGCGGCTGACCGCCAGACTGCAGAGGACGCGTACAAGCATATGAAGT
>CAINMU010000057.1 GCA_903850885.1 uncultured Opitutia bacterium | reverse complement strand
GCCGCGACTCCCACCCGGATCGGTCAACGTAGCCGAAGCGATATCTTTACCGGTAACATCCAAGATGTCCTTCTTTACGGTCGCCAACTGAACCCCAACGAAGTCGCGACCATCGCCAAGGTCGGTCCGATGCAACGCCTGCTCGCCGCCCCCAAGCTCAACGACAAACAGAAAGAGATGGTCTTCGAATATTATCTGACCTCACGCAACGACGGCTTTAAGAAATCGAGCAACTCTCTCGCGAAACTGGAAGGCGAACAGACTACGATTAAGAATCGCAGTCCGATGACGCACATCCAGGAAGAAAAAATGGATAGCAAGCCGATGGCAAACATCCTGATCCGCGGGGCCTACGACAAACCCGGCGCACAAGTCGAAGCCGAGATTCCGGCCGCCCTCGGCAAACTTCCCAGTGACGCCCCACGCAACCGCCTTGGTCTGGCCAAGTGGATCGTCGGCGAGACCAACACCCTCACGGCGCGCGTGACCGTCAATCGCATGTGGCAGGAAATCTTCGGCACCGGACTCGTGAAAACAACCGAAGACTTTGGCATCATGGGCAGCCCTCCGACCCACCCCGAGCTGCTCGATTGGCTGGCCGTCGATTTCCGCGAGCACGGCTGGGACGTGAAACGTTTCTACCGACAGCTGCTTACCTCCGCCGCTTATCGACAAGCCGCGATTATCACCCCCGAAAAACTTGAGAAGGACCGGGATAATGCGCTGATCAGCCGCGGCCCCCGCTTCCGCATGGATGCCGAGATGATCCGCGACTACGCCCTTGCCGCCAGCAACACGCTCTCCCCGCGTATGGGCGGCCCCGGCACCCTGCCCTATCAGCCTGAAAACATCTGGGAAGTGGTCGGCATGCATAACATGTCCTACAAACAGGACACCGGCGAAAACCTTTACCGCCGTACTTTATATAACTTCTGGAAACGCATGGCTCCGCCGGCCAGCTTGGATCTATTCAACGCCCCTTCACGCGAAGCCAGCTGCGTCCGCCGCGACCGCACGAACACCCCCCTGCAAGCCCTCGTGACGATGAACGACCCGCAGTATGTCGAAGCTTCACGCCTCCTCGCCCAACACACGCTCCAGTCGGCCGGAGATGATCAGGCACGCCTCAACCTCGCGGCCACCCGCCTGCTTTGTCGCCCATTGCATGCGAATGAATTGCCGATTCTCACCTCCAGCCTCGCGCAACTTCGCGCATACTACGTAGCGCATACTTCCGATGCCGAAGCTTTGGTCAAAGTCGGCGACTCCAAGGCTGACGAAAAGTTATCGAAGCCCGAACTGGCGGCTTGGACGATGGTCTGCAGCCAGCTCATGAACCTCGACGAAGTCCTTAACAAATAATCACCATGTCTATCCTTCACGAGTGGAACACCCTGCAGACCCGCCGCCGTTTCTTCGGCCACGGAGCGAACGCCCTCGGCGCCGCCGCGCTCGCCTCCCTCATCGGAAAATCGACCGCCCAGGCCGCTCCTGGTGCCGTCGGTACGCATTTCCGCCCCAAAGCCAAGCGCGTCATTTACCTGCACATGGTCGGCGGCCCTTCGCAATTAGACCTCTTCGATTATAAGCCGCAGATGAAGGAGATGTACGACAAGGACCTGCCCGAAAGCATCCGCAAAGGCCAACGCCTCACGACGATGACCAGTGGCCAAGCCCGCTTCCCCGTCGCCCCTTCCAAATATAACTTCGCCCAGTACGGCAAGGCGGGCATGTGGATGAATTCCGAGCTGCTGCCTTACCTCTCCAAGAACGCCGATGATATTTGCTGGATGCGTTCACTTCATACGGAAGCCATCAACCACGAACCTGCCATCTGCGCGATGCAGACCGGCAACCAAGTCGCCGGCCGTCCCTGCATCGGTTCATGGGCCTCTTACGGACTCGGCTCCGAGAATGATAATCTCCCCGGCTTTGTCGTACTCATCGCCAACCCGACCAATACCGAACAACAGCAGGCCATCTCTTCTCGTCTTTGGTCCAGCGGCTATCTGCCCAGCGAACACGCCGGCGTCTCCTTCCGCAGCAAAGGCGACCCGATTCTCTTCATCAATAATCCTCCAGGCGTCCCGAATGATCTACGTAAACAGACCATCGATGGCATCAATCAGCTCAATCGCCTCAACTACGAAGCCATTGGCGATCCGGAAACGCATACGCGTATCCGTCAATACGAGATGGCCTTCCGTATGCAGGCTTCGGTTCCTGAACTCACCGACCTCAGCAAAGAACCCGAACACGTCTTCAAACTCTACGGAGAAGAAGCCCGAAAACTTGGGACGTTCGCCAACAGCGTCTTGATGGCCCGACGCCTCGCTGAACGCGGTGTACGTTTCACGCAGATTTACCTGAATAACTGGGATCACCACAGCAACCTGACCGTTCGGATGCCCAGTCAGTGCAAAGACATCGACCAGCCCTGCCATGCGCTCATCGAAGACCTCAAACAACGCGGCATGTTCGACGACACGCTCATCATCTGGGGCGGAGAATTTGGTCGCACCATCTACAGCCAGGGCGGACTGACCATGACCAACTACGGCCGCGATCACCACCCGCGTTGTTTCACGATGTGGATGGCCGGTGGCGGTTCCAAAGCAGGTCAGATTTACGGCGAGACGGATGATTTCAGCTACAACATCGTCAAAGACCCGCTGCACATCTCCGACTTCCACGCCACGATCATACACCTCATGGGCTACAACCATGAACGCCTGACGTATAAGTTCCAAGGTCTCGACCAGAAGCTCACTGGAGTACTGCCTGCCAAAGTCGTCAAGGAACTGCTCGCGTAAACCGAGGCAAGGATAGCTCCACGTGCTGTCCTAAGGTGCAAAGGTGCGAATCGGCCTGCGGCCTGTGAAAAAGTAAAAGGCAACGATAGTTGACCCGTTGACCAGCTGGCCGGTTGACAAGGGAGGCAGCTGAAGGTGACGGCTTGGGTGGGTTGAGCGACCTCGCTCAACCGCGGCTGACCGAGGCGGTCAGCCCTACCTCCCGAGATCCGAAAAGTTTTGCTACCCCTACCCCTATCTTTCCACCTTTGCACTGTATCTTCCCCACCCCCAATCTAACCCCACTCCGCATCATGAAGCCCCTTCTTCACCCCCTCTGGCCAACCAGTCAACGGGTCAACTGGTCAACTTTCTTGCTCTGCCTCCTCGCCCTCCCCCTCTCCGCCGTCGACGACGCCGCTTGGCTGCAGACCAAAGGTACGCTGATCTTCCACGACGCCTTCGAGCGCGAAGAGACCGGCACCGGACTGAAGGACATCGGCAATGGCTGGGAAAGCGCTACGGCCGACCGTGTCCCTAAGATCAAGCAAGTCGACCTCGACGCCGGCATCATGAAGATCGCCAGCGCGACCAAGGAAGCCGGTCACGCGGCCCACATCCATCACGATGCCGGCTTCACGGACGGCGGCGTTATCGTGCGCTTCAAGTTCCCCGGCCTCAACAAGGCCGAGAACCTCCAGCTCGGCTTCGTCGACCGTGAACTTAAGGATGTGTGGGCCGGTCATTTGTGCTACGCAATCCTCTCCCAGACCGATCTGACGCTCACCGACCGCAAGACGGGCTCGATGAACCTCGCGGTAAAAAAGAAGCACGCGGATGACGCGGCCGCCAAGAAGAAGCCTGACCCTGAATTCGAAGCCATGTTGAAGACCAAGACGCAAGTCACCCCCTTTAAGGCCGACACCGAATGGCACGTGCTCACGCTGGTCACCGAAGGCGACGAGATGCGCTTCACCCTCGACGGTAAGCCGCTCGCCGCCCACCACTCCCCCGGCTACGCCCATGACATGAAGCGCTGGTTCAGCTTCCTCGCGAATTCAACTGTTTGGGTTGATGACGTAAAGATCTACAAAGTAAAATGAGTCTTCGCACCCTACTCTGCCTCGCCGTCATCCTTGCTGGCTGCTCTTCACCTAAGCAAACCAGCAAGCCGGGCTCGCCAGCTCAACTTCTGCCTACCGGCTGGGACGCCAAGGCTGAAGGCGATAAGGTGATGGCTGGCCTCATCAAGACGACTGCCCCCGAAGTTAAAGGCGCCCACGACGCACACTTGGCCATCGTCGGCGACAGGGCTTTTGTGATCTCAGAGGTCAACGAGCGTCAGCCCAGCGAAAACGCCAGCTGGAGTTTCATTTATTCGTCCGTCTCCATCATCGACCTTCGCACCCGACAGGTTCTCGACGTGTTGACGGTCGCACGCTCCGAACAGGCTTTCGCCAACGAAACCTTACCGGTCGGTAGCTGCTTCGTTCCGCGCATCAAACAAGTCGGCCCGCAGACGCTCCGTTGCTGGTTCGCCAGCGAGCAACCCGGCAAACGCCAATCGCAAACTTATTACCGCGATCTGAATCTGAGCACGTTGACGTTTGAGAAAGAGATTCACCGCATGAAACTGCAGACGAGCGATGGCACGTTCGACCTGCAGCCGAAATACCTCTATGCCGATGCCGCAAAACAGGGCTTCAAGCGCAAGTCAGTCGATGCCGGCCTTTACCTTTTCGATAACTTCAAGGAATTCGACGGGCAGACTTACATCGCCATCAACAACTACCTCGGCGCTCAGGAGGCTCTCTGCACGATGAACACCGCCGCCGACACGCTAACAATCGTCGGCCACTTCAACGGCCCTGGTGAGCCCGCACTGACCGAGCCCGCCGTCAACCGCCTCCCCGACGGCAGCTGGCTCGCAATCTCGCGCAAAGAAAACGGCGACCGTAATTATTGGTTCTCCGAAAGCATGGACGGCAACACCTGGACGACCGGCGGCGAGAAAGATTTTGTAAAGAACGGCGCCGCATCCAAGCCGACCTTCGATAAGTTCCACGGAGTTTACTACCTTGGCTGGCAGGAACGCACGACGATTGAGAAAGTCGGCCGAAGCGTCTTCAATATCGATGTCTCCAACGACGGAAAGCACTGGGAGCGCAAATACCGCTTCGAGACCACGAAGTCCTTTCAATACCCCACCTTTGTCGAGGATCAGGGTGTAATCTGGTTTTGCGTGACCCAGGGCGATACGGACTCCAGCCGCAAGGAACGCATCATGTTCGGGCAGCTAGAATAGTTCCCTTTCCGCTCATTTGCTTAGTTTATCGTAAAAAACCCTCGCAACCAATCGTTGCCAGGGTTGTCTTAATTCTATCCCCAGACACCGGCGAGAGACCCCTCGCGGCCTAGCCCTATCTTTATCTTTCTCACCTACCCATGCGCCCCCTCCTCACCCTCGCCCTGGCTTCGCTCTTCGCGAATACCGCCTTCGCCGATGTCAGTTTTAATAAACTGACAATCACCAAGGACTTCGTCTCCGAAGGTGCCGCCGTCGCCGATTTCAACCACGACGGCAACATGGATATCGCGGCCGGCCGATACATCTGGCTCGGACCCGATTTCAAAGAAAAAATCGCCTATACGCCTGAACGTGACAATCCGACCGGCCCGACCAAGACGCCATACACCGCCAGCACCGGCTACTCCGACTACTTCATCCAATTCGCCTACGACTTCAACGGCGACGGCTGGACCGACATCCTCGTCTATGGCCTCCCCGGCGATCCGGCCTACCTCTTCATCAACCCGAAGGGTAAGGGTGGCGACTGGGCTCGTCATAATATCTTCGACGTCGCGGATGGCGAATCACCCGGCCTGATGGACGTCAACGGCGACGGTAAGCCTGAACTTCTCTGCCACACGAGCGACCTCGTAAAGGACCCGAAGAAGAACAAGGGCCGCACCGGAGGTCAGTTCGGCTTCGCTGAACTCGATTGGACCAACCCAACCGGTAAGGCAAAGTTCCACGCCATCACCGAAAAATCTGCCGCCAACGACACCAAGGTCTTCAAATACACGCACGGCTACGGCGCCGGCGACGTCAACGGCGACGGGCTCGTCGATATCCTCGAGAAAGATGGCTGGTACGAACAACCCAAAGACCTCTCCAAAGGCGAACCTTGGAAATTCCATGCGGCAAAATTCGCAGGTCACGGCGGAGCCCAAATGTACGTCACTGACGTCAATGGCGACGGACGTAACGATGTCATCTCCAGCGATCACGGACATGGCTACGGCCTCGCCTGGTTCGAACAGAATGCCGACGGCTCTTTCATTGAGCACAAGCTCATGGGAGACACCAAGGCCGATGCACCCTTGGGCGTGAACTTCAGCCAAATCCATGCCATCGAACTCATCGACGTTAATGGCGACGGCCTTAAGGATATCGTCTGCGGCAAGCGCCGCTGGGCTCACGGTCCGAAGGGCGATATCGACCCCAACGACGAACCCGTACTCTACTGGTTCGAACTCAAGCGTGACGGCAAGGGCGGTGCCACCTATGTCCCCCACCTGATCGACAACGATAGCGGCGTCGGTACCCAGTTCTGGACGGGCGACATCAATAAAGACGGCAAAGTTGACGTCGTTGTTTCAAATAAACACGGTGTGTTCGTGTTCACGCAGAAATAATCCCTAAGACATCACCCGAAAGCCCGTTGCTAACCACTTGAATAGTATCGGGCTTTTTTGTCCTCATCCATGTATCGTATTATCGCCCTCCTTGTCTGCAGCGTTGGTGTGCTCGCCGCCGATCGCCCGAATATCCTTTGGTTTGTCGTCGATGATATGTCGGCGAATTTTTCGACCTACGGTGAAAAAACCATCTCGACGCCGAACGTCGATCGCCTCGCCCGAGAAGGCGTGCAATTCAATCGCGCCTACGTTACCGCGCCGGTCTGCTCCCCTTGCCGCTCGGCCCTAATCACTGGCATGTATCAGACGACCATCGGGGCGCAGCATCACCGCAGTGGCCGAGGCGAGCTTAAGATCAACCTCCCCGCCGACGTCACACCCGTACCTAAGCTCCTGCAACAGGCGGGCTACTATACTTGCATCGGCAGCGGCTTGCCTGATTTTGATTTCCGGGGGCTGCCCTTCGGCGCCCCCAAGGGCAAGAAAGCCAAGGCGAATAACGCCGATCGGCTCGGCAAGACCGATTACAACTTCGAGTGGGATGCGAAAATGTACGATAGTTCCGACTGGTCCGGCCGCAAAGCCAACCAGCCGTTCTTCATGCAAGTCCAGCTTCACGGGGGCAAACTTCGCGAAGGCCCCGAATCCGTTAGGGTCGAATTCCGCAAACGCATCGTGGCGGAACTGGGCGCAGGTACCGACCCTCAGAAAGTTGTCCTTCCCCCTTACTACCCTCGCGATCCTGTTCTCTTGCAAGATTGGGCCGACTATCTGGATTCCGCCCGCCTCACCGACCTCCATGTTGGCCGCGTGCTGGCTCGACTCGAAAAAGAAGGTCAACTCGCCAATACCTTGATTGTCTTCATGACCGATCACGGCATCAGCCATGCCCGCGGCAAACAGTTCCTGTTCGATGAAGGCACACAGATTCCCCTCATCATCCGCGGGCCGGGAATTGCCGCCGGTCAAGTCCGCAATGACCTCGTCGAACAGATCGACCTTACCGCCCTTTCACTCGCGGCCGCCAAGGTCGCCATCCCCGTCGGCATGCAAGCCCAAGACATCTTAGCGACGAACTACCAGGCCCGTACCGAAGTTTTCGCCGCACGCGACCGATGCGATGAGACCACGGAAAAAATCCGTAGCCTTCGCACCGAACGTTTTCTTTATCTCCGAAACTATCATCCCGAACGCCCACACCTCCAACCGTGCGCCTACAAGGACGGCAAGGATATCGTGAAGCAACTCCGCGTCCTGCACGCCGAAAGTAAACTATCGCCACTGACCGAACAGTTGCTCTTCAGCCCCACCCGCCCCAAAGAAGAGCTCTACGAATACGTCGTCGATCGCTGGCAGGTCCGCAACCTGGCCACCGACCCCGCTTTCACCTCGGTCTTAGAAAATCATCGCCGACTTCTCGACGCCAAGCTCGTCGCCACCCGCGATCCTGCTCCGGAAAGCGAAGCGATGTATGACAGCGACATGAAGCCATACGTCGGCAAGGGCAACCCCGAGGTCCAACTTAATATCGACCAGATGAAGAAGTGGGCCTCCGAAGGAAAATAACCTTATGCGCCCCCTACTCTGCCTGCTTCTCACGCTGACGGCATCTGACGCCGGCGTACCTGCACCGGTCGAGACCGACAAGCGCGTGCAGTCCGATGGCAAGGGCTGGCGCATCGAGAGAGCCGTCGACGCCATCCTCCGCGAACTTTCCTCCAAGTAATATGCGCCTCCTCCTAGCCCTATTCGCCTGCACCGCCTTCGCCGCGGAACAACCTAATGTCGTCGTCATCCTCGCCGATGACTACGGCTACGGCAGCGCCGGCTGCTTTGGTGCTGATCCCAAATTGGTCCGCACCCCCGCCATCGATCGCCTCGCCGCGGAAGGTCGCCGCTTTACCGATGCGAATACGACCTCATCGGTCTGCTCCCCCACCCGCTACTCCGTCCTGACGGGCCGTTATTGCTGGCGCACGACGCTGACGCATGAGGTGCTCGGCACGTTTTCTCCCCTTCACATCGAAACAACCCGGCTCAACATGGCCTCGCTACTGAAGAAGCATGGTTACAATACCGCTTCCGTCGGCAAATGGCACTTGGGCTACGGCACGGAAGACGAATCTCCAAAATGGCGTACCGATTACACCGCCGAACTTTCTCCGGGTCCGCTCGATATCGGCTTCGATTATCACTTCTCAGTCCCCAGCAATCATGGCGACCTTACGGGCATCTTCGTCGAAAACCGTTTCGTGTACGGACTCCGCGCCGGCAAGATACCGGCCGGCATGAAAGTCGCCGGTCCAGCCGCCGATAGCGACGACTACCAGGCGACTTACGGACCCGAGGATACCGAAAACGGCAAGAACGGCCCACGCATCCTCGAACTGGATGCGCCTCGTCGCAAGAACCAGCGCGTCATGAAGGTGCTCACCGACAAGGCGACGAGCTGGCTTGAAGCCCAACCCAAGGACAAACCTTTCTTCCTCTACTTCACGCCCGTCGCCGTGCACAACCCCGTGACCCCCGATAAGGACCTCGCCGGCAAGAGCGCCGCAGGCCTCTACGGCGACTGGATTCATGAGCTCGACCGCAGCGTCGAAAGAATCTTAGCGACGCTCGATAAGATGGGCGCCACGAAAAACACCTTAGTCATCTTTGCCAGCGATAACGGTGGCGTCTTCCACCCGGAAAAAGATAGCGTACAAACCGCTGCCTTTAAAGCCGGACTAAAAGTTAACGGCGGCCTCCGCGGCGGAAAGCACGACGTCTGGGAAGGCGGCTTCAAAATCCCCTTCATCGCCCGCTGGCCCGGTAAAGTTGCCGCCGGCTCCACCAGCAAGGAAATGATCAGCGTCGTGGATATCCTTTCGACCACCGCTGCGATTGTCGGCGAACCCCTGCCCGCCGTGACGGTGGGCGCAGAAGATAGCCGCAGCTTTCTTCCCCTATTGCTCGGCGAACCTCAAGCCAAAGGCCGCGCGGACATGATCGTCCATAGTGCGGATGGCAACTTCGCCGTCCGTCAGGGCCCCTGGAAATGGATCGAAGGCATTCCCGTTGACGATATTAAAGCCGGCGTCCGTAAAGCTCGCAAAGATGAGTTCCACCCTCAGCTCTACAACACCCAAGAAGATCCGGCGGAAACCAAAGATGTCAGCGCAGCCCATCCTGAAATCGTCGCGGAACTTAAGGCGCTGCTGAATCGCTATCGCAATGGCGGCTATAGCCGCGAACTCCCGCCGGCGGACGTCAAACCTTTGAACAAGAAAATCGCCGTGCTGACCCCGATCACGACTGGCACAATTGCGCTCGACGAACCTTTGGCCAAGATCCCCGGCAAACCTTGGGTCGCTTCCGCCGGCGAATGGACCGCGCGCGATGGCGGCGTCTGGGCCAAGCCCAAGAGCGGGTCGGAAAAGGCCGCCGCCTTGCGGACGCCGCTGGTCCTCTCCGATGGCAGCGTTGAATGCGAACTGAATCTCAAAGGCGCCAACCGCATCTCGCTCCGCTTCGGCGCCGGCGATGCCGGCTTCCGTCTCGTGGTCTCACGCACAAACGCGATCCTCACCAAAAACCCGAACAAGGGCGAAGCCGCCACGGCCACCGAAGACATCGCCAAGAAGAACCTGAAGCTCGCCGCCGGTGAATGGTACCCGGTTCGATTGACCTTCAAGGGCGACGAGGTGACGGTTCAAGTCAACGACCAGACCTTCAAGGGCAAGCACGCTAGCCTGGGCAAGGACAAGAGCTCGCTTGATTTCCTGGTCTTCGGCGACAGCGCAGGCTTCCGCAACGTCCGCGTGGCCAAGTAAAACGATGCGTTCCCTGCTCGGCCTACTCCTTCTCTCCTCCGCGCTCTCCGCCGAAACCATCGCTGATCGCAAAGTAGCGCTCGATCTGGTCAACACCTGCGCGCCAGCCCCAAAGACCTATGACGCCGAAGGCTTCAAGCCCGACGGCCAGGTGCATGCGATTTTCTACGAGACGCTTCCTTGGAACGGCAAACCGACCCGGGCGTTCGCTTGGATCGGCCTGCCAGCCAAACGCGAAGGCAAGATCCCAGGCATCGTCCTCGTCCACGGCGGTGGCGGCACGGCCTACAAGGAGTGGGTGCAGAAGTGGAACGCTCAGGGCTTCGCCGCCATCAGCATCGCGGTCGAAGGCCAGACCGACGTCGATGAGAAGAAGGAAGTTAAGGGCCGACCCGTCTGGGCCCGCCACGCCTTCTCGGGTCCGGCTCGCGATGGCACCTTCGCCGATACGAAGCTACCCCTGAAGGAACAGTGGATGTACCACGCACTGGCAGACACCATGCTGGCCAACTCGCTCCTGCGCTCCCTACCGGAAGTCGATGCCGCCAAAATCGGCGTCATGGGCGTCTCTTGGGGCGGTGTAATCACGAGTACGATTATCGGGCTCGATGAACGTTTCGCGTTCGGAATTCCTACCTATGGATGCGGTCATCTCTTCGACGCCGAGAACCACTGGGGCGTAGCCCTGCATGACAACGAAGGCTATAAGCAAATCTGGGACGGGATGAACTACGCCGACCGCATGAAGATGCCGGTACTCTGGTTTTCCTGGCCACAGGACAATCATTTCCCGCTCGGCTGCCAGGCTGAGAATTACCGCAAGGCCCCCGGACCACATATGGTCTCTTTAATTTCCAAGATGGGCCACAGCCACCCCGCCGGCTGGAATCCTCCTGACAGCTATGCTTTCGCCAAGAGCGTCGTCGAAACGGGCAAGCCTTGGGGTAAGTCAATTTCAGCCACCATTCAGGATGGCCACGCCATCGCGATTTTCGCCTCCACTAAACCACTTGACCGCGCGGTGTTCATCTCGACGACCGACAAAGGCTTTACCGGCACACGCAAGTGGGTCGAAACACCGGCCGCCTTCGAGGCGAAGACGATGACCGCCTCCGCACCCTTACCCGCCGGCACGACGGCTTGGTATGTCAACGCCTTCGCCGACAAACTGACTCTAACCTCCGACTACCAAGAAATCAAATGATCCGCGCCCTCCTCTGCCTTCTCCTCGCTACCCATGCGCTTACCGCCGCCGATAAGCCGACTGGACGTTCTTTCCTGATGCTTGGCGGCCTGACGCAGATCGTCGACGCCACGGGTAACGTCACTTGGAAATACCCTGCCGTCACCCGCGATGGGTATATCCTGCCCAACGGCAACCTTCTCCTGACCCTTTCAAAAACCAAAGCCTACCCGGGCGGCGCCGTCGTCGAAGTGACGCGCGATCAAAAAGTTATCTGGGAATACAAGGGCGCGCAGTCTGAAGTGAATACGGCGGTCCTGCTCGATAACGGAAATATCATGCTGACCGAAGCCGGCGACAAACCGCGCCTTCTCGAAGTCGCCCGCGATGGCTCAATCAAGGTCGAGATCCCGCTGGGCTGCCAAATCACCAACCACCACCTGCAGAGTCGCATGGCACGAAAGCTGCCCAACGGTCACTATCTTGTGCCGCAAGAAAAGACCGTCCTTGAATACGACGCCGCTGGCAAGGTCGTCTGGGAACGCCAGAGCCCGGAGTCCGACCTGGACAACCGCTCCTTCTGCTGCCTGCGCAACGCCGCCGGCCATACGCTGATCAGCCTGACACTCGGTAACCACATCATCGAAGTCGACGAAGCCGGCAAGATTGTCTGGGAACTCCGTGACGGCGATCTCGCCGGCGTGCCCGTCAATCGGACGACCGCGCTCTCATGGCTGCCTAACGGGAACATCGTCTTCAGCAATTACGCCGCCCGCGCCCCGCAGGCCAAAGTCGTCGAGATTACCCGCGCGAAAAAAGTCGTCTGGACTTACACCGATGCAACGACTCAAGGCGTCCATGAGCTGCAACTGCTCGATCATAACGGTAAACCGTGGGCCGACGTGTTGCGTTAATGGTAACTCTCGCTGGCTGGCGGGGTTTAGTCTCATACCCCCTCCCTGCTGTCTTTATATGAAAAATATCCTCCTCGTGCCCCTGTTCCTTTGGCTGGCCGTCGCCCACGTCACCCAGGCCGCCTCGACGCCGACGAAACCAAACATCATCGTCGTCTTGGTCGACGACATGGGCTTTTCCGACCTCGGATGCTACGGCAGCGAGATCCCGACGCCCAACCTGGACGCCTTGGCCCGGAATGGCCTGCGCTTCACGCAATTTTATAATACCGGTCGTTGCTGCCCCACCCGCGCCGCACTCTTGACGGGACTATATTCTCATCAAACCGGCGTCGGTTTCATGGTGAGTAACCAAAAAGTTCCCGGCTACCTCGGTCATCTCAACGACACCTGCGTGACCATGGCGGAAGTACTGAAACCCGCGGGATACTTCACGGCGATGACCGGCAAATGGCATGTCGGGCATGAACAAGGCGTAACGCCTTCGACGCGCGGCTTTGATCGCAGTCTCCACGCCCCTGCCGGAGGCTTCTATTTTCCCGAAGCCCAACGGGCCAGTCTCTTTCTCAATGGCGTGCTCATTAAAAACGACGACGCGCGATTACCCAAGAACTGGTATTCGACCGATCTCTGGACCACCTTCGGACTGAAGTTCATCGACGAAGCCATCGAAGCGAAAAAACCTTTTTATCTCCACCTCTGCCACAACGCCCCGCACTTCCCCCTGCAAGCACCGCAAGCCGACATCGCTAAATTCCTGGGTCAATATAAGATCGGCTGGGAAGAAGTCCGTGCCCGGCGCTACGCCCGCCAACTCGAGATGGGTATCATCGACCAGAAGTGGGCCAGCTCACCTTTGCCCGAAGCCGTCAAAGCCTGGGATAAAGTCCCCGCCAAAGAGCAGGAACGCTTCGATCATCTCATGTCGGTCTATGCGGCCGTGGTGAACCATATGGATAAAGCCATCGGCGACTTGGTAGCCGGTCTCAAACAGCGCAACGTCCTCGATAATACGCTGATTCTCTTCATGAGTGACAACGGAGGTAACGCGGAATCTGGCGCCAACGGACGAACAGACGGCGACCCTGCGACCGCCTCCTCCCAATGGTATTGTGGCGAAAGCTGGGCCTACGCCGAGAACACGCCCTTCCGTCTCTATAAGCACTTTAACCACGAAGGCGGGATTTCAAGTCCGCTGATCGCCCATTGGCCCGCCGGCATTAGCGCCAAGAACGAATTACGCGCTCAGCCCGGACATCTCATCGACATCATGGCAACGGCCGTCGACGTCGCTGGCGCCACCTACCCCAAGACTTTTAACGGCAATACCATCCTGCCCATGGAAGGGCGGAGCCTCGTGCCCGCTTTTAGTAATGACCCTATTCAACGTGATGCGTTATTCTGGGAGCACACAGGTAATGCCGCCGTCCGCGTCGGTGATCTGAAACTTGTTCGCGTTGGACGAACCGGCACTTGGGAACTCTACGATATGAAAGTCGATCGTACCGAACTCCACAACCTCGCTGCGACCCAACCCGACAAAGCTAAGGAACTCGCTGCCCTCTGGAATGCATGGGCCGAACGTGCCCACGTCACCCCCTACCCGGGCGCCGAAGCCAAAGCCGGCAAGAAGGCGAAAGCCCAGAAGGCCGCAGGCAAATAAGGGTAGCCTTTGCTTAGGTTATCGGCACATCGTCAGAGGCGATGAGTTTTCAAAATCCTCAGGAGGCACTCAACCTCGCGATGACTCACCATCAGGCGGGGCGACACGCCCAAGCCGAGGCACTCTATCGTCAGCTTCTTCAGACTTTTCCGACCAATACGGACTTAATACATCTCCTAGGCGTGGTAGCGGTTGACGGCGGGCGTTGGGCCGAAGGTCGCGAATACCTCGAACGTGCGATTCAACTCAATGCCAACGTCCCGCATTATCACACCAACTTCGGGACTAAACTGGTGGACAATCGGGAGTATGCCTTGGGCATCACGCATTTCCAGCAAGCCCTAAAGCTGAAACCCGAATGCGGGGTCACTTTCTACAATATGGGCCGGGCCTTCATGGCGACGCGCCAATGGGAATACGCCATCTCGGCCTATCAGAACGCCCGACGAGCTCGCCCCGACTTCCCGCCCTGCGAACTTGATCTCGGCACGGTGCTCGATGGCGCCGGACGACGCAGCGAAGCCATCGCCCATTATCGCGAACGTCTAAGGCGCTTCCCGGATGACATCGCCGTCGCGAACAACTTGGGCAACCTACTCAAAGATTCCGGCGAACTGGACGAAGCTATTAAAGTCTACGAGCGCGCCGCCCAGCTTGATCCTGATCACTTGGTCATTCAAAATAACCTGGGCCTCGCCTATAAAAATCACGGACAGATCGAAAAGTCTATCGCCCTCCTGATTGAAACGACCGAAAAGCATCCAGCGCTGGCCTCACTGCGCAGCAACCTCATCCTGACGCTACTGTATGACCTGACCGACGACACCCGCGCGCTCCTGCGGCAACAAAGCCTTTGGAATCAGCACCATTCTGAGCCACTTCACTCAAGACGTCGGCCCCACCTTAATACGCCCGATAAAAAACGTCGCCTCAAGATCGGCTACGTTTCGGCCGACCTGCGTGATCACGTCGCTGGTCGCGCCCTGCTTCCCGCCTTAACCCATCATGATCGGGCTCGATTCGAAGTCGTCTGCTATTGCCTGAATCCGCACGATGCCATGACGCCTTCTTACAAGTCGCAAGCCGATCTCTGGCGCGACGTGGGACAGCTGCCCGATGAAAAATTAGCGGCCGTTATTCAAGATGACCAGATCGACCTGCTCATCGACCTCGGGCTTCACACGTCCGAAAATCGTCTCATCACCTTCGCCCTCAAACCTGCCCCGATCCAAGTCTCCTGGATCGGCTATCCCGGCTCCTCCGGCGTCGACGCAATCGATTACCGTCTGACCGATGCTTTTCTCGAACCCCCTGGCGGCGAACCCTGCGTCTCCCAGGAAAAACCTTTCGCTTTACCAAACCTGTGGCAGTGCTATATCGCCCCCGAAGGCGCCGCCGAAGTAAGCGAGCTTCCAGCCCAGCGGAATGGCTACGTCACTTTCGGGTCGTTCAATAACTTCTGCAAGATCACCCCCGCCATCCTCGAGCATTGGGCGCAGATTCTCTCGGGCGTTCCAGGCTCGCACCTCGTATTATTAAATAATCCTGGGAGCCATCGGGCACGCACCCGAGAATTCATGAGTCAAAGAGGTATCGCACCCGAACGGATCGAATTCATCGACCACGAACCGACCACGCCGACCTCCCATCAAGGTAGTTTCCTGAAACGTTACCATCGGATCGATATCGCGCTGGACACTTTCCCCTATAACGGGATGACCACGACGTTCGATGCGCTCTGGATGGGCGTACCTGTCGTCTCCTTGATTGGCCAAACCAGCGTCGGTCGCGCCGGCTTGAGCATCTTGTCTAATCTTGGACTTCCTGAATTCACCACCGATACCGTCGGCGCCTACGTGCGTCAGGCCATCGAAACCGCCCAGGACCTGTCACGCTTGGCGAAACTCCGTCAAGGATTACGCCCCCGCATGGCAGCCTCTCCGCTTTGCGATACGGTCAGCCTCACGCACAACCTCGAAGCCGCTTACACAACGATGTGGAAGGACTGGTGTGCCGCTCAGGCCACTAAGGCATAAATTTGGCTTAATTTCAGGAGGCAGGATTGATCGTTAACCTTTGCAACCCTGCCATGGCCTGCCTGTCTTAAAGGCGTGCACTTACCCCGCTTCGCTTGCCTGCTGCTCATGCCTCTGGCCGCTTTCGCCGCGGAGGTGAAAAAGCCTAACATCCTTTGGCTGATGGCGGAAAATATCGGGCCGGACTTAGGTTGCTACGGCTACCCTGTCGTCAAAACCCCCAACCTCGATCGCTTGGCCCAAGAAGGGATGCGCTACCGCTTAGCCTTCTCCACGTCGCCTTTTTGCTCCCCCAGCCGCTCCGCCATGCTGACCGGAATGTATCAGACGAGCATCGGAGCCCACCATCACCGCTCACACTTCATCGAAGGGCTCGACGCCGACTTCACCCTCCCGGCGGGCATCCAGCCCTTCACCCAGCTCTTACGCGATGCCGGGTATTATTGCGCTAATATCAAGACCATCGCCGGCCACCCCGTCGGCACCGGCAAGACCGACTTTAATTTCAAAGTCACCGGCGAACCCATGATGACGGAGTCCGCCGCTAAAGGCCGTTCCGCTGAAAAAAATAAGCGTAATAATTCTAATTTTACCAAAGTTTTTGCCGGTGATGAGTGGACGAACCTACCCAAGCATCGCCCGTTCTACGCTCAGGTAAACCTTCCGACCGTCGAACGTTCCATCAAAGGCTGGACCGGTTCCGCCAGCAATCCTTGGAACGGGCAGACCCATCCCGCGATCATCGACCCGCAATCGGTCACCGTCCCGCCCTACTACCCGGACCACGAAATTACCCGTAAAGATTGGGCCGGCTACCTCGATGCGGTTTGCGGCATGGATACTCGTGCCGGTGAAATCCTCCGCCAACTCGACGCCGACGGATTAGCCGATGATACCATCGTGATCTTCTTTGCCGACAATGGACGGCTCGAACACCGCGGACATGGCTTCTGCTACGATAGCGGCGACCGCGTGCCCTTCATCATCCGCTGGCCAAAGAACTTCCCCGCCCCCAGCCAATACCACACCGGAACAGTCAGCGATCAGATCGTAAGCCTCATCGACCTGACCGCCACGACGCTCGCTTTCGCGGGCCTGCCGAAACCTGCCGGCATGCAAAGCCAGGTCTTCATCGGCGATCAAGCTGAACCGCGCACCGCCGCCTTCATCGCCCGCGACCGGCACGACGAATGCGTGAACCGCATCCGGGCAATCCGCACCGAACGCTGGCGCTATATCCGTAACTTCATGCCGGGGCAGACTTGGATGGCCTGGCATCGCTACAAAGACGCCTGCTATCCGGTCGTCCCGCTGATGCGTAAGTTATTCGCCGAAGGCAAGCTGACCGGTCCGCCCTTGGCACTGATGGCAGCGACGATGCCAGCCGAAGAACTTTACGACACCGAAGCTGACCCTTACGAAATCAACAACCTCGCGAACTCGCCCGACCCCGAGCATCAAAAAGTTCGCGCCGATTTATGCCAACGACTCGAAACCTGGATCGAGGAAACCCACGACCAAGGACGCACGCCCGAGGACCCTCGGGTCGAGGCGTACATGCAGCAACAGATGCACGAACTTTTCGGAACCCCCAGCTACTATCCAGCCTCTTGGCAGCCCAAACCCATTAAATGAAAACTGACCTCCGTCCCCTGCTCGAGCTCTTCCTGCTCCTGCCGCTCGCACTCATCGCGGCCGAAGCACGCAAGCCCAACATCCTCCTGATCGTCGGCGATGATATCGGTTACGGTGATCTTTCCAGCTACGGCGGTAAAGACGTCGCCACTCCGCATCTCGACGCGATCGCTGCCGCTGGCATGCGCTTTACCAGCGGTTACGTGATGGCACCAGTCTGCGGACCTTCCCGCGTGGCTATCTTATCCGGACGCTACCCCAGTCAAATTCTTCCTTATACGGGCAACCCAGCGCACGGCTCCGATGTTGGACTTCCTCGCGAACATCGGCTGATTTCGGACCTCTTGAAGACCGCAGGCTATCGGACGGGCGCCCTCGGCAAATGGCACCTCGGAGAAAAATCCGGCTTCGAACCGCAAGCCCGTGGCTTCGATTCATTCTACGGCTTCTTAGGCGGAATGCATGATTACTATAAAGCCGAAGACAAACAATGGGGGCCGATCCTACGCGATCGTGAACCAGGCGAACTCAAACAATACCTGACCTTTGCCCTTGCCGAGGAAGCCGCCGCCTTCATTCGAAAAAAAGACCCCCAGCCTTTCTTCCTCTACCTAGCCTTCAACGCCAACCACACGCCCTTACAAGCGCCCGAAGAATTTCTGGCAAAAACCGCCCACCTTCCGACGCCCATGCGCCAGAAGAATGCCGCAATGACATTAGCCCTCGACGAAGCCGTCGGACGGGTGATGCAAAGCCTCCGCGAATCCGGCCAAGAAGAAAATACGTTGGTCGTATTCATATCCGATAATGGCGCGGCGCTCATTAAAGGCTCCGCCGAAAACGGTGGCAGCAACGCCCCCTTGCGGGGCAGCAAAATTGAGTGCTGGGAAGGCGGCATCCGCATCCCTTTTTTCATCCAATGGAAATCCCACCTCCCGGCGGCGCAAGTATCCGATGAACCCGTGTGCTCCCTGGATCTGCTCCCTACACTTCTGGCGGCAGCCGAAGCCACCGTCCCCGCCGACCAGAAAGTCGATGGCCATGACCTGCTTCCATGGCTTAGCCAAAAGAATGCTGTCCCGGCCCGGGGTATTTTATATTGGAAACTGTACGACAATAACTTCGCTATCCGGGAAGGGGATATGAAATTCGTCCATGTGGGAAAAACGAGCGGCTTGTTCAATGTCCGTAAAGACCCCTCTGAGACCAACGACCTTGCCGAAGCACACCCCATCCTCGCGCACCAACTTGAAGCGAAATGGAAAGAATGGAATAAACTGACCCTCGCCAAAAAATAACCCTACTATCCTCCACGTCTTATGCGCCCTCTCCTTGCTTGGGTCTTAGTCTCTAATCTTATAAGTCTCGTCGCTGCGGAACCAGATTCAGCCGAGCACTTCGCCCTACCCCCGCCTGCGGCCGAAGCCTCGCTTCCGGGCGAAGGCGCTTTGCGTCGCTATGACGGCTACGTGAAGCGCTGGAATACGAGCCGCCCCCAGTGGGCCAAAGATGTGACCAACGACCAAGGTGCCGTCGTCTTCTTGGGCGACTCCATCACCCAAGGCTGGGGCACGGATTTCAAAAAGTCCTTCGAAGGCATGAAGCTCGCAAATCGCGGCATCGGCGGCGACACCACCCGCGGCATGCTCATTCGATTACAGGAAGACGTACTCTCGCTCCACCCGAAAGCGGTGGTACTCCTGATGGGCACAAATGACATCGAGGTCGAAGTACCCGTCGATGCCATCGGCCGTAACTTCCAGAAGATCGTCGCTGCGCTCAAAGCCCATGACCCGAAGATGCCAGTCATCGTCTGTTGCGTCTTCCCAAGCTCCGCCACGAAGAAGCGTCCGAAAGAAACCATCAACGCCGTCAATGCGCTCTTCGACGCCGCGGTGAAGAACGACCCGCAGTTCACGGTACTCGATACTTATGGACTCTTCGCCAATGCCGAAGGTGAAGCCCTCCCCGCTCTCTTTCCCGACCTACTCCACCTCAATGGTGCAGGTTACGCCAAATGGGCCTCCGCCCTGCGGCCGCTCTTCGCGACGCTCGGTTACCTCGACACTCAAGCCGAGGCATTCAAGCCCGACCCAGGCTTCGTGAGCCTCTTCAACGGCAAGGACCTCACCGGCTGGGGCTACCGTATCACCCCGCCCCGCAAGGCACCGAAGGCACCCAAGCCCGATGCTCCCTTTATCGTCGAGATCAAGGCCGAGGAGAAGTTCGACGGCCAGACCGCCAGTTCCGACGGACGCTACCGTGCCATCAACGGACGCCTCGTTATCACGACGCCTGCCGAAGGTCGCCGCATCCAGGCGCTATCGACGCAGCTGGATTTCCCCCAAGACTTCATCCTCAAACTCGAGTTCCGGGCCACGCCCAACGCCGACAGCGGCGTCTTTCTGCGCAAGCCTCAGTTACAGTGTCGCGATTACCTTCTCGCGGGTCCTTACAAAGATTTAAAAAAATATAAGGCCCAAGATTGGAATGAACTCATCGTCACCGTGAAGGGCGGCATCGCCCATGCCGAATGCAATGGCGAAGTCCTCGAGGACGCTTTGAAGATTCCCGAGACTGGACCCATCGGGCTCGAAGGCGATCGCGGCCAGATGGAATACCGCCACCTGCAGATGAAGACGCTCGCCCGCTGAGTCGGATTGCGACTCACTGCGGCGAATGATGAATTGGATCCACGAACACACCCTCCTCCCCGCTGACGGCTGGATTCTACTGCTCGCCCTCTTCGGGGCCCTTTGCATCGGGTTGTCAAAATCGGGCCTAGCCGGAACTGCTACCCTCAACGTCGTGTTGATGGCTAAGATCTTCGGTGCCAAGCCCTCGGTGGGCATCGTGCTGCCGATGCTCATCGTCGCCGACTTCATGGGCTTCCTCATCAATCGCGGAGGCGGTAGTTGGCGGCAGATTATCCCCATGGTCCCCGCGGCGATTATCGGCGTTTTCGCCGGCTGGTTCCTACTCGACCAAGTCGACAACGGCACCGCACGCATTGTGATTGGCGTGCTGATCCTCGCCCTGCTCGGTTTTAACATCGTCCTGAACCGACGCCGCGAACAACTCCTCGCGCTCACCCGCCACCGTACCTTCACCTGGGGCATGGGATTCGTCTCAGGTGTATCCACCATGCTCGCCAACGCCGCCGGGCCGGTGATGACGGTCTACCTGCTCGCCCAACGTCTGGAGAAGAAGGAACACCTCGGCGTCTTCTGCCGCTTCTTCCTTTTCATTAACCTCTTCAAACTGCCTTTTAGCGGCAGCCTCGGACTTGTCACCGGACCGTCACTCATGACTAATTTTATTCTGCTTCCAGGTGTCGTCGCCGGCATCGTGCTGGGCTGGCTAATCCTGAAGCGCATCAAACAAAACGCTTTTGAAAATATCTTGGCCTGGCTCACCGCCTTCGCCGCGATTTGGCTGATTGCAGGTTGACCGCTTGACTCCGCTCGGCGGCGCGGCGGAAATAAGGGCCTTATGAAGATCGCCCTTCTCTTCCTTACTGCCCTTGCTTTCGCACCTGTATCGGCCGCTCCGCGCAAGCTGGCCGTCGGCGCCAACCCGGAGAGCGTCACCCGTGGCTTCGATGGCGACCTCTTCGTCAGCCTCATGGGCCCAAGCCGCAAGGCCGGTGACGGCGACGGAAAAATTGTCCGCATCCACGGCGAGACCGTCACCGACTTCACCACGGGCCTCAATGACCCGAAGGGCACGGTTTTCGCCGGCGGCTTCATCATCACGGCCGACTTCGATACGGTCTGGAAGATCGACGCCAAGGGCAACAAGTCCGTCCTTGCCGGTCCGAAGGATTTCCCGACCGCTCCGACTTTTTTGAACGACGTCGAAGTCGAACCTTCCGGCCAGAGCATCCTAGTCACCGACATGGGCGCCGTGACGAAAATGCGCGACGCCAACAATAAGCTCTGGCCGATCGATAGCCCTGAACACAAAGCCATCCCAGTCATCGCCCGCCTCTTCCGCATCACCCTCGACGGCAAGGTCAGCGAAGTCATCGCCCCGAACGCCCGCATGCTGAACCCTAACGGCGTCGATGTCCTGAAGGACGGTCGCATCCGCCTTGCCGAGTTCTTCACCGGCGACGTCCTGGAATATAAGGACGGCATCTTCACGACCATCGCCAAGGGCCACCGCTCCGGCGACGGCATTGTGCATGATTCCAAAGCCCGCTTTTATATTTCGGAAGTCATGTTCGGTCGCGTGACCCGCTATGACGCCGACGGCTCCCATCCGGCCCTCCTTTCCGAAGGCCTCGAGCTCCAGGCCGCCGCCGACATCTACGTCGACGAAGCCCATGGCCAGCTGATCATCCCCGACAGCAAGGCCGGCCAGCTCGTCTTCATCGGTCTTTAAGGCAACTAGAAGAGAGCTGGCGTGCTGAAGTTGGACTGAGGACTGCCCTCCTCCGCTTACGGCCCTCGGAACCCTTGGCTCCGAGGGCTGTCTTCTTTATACACCTTTGCACTTTTGCACCTTTGCACCGAATCTTTCCACCACCCCATGAACCTCCTGCGCATCCTCCTGCTCACCCTCGCCCTACCCGTCCTCGCCCAGGACGGCTTCACGCCGCTCTTCAACGGCAAGGACCTCTCCGGCTGGGACGGCGAACCGGGCCTCTGGGCCGTCGAGGACGGCGTGATCGTCGGCACGAGCGAGGTCGGCAAGCCGAAGACGAATTCGTTCCTGATCTGGAACGGTAAGGCGAAGGACTTCGAGATCCGCGCCACGATCAAGGTCGTCGGCGATAACAACTCCGGCGTGCAATACCGCAGCCGCCGTCTCCCCGAAGTCACGCCGTGGACGATTCTCGGCTACCAGTGCGATGTCCACCCGACCGAGGTCCATACCGGCATGACTTACGAAGAACGCGGTCGCGGCATCTTTGGCTACAACGGCGTCGACGTGGTGATGGACCCGACCGGCCAACGCTGGCAGGTCGGCGAACGTCCGCGCGTGCAGGCGGATATCTCCCAGTACAACGAGTTCACGGTCATCGCCCGCGGCAACCGCCTCGAGCACAAGGTCAACGGCCAGACGACTTCGGTCTTCATCGACCATGACGAGAAGGGCCGCGCCCTCGACGGCCTGATCGCCATCCAGCTTCACGCCGGTAATCCGCATAAGACTTACGTGAAACAGGTCCTGCTCAAGCTCCTCGAAGACGGCCCCATCTTGCCCTTCAATCAGGCCGCCCTCCCTGCCGGCGCCAAGAAAATCGACAAGCCCAAGGTCGTCAGCGCCCAAGGCAAGACGCCCACGCCGAAGAAGAAGTAAATTTAGTCATTATTGGCTGGAATTGAGGCCAGGTCACTGACTCGTGAATAACGGGGTCAGACCCTATTAATGGGGTCTGACCCATTATTCGCCTTTGCTCTTTCAACGCTGCACACCGTATCCTTCCTGCACCCCCATGCGCCCCATCGTCGCCCTACTCATTGCCGTTCTCGGCCTCGGTTATCACCTCTGTGCCGCGCCGCCACCTAACGTCGTCCTGATCCTGGCCGATGACCTTGGCTACTCCGACCTCGGCTGCTACGGCGGCGATATCGCCACCCCGAACCTCGACGCTTTGGCGAACACCGGAATCCGCTTCACGCAGTTTTACAATACCGCCCGCTGCTGGCCCTCCCGCGGTGCTTTGCTGACCGGATATTACGCCCAACAAATCCACCGCGACGCCTTACCCAAACTGGGTGGCGGCGGAAGTGGCATCCGTCAATCGTGGGCCCGCTTGCTCCCCGACTACTTGAAGCCCGCCGGCTATCGCAGCTACCATAGCGGCAAATGGCATATCGACGGTCCAGTGCTCGCCGGTGGATTCGATCGCTCCCTCGATGTCGTGAACCAAGGTAATTTCTTCACGGCCAAAGGCAACCTGATCGATGACGTGCCGGTCAAAGTGCCCGTCGATGAAAAAGGCTACTACGCGACAATCGCCACGGCGGACCACGCCATCGAGTGCCTCAAGGACCACGCGGCCAACTACAAGGACAAGCCATTCTTCCACTACATTCCGTTTATCGCCCCGCACTTCCCGCTCCACGCCCTGCCGCAGGATATCGCCAAGTACCGCGACAAGTATCTGGCCGGTTGGGAAGCCCTCCGCACGTCACGCTTCAAACGTCAGACGGAAATGGGCATCACAAACACGACCCTTTCCGCGCTCGAACCCGAAGTCGGGCCTCCCTACGCCTTCCCCGATGCGATCAAGAAACTCGGCGACGGCGAAATCAACCGTCCGATTCCCTGGACCAGCCTCACCGATGAGCAGCGCCGGTTCCAGGCCACCAAGATGGCCATCCACGCCGCGATGGTCGATCGCATGGACCAGGAGATCGGACGCATCATCGCGCAATTGAAGGCCATGGGCGCGTACGAGAACACGCTCATCCTCTTCGCCTCCGACAATGGCGCCAGCGCCGAAATCATGGTCCGTAACGGCGGCCACGACCCGCAGGCTGAGATGGGCAGCGAAGCCACCTTCCTCTGCCTCGGACCTGGCTTCTCCAGTGCCGCCAACACCCCGCATCGTCGTCACAAGACTTGGGTGCACGAAGGCGGCATCAGCACTCCGCTCATCGCGCATTGGCCCGCAGGTATCAGCGCCCAGAACGAATTACGCCATACGCCCGCCCACGTGGTGGACATCGTTCCGACGATCATCGAGCTGGCCGGCCTAAAAAAGCCGACCGACTGGAAAGGCGTCCCCATGCCCGAAGCTCCCGGCAAAAGCCTCGTGGCGGCACTTAAGAGCGATATCACGATCGCCCGCGACAGCCTCTGGTGGCTGCACGAAGACAATAAGGCCATCCGTATCGGTGATTACAAATTAGTCGCAGCCAAAGACGACCCCTGGGAACTCTACGACCTTCGGACGGATCGCGCCGAGCAGCACAACCTCGCCAGCCAGATGCCGGACAAGGTGAAAGAACTTACCCAGTCCTGGGAAAAGCAGTTAGTCGCTTACTCCGAACTCGCGCAGAAAACCCTGTCCGAGCAGACCAAAGGCAAAGCGGGCAAAGGCAAAAAGGGTAAAGGCAAAGATGTTGTCCAAGAATAATCTGATTTCATGAAAACCTTACGCCTCCTCGCACTTCTTCTGCTCGCCCCCTGGGCGGCCTTCGCCGCGACCTCGGCGAAACCTAACATCGTCCTAATTTTCATCGATGATATGGGTTACGCCGACATTGGGCCCTTCGGCAACAAGACCCTCCGCACCCCGCACCTCGATAAACTGGCCTCCGAGGGCATGAAGTTCACGAGTTTCTACGCCACGCCTGTCTGCTCGATGTCGCGCGCCTGCCTGATGACCGGTTGCTACAACGCGCGCGTTTCGATCCCCGGCGTCCTTTTCCCCCAAGACACCATCGGTCTTAATCTCAACGAAGTAACCCTTCCTGAGATTCTCAAACCATCCGGCTATGCGACGCTGATGATCGGTAAATGGCACCTCGGCCACTACCCGGAATTTCTCCCTACCCGCCAAGGCTTTGATCATTACTTCGGCCTGCCTTATAGCAATGATATGAAAGCCAGCCGCAAAGGCAACCCGCCCCTGCCCCTATATCGCGATGAAAAAATCATCGAAACCGAACCCGACCAATCCTTACTGACCAAGCGCTACACGGAAGAGGCGGTTAAATTCATCCGCGATAATAAAACCCAGCCGTTCTTCCTCTATCTGCCGCACACGATGATCCATAATCCGGTCGCGGCCTCCGAGGCCTTCGCCGGCAAGAGCACCGACGGATTATTAGGCGACGCGGTCGAAGAAATCGATTGGTCAGTCGGCCAGATCATGGCGACGCTCAAGGAACTCCACCTCGACGAAAACACCTTGGTAATCTTTACCTCCGACAACGGCCCCGCCGGTCGCGACGCCCCGCCCTTCCGTGGCAACAAAGGCACGAATCTCGAAGGGGGAGTTCGCGAACCCTGCATCATGCGCTGGACGGGCAAAATCCCGGCTGGCACGACGTGTAACCAGATCGCCGGCAACATCGATATGTTACCTACTTTCGCGGCGCTCACGGGCGGTACGACTCCGAGCGACCGCGTCATCGATGGACGCGACATCTTCTCGCTGATGTTAACCGCGAACGCCCCTGCGGTCCGCGATACGCATCTCTATTTCAAAGGTTTCGCCCTCGAAGCGATTCGCATCGGGCAATGGAAGTTGCACCTAAAGTCTTCCACGGAAGCGCACAAAGCGCTTCAGGCTAAGAATAAAAAAACTGCCGAAACCGGGCCAGCCCTCTATGATGTCGTCAGCGATCTCTCCGAGTCGCATAACGTCGCCTCCGAACATCCCGACATTGTCGCGCGGCTCCAAAATGAGGCCGCCTCGCGTCTCGCCGAACTTGAAGCGCATAAGCGTCCGGCCGGCCAACACGAAGGACCAACGACGACCGCTCCGCGTAATCAAAATAAAAAGTCCGCCAACGACCTCTCGAAGCTCAAGCTCGGCGACCATCTCGCCAAAGCCGCCGCACCACAGATCGACGGCAAGGCCTTCACTTATACCTTCACGCTGCAAGGCGATCAGACAGATGCTATCGTCTTGGCGCACGGGGGTCTCAATGTCGGCTATGCCTTGCACGTCAAATCCGGCCATGTCGTCTTTAGCGTCCGCCACGCAATCGACAAGAACACTGACCTTACTTCTGTCGATCCACTCCCCGCGACGCCGACCCGCATCGTCGCATCCTTTAACCAATTAAACGGGACGATGAGCCTGCAAGTCGGAGACCAGAAAGCCGTCACCACCAAATCTCCTGGGACGCTCAAGCAACCGGCGGAAGATTTCTGCCTTGGCTACGACAGCCTTAAGCCGGCCGCCAATTATTCCGTACCTAACCCCTACCAGGGAAAGATCACGGAATTGAACGTGACGGTCGACTGAGTCATGTCATCCGGTAAGTGTCCATTTGGCTTCGGGTCACGCGACCCCTTCAAAGAAAAGCGCACGGCCGCCGCCGCGACCGATATCACCATCAACGGTGAAAAGATTCGCATGCTTCTGCGACATGAAGAAGTCCGCCAAGCCGCCAAAGATTGGCAGACGTTCAGTTCCGATACGCCTTTCCGCGTTCCGATTCCATCCGAAGAAGCGGTCCGCTCGGTGCGACAACTGCCCATCGAAACAAATCCGCCCGAGCACACGGAATACCGCGCCATCGTTGAACCATTCTTCAATCGAGCCAAGCAACCGGAGATCATCACCAAAGTCGAAACCCTGATCGGCACAATGCTCGACGACGCTCTCCGCAGCGAAGCCATCGAAGCCGTCCATGATTTCGCCCTGCCGATACAATCCCGCGCGTTGACCTACCTGCTCGATGTCCCGGAGAGCGAAGCGAAACAATATATCAGCTGGGGCATCCACGTCTTTAAGGTCACGAACGGCGAATTCAAGCAAGGCAACGCCCTTGACGATTACCTGTCCGCGCAACTTGATCGGGCGGCCGCGCAACCTGGGAATGACTTCTTCAGCGCCCTAACCCGCGCCCACTATCAAGGGCGCCCGCTCACGCGCGAAGAGATGATGGGATTCGCCAATCTAACCTTTGCGGGCGGCCGCGATACGGTCATCCACAGCCTGACTTCGATTCTTGCTTACTTCGGCGAAAACCCCGCCGCCCTCAGTTACCTCCGGGAGGATCCGCGTCGTATCGTCCTTGCGAGCGAGGAGTTTTTCCGGGTCTTCATGCCCCTGACGCACATCGGCCGCACCTGCCCTGTCACCACCCAAGTACAGGGTGCCGAAGTGCCTGCTGGGCAGCGCATCTCACTGGGTTGGGCTTCGGCCAATTTCGACGAAAAAGCTTTCGCCGCCCCGCACGAAATCCGACTCGACCGTAAACCGAACCCCCACGTTTCCTTCGGCGTCGGCACGCACCTCTGCCTCGGTGCACCGCATGCCCGTCTGCTTGTGCGGACGCTACTACAACAGCTTGTCGTGAAAGTCGGCCGCATCGATATCCTGAGCTCGGTAAATCGCCTGGAGAAGGAACCCGACTTCGAAAGAAAGGTCGGATATGAATCCCTTACCCTACGGTTCACCGCCTCTTAATCCAACGATAGCCCCCAACGTAAAATTGTTATCAACCTGAATCGTCAAAGTTTCATTTTTACGCTCTGCCTCTCGCTCTTAATCGGGGGCATTGCTGGGACCGTTCATGCCGCCGACTTCGTGCTCGTGGCTAAGGATACCACCCCGGCACCGATCATCGTTTTCAAGAACGCGCCCCCGCGCACGCGCGACGCAGCCGTGACGCTGGCGGAATATATCGAGAAGATCAGCGGCCAGAAGCCTGCAATCCTCGACGGTGAACCCCAGCCATTACCGGAGCGGGCGATATGGATCGGCGTGCATCCAGTAGTGAAGGCCTTGTTTCCGAAGACGGACTTCGATTTCAAACACGCGGAGGAGACGCTCATCGTAGCAAATGAGAAGTATCTCGTCATCGCAGGACGCGACCGTTGGGACCCGGCGCACATGGAGGCCAAGGGTCGGCTGGCAATGAAGACGGGCATCCAGCAGGAATACGGGACGGCGAACGCGGTATATTCCTTCATTCAGGAACAGCTCGGCGTGCGCTGGCTCTGGCCGGACGAGGAGGATGTGATCAAACGTGAACGCCTCGCCATCGCACCGATGGAGCGGCGTTATCATCCACAGATCCGGGCTCGTGGGGGGATGATTGTGAGGACTTCACTGGGCGACAATAAAGAGGACGGCCCGGAACTCTGGGCGCGTTTTCAGCGGGTG
>CAINMU010000056.1 GCA_903850885.1 uncultured Opitutia bacterium | reverse complement strand
TCATCTCCACCCGGCCCCGACACCACTAAGAGGTTCTGTTTCAATTCTTTGATTTCTTCGGGACTCAATTGGGCCACGACAGCACCCGGGGCGCGATACGGACCTTGATCGGAAGGTACCTCAGTCGAGACCAATAAGACCACCTCTACCGGGCCAGCGACGCGATGATCCACCCAGGCGATGAATCCGTAAGGTATCGCCGTCATCGCCGCCGCGAGCGCCAAGCCGGCAAGCGCGGACCGACCCAACGACCATCTCGAAAGCAAGGCGGTCATCAGGCCGGCGCCAGCGAAACCGGCGGCGTGGACCGAAATATCAACCCCCAGCGCCCACGACGCTTGTTCGTAATCCTCGGCATACCCCCACCACTTGCTCTTTAGCAACATCAGCAAAACCCAGACGGCGCCGGCGGCCGCGCCGATCAGCGGCGCAAAACTCAAGCCCGAGCGAGCGTAAACCCGCGTCAAAGCCGTCGAGAACAACGCCGCCACAAGCCCGCCGAAGAAGGCGTCCTTCAAGGATGCCACGCCTGTCAGCGCCGCCGCTAAGACCAAGAAGGCCCAAGTAAACCAGTAGGTACGCCCAAAAGTCTTCATTCGCCGACGATCGTGCCGGGAGGCACTACGGCCCCCTTCTTCACGACGATCACGCCGTCGCGCACGAAGAGCGCATCGGTCTCCCACTTCTCAGGCAAACCCGTAGGAGCCAAGCGACAACCATCACCAATCCGGGCATTCTTATCAATGATAGCATTACGGATGAGGCAATTCTTACCCACGCCGACATCCGGACGTCCGAGCCCGTGGTTCCTTGCCAAATCATCGGGACGCTCGAAAAAGTCCGCGCCCATCATGACCACATTCTCCAGCCGGGAACCAGCCCGGACGACCGAACGGATGCCGATCACGCAACGATCAAGTTCTGAGTCATCGACGATAGAACCGTCGGCCATCAGCACCCGATGGGCCCGGGCGCCGTTCAGCTTTGCGGGCGGTAAGTAGCTAGCGTGGGTATAGACTGGATTCTGGCCGTCAAAGAAATCGAACGGGGGCACCGGATCGGTCAGGGTCAGATTACACTCCCAGAAAGAACCCACGGTGCCGATGTCCTCCCAGTAGCCGTCAAAAACGTAAGCCATCATGCGCTTCGAGGCAAGCAGGCCGGGAATCACTTCCTTACCGAAATCAGTCTGGGAATGGTCCGCCAAGGCCTCACGCATCACCTTGCCCGAGAACATATAAATACCCATGGAGGCCAGGCAGTAATCGCGGTCCGACTTATCCGAAAGACGAGCGCGCGGGGCGCCACCTAACACCAACGAAGAGATGACGGCCGGATCGTTGGGCTTTTCGACGAACTCGACGATACGCAGATCCGGATTCACGCGCATGACACCTAACGCCGAGACTTGGTCCGAAGGCATGGCCTTGGCCGCGATGGTGATATCGGCGGCATTCTCCAGGTGCTGACGGGCCAGTTCATCGAAATCGAGACGGTATAATTGATCGCCCGAAAGGATCAGCACCAAGTCTTCGTCCTTCAAATTATAGTGGTGGAGATTCTGACGCACCGCATCCGCCGTGCCTTGATACCACGATTCTTTATCGCCCGTCTGCTCGGCGGCCAAGATATCGACGAAGCCGCGGCCGAAACCGTCGAACTTATAAGTCTGCTGGATATGCTTATGCAGCGAAGCGGTGTTGAACTGGGTGAGGACGAAAATCTGGTTAAAGCCGGAATTCAGACAATTGCTGATCGGGATATCGACCAAGCGGTAGTTGCTCGCCAGCGGCACAGCCGGCTTACAACGGTCCTTCGTCAGGGGATAAAGGCGCGAGCCTCGACCACCACCCATAATAATACTGATAACGCGAGGAAAGGATGGCATGGCGGGAGTGAGGCCTACTTTCCCTCCTACCCCGACCTGCCTCAAGCGGAAAAGGGCGAATGGTGGCTTGAAGGGCGGACCAAGGGCGGGTTGCATCGGCCTCCGTCGCATGTCTTTCGCTTTTCACATCCTTGGAACGAGCAGCTCGGGCAACTGTTCGGTTATCGAAACCAAGGGCGCACGGCTGATGCTGGATGCGGGTTTCCAAGGCCCTCGGCTCGAGGCCGCTTTGGCTAAATTGAGCCTCGATGCGCGCGCGATCGATGCGGTCTTCATCACCCACGAGCATTCCGACCACTGCATCGGCCTCGCCGCCCTGATCCGGCAGAACCCCGCGTTAAAAGTCTTCGCCAACCGCGAGACCGCTCGCCGCCTCCAAGGTGCGCTCAAAGTTCGCCCCGATTGGCAAATCTTCGAAACGGGCACGACGTTCGAATTCCGCGGCCATCAGATCACTTCCATTCCCATCCCCCACGATGCCGCTGACCCCGTAGGCTTCGCCGTCGATTGCCCCGCCGCCGACAACGCACCTGCCCGTCGGGTGACTTGGTTGACCGATCTGGGCCATGCCACCGAGGTTATCCGCCATCATGTCGCGCTCGCCGACATCCTTGTACTGGAAGCCAACTATGACGACGAGATGCTTGATGCCTCCGGCCGCCCTCAACACCTCAAACAACGTATCCGCGGGAACTTCGGACACCTTTCAAATATCGCGGCCCGCGATCTGCTCTTAGGGCTGCGTGAATGGCAAGCGACCGAGCTCTACCTCGGCCACCTGAGCAAGGAATGCAACCGCCCGACGATCGTCGAAGCGCTCATGAACGAAGTCCGTGCGCACAAGACTGACTTGCGCGTCACGGTCATCGATCCGCTCGAAGACAACCCCGCCAGCCTCCGCTAAGACTTAGCGGCGTGGTGGCACCGGGACTTCATCCGCTGCAGGGGCAGAGGGTGGAGCGGGCGTGGTGGCCACGACCTTGGCTGGGGCACTTTGCGCCACCAGGACGGCCAGGCGCTTAACGGCGGTACCGCAAGCGGGTGAGGCCGGATTCAGATCCTGAGCGGAAAGCCATGCGGTCAAAGCCGCGGCCTCACTCCCCTCTTTTTCTAATTTCTCCGCCTGAGCGATTAGCTTGGCGTAGTCGGCGACGAGCGGAGCGATGTCCGAACGTGTCTTCGCCAAGACCAAGTCATCGCTCTCAGTCCGGTTGGCCTCGACGATCACGTCCCAAGCCAGGTAAGGATTATTCTGCGAAGCCAGGACCGAGGCTTTCTGGATGTTGGCATCCAGTTCCCCGACGCGATTGATGATTTGCCGGAGTTTTTCGGAACGCTCTTTGTCTTGGGCGAGCGCCAAGGCGAATTCGAGTTTCTTGTTAAAGATTTCGCGCCACTTGCTCTCGGAAACGATGCGATCGAATTCCGGCACCATCTGGGAAAGCTTGTCTTGGCGGCTCACGACCTGATTGGCGAATTCCTTCACGGCCGGATTTTGCGGCCAGATCTTGGTCGCACGTTCGAGGGCGAATTCCGCCTTAGCCGTATCGCCGGTGAGGGCCGCCTGTTTTGCGGAGAGCAACGACATATTGGACGCGTTGATCGCATTATTCACCTTGGAAAGAATCGAAGCGCCCGGAAAGTCGCGTGCGCGGCCGCGCACCTTGTTGACATACCCTTCGACGTTACCGAGGTCATGCTCGTCGCCCAAGCGCTGCAGCTCGCGCAAGTCCCGCCAAAGCTCGAGCATCTCGCGCTTTTTGCTTTGCTCGTAAGCCATAACGATAGGCTCAAATTCACCTAAGAAATAAGTTTCCTGCAGACGCTCGAAAGCGCCGTACATTTCACCCTGCTTGACCATGTCATCCACCGTACGCATGCCAGTCGTGACGTCATTCATCGCCTCACGAGCCAAAGTATCGATGGACTCCAAGGTCGGGACGAAATCGGAAACGGGGAAGAATTCCTTCACTTCCTTGGCGCCGACCTTGATGCTCTGATTCGAGCCCTTGAATAATACGCGATAAAAAGCCGTGGCGACGGTGCAATGACGGTAACGACGGGCCAGCAAGAAACCGACCATCTGAGACTGGAATTCAATTTGCGCCTTCAAACCCAGCGCCATCATTTCGGCGTTCTTGGCGATGATTTCGGCTTGGGTCCGCACTTCGTCCTTTACCTTGTAGCCTAATTCGGTCGTCCCCGAGGCACTCTTGGCGAGCGGGTTCTTGCCTTTTCCGGATGGAGCCTGTGAACGTTCATCATTGGCTTCTTCGATGCGATCCGCCCGGTTGATGATCATTCCTTCTTGAGATTTGCGTAAGGTTTCGAGCTGATTTTTTGAGATTTCGATTTGGCGCAGCTCGGAACGCATCGTCCAGATTTTCTTAACTTGGGAAGCGATGGTGAGACTGTTGTTGCCGTCGATTTCATATTCCGCTGCTTGGAACAGAAGGTTAAAGGCCTGCTGCTGATTGGCGTAATAATTGGCCTCGCTGATGGCATTCGGCGCCAGAAGCTTCTCGATCTGCGTCATGATGTCGGTGTACTTCTTCACGTCGCCCGAGGAAGTCGGCGAAGCCAGATAGCGCTCAAAACGCGCCCGCATCGCGCGCGAGCTGCCGAGATTAAAAGTCTTCCCCTTCCACTGCATCGTACCGTTGTCCATGTCCATGGAATCGCTGTTGACGTTAAAAACTCGATCCGCACCGCCTTCGGCAGTGGAGCTCTTATGGTCGACCGAAGTGGAAGAATCCGGAGGGGGTGCCTGGGCGAAACCCAGAGCGGCCATCGCCGACCAACCCAAGAGGCTTAAGAGAGTATGACGCATGGTAAGATGATTAGAAGCGTTCGAGGCCCTCCACGACGAGCAGGTCGCGACTCACGCGCACCTTGCATTTGTAGCGTTGGCCGACTTCAAAAGATTCATTGGAACCCGCCGGGATAAAAACCGGGATGCGTCCCGCCCCCATTTTAGTATCCGTCGGCTTCACGGCGAGCACCCGGCCCTTGCCTTCGATGAAGGCGAGCTGGGCTTCGATCTGACAATCCAAGCGGTAGGTGTTACCCTGGAGCGTAGCCCAATCTTTGCGGTAGGCGTCGACGGAGAAAGCCGATAAACTCGCGAACTTCCCGCCACCTGCCATCCGCGGCAGCACGATCGCCATTAAAATAAAAATCACGACCACGGGGATACCGAGGGCGAAAAAGAGGGGGTTGATTTTGGACATGTAAGGGGACTTGAGGGCTATCTTATTGTAAGTCTGGGATTAGTTCCAGCGATTTTGCTTATAAGTAAAGGTGAAACAACCGTAGGGTCATTCACCTACCCTTAAGGTTGAGAGGTTTCCAATCCTTTAATTCCAGCGCTTCTGCTGACAGCCGAAGACGATCAGGCAAATGCCTATCAGGCCTTGGACCAGCAGGACGAGCAGGGAAAGGTGATTGTCGGCCACATAAGCCGTCTGATTCGGCATGCTTGCCGTGTAGGCATCATACAGCGGCTGCCCCATCATCGACTTCATATAACCCGACCAGCCCCAATAGGAATTGATAAAGGGACGGCAGACCCACGTCAGGGCCGCCGGCAAAGCCAGGACAACCCCTGAAAGCGGGAGCTGGAAGCCGACCAGATAAATCGAGAGCAAGGACGACTTTTCCGGCGAGGTCATCATGGCCGAAAAGCCCAGGCAGATGATCGACATCGAAACGCAACTGGCGGCCAAGATCGCCGACTGCTCCAGCCAAGGCCCCGGGAAGCGACAAATCATCTTCACGAAAACGCACATCCAGACGCCTTGGAAGATTGCCACCAGGGAAACAAAGGTAATCTTGGAAAAAGCATAAGCCCAGGGGCGGAGACCTGTCATGCGCTCCTTTTCGTAAAGCACGCGCTCGGCCGAGATTTCGCGGCCGCCGTTATTCGCTCCCATGAGCGTCAGCAAGATTACTTGGAACATCACCAAGCCAGCGGCGAGACCCGCCACCTGTGCATTGGAGATCTGGACATTCACGGCCTGCTGGACGGCTTCAAAGGAAGCCATGTTCCGATCCATCGGCACTTTTAAGACCTCCCACTTCCCTTCCAGATTGAAAATGATGACCAAGAGCGGGAAGCCGAACGTAATGGCCAACGTCAGGCCCAAGTAACCGGTGTCGCGGAAGAAAAGTTTTAGGCGTCGCGCGAGCAAGGTAAAGAACTGCGAGGCGCCATCAGGAACCTGCGGCTCGGCCAAAGGGGCCATTTCCAAGGGTGCGCCGGTCTTTACCAACGCCGTGTGATAGCTGTCGGGATGCTCCGCTTGGTGGATTTCCCAGCGTCCGCGCCAGGTCGCCAAATCTTGGGCGTTGAGCACATCGTAAAGACGCAAGCCGTCCGGAATCCCGAAATAAGTCAGCAAGTCAGCGGGGGCGCCCTGATAGACGACATCGCCTTGATAGACGACCGTCACCCAATCGAAGAGGTTTAACTTCCCAAGATTATGAATAATGCAGACGAAACTTTTTTCGTGTTTTTCCGAAAGCTCACGCAGCAAGGCGAGGATCTGATCTTCCGACTGCGGATCCAAGCCCGAGGTGACTTCATCGCAAACCATGCAGGGAGGATCGAGGGTCAATTCGAGCCCCAATGTCAGACGCCGAAGCTGTCCGCCCGAAAGGGAAGACACGCGCTTATCCCGATGCGGAGCCATCCCCGTCACTTTTAAAACGAACTCCAAACGCCGGGTGCGTTCCGCTTCGCTGGGCACGGCCAGGCGGAGCGCGTAATCCAAAGATTCGGCGACCGTAAGCTGAGGCTGTGCCGCCGTGAACTGAGGGGCGAATCCGACCTTCCCCACCAAGTCTTCGGAGCAGGTGATCGGCTGACCAGCCAAGTAGGCTTCACCGGTCGTCGGCAAGATGCCGAGAATAGCCTTCATCAAGGTGGTCTTGCCGCAACCCGAAGGACCGATGACGGCATTAAGGCCGCGGGGTAAGAATCGGGCGGTCGCGCTGTCCAGAATCATCGGGCCATCGGGACCCGCCTGAACAGAGAGGTTTTGGCAGCTC
>CAINMU010000055.1 GCA_903850885.1 uncultured Opitutia bacterium | reverse complement strand
GTCACCGCCAAGCGGCCGATCAAATGCGAAGCCGAACCCGCCGCCTTGGTTAAGTTCGGAAAGAGCAAAGACTCGGGCATCCAGAAAGCGCTCGTCGCGGTGCAGAAACTCATCGTCTGGCCGGGCAAACCAGGCGTGCAAGTCGTCGCCCTGACTCCGCTCACCAACGAAGAGCAGAGCCAATTCGATGCCGGTAAACAGACCTTCATGGGGCTCTGCGCCGCCTGCCATCAACCGACTGGTAAAGGCCTGGAAGGATTGGCACCACCCTTGGCGGATTCGGAATGGGTGAACGGCAACCCGGCGCGGATTGCCCGCATCGTGATGCATGGCCTGCGGGGGCCCGTGAAAGTTAAAGGACTGACCTATAGTTTAGATATGCCTGCGGCCGGCTTCTTATCCGACGCCCAGATCGCCGACGTACTGACCTATATCCGACGTGAATGGGATCACGAAGCCGCGCCCGTTAAAATCGATTTCGTGAAAACCATCCGCGATCAGACCAAAGGACGGAATGATGCGTGGACCGAAAAAGAATTATTGGGGATTAAGTAAGGAGTGGGAATTAAGAGGCTCGGTGAATCAGAACGATACAATGTTAGTTGATCGGTTGATCAGTTGGCCAGTGGGCCAGAACGATGCAAAGTTAGTTGACCGGTTGACCAGTGGGCATGTTGACACGGGATGCAATGGGTAGGGCGGACCACCCTTGGTCAGCCGCGGTTGAGCGAGGGCGCTCAACCCTACCTTATTAAAGACAAGGGACAGGGGCAGGGGCTGGGACAGGTTTAGATTCTTAGGGGTAGATACAGGAACAGACGCAGGAAGTTTTCTGAATCTGGACCTGAAAAAGCAGCATGAGTTGACCGGTTGACCAGTGGGCCGGTTGACAAGGAATGCAATGGGTAGGGCTGACCGGCCCTGGTCAGCCGAGGTTGAGCGGGCCGCTCAACCCTACCCGATGCGGCCCACCCGGGACCTGAACCTGAACCTGGACACCTGAACCCGATCCCCGATGGCAGAGACCCGAGACCTGAAATGCATATCCCGCCACCCGGGGCCGCCACCCGCCACCTGAAACTTGTCTCTCACTTTTGCACCTTTGCACAGGCCGCAGGCCGATTTGCACGTTTGCAACTAGGGCAGCACGCGGTGCTGCCCCTACCCTGAAAGACAAGGGCCAAAATTTTTCTTACAAAATCAACATGGCGTCGCCGTAACTGAAAAACCGATATTCTTTCCAGATGGCTTCGGCATAGATTTCTTTCAACCAAGGCAGTCCGTCCGGCGAACCCGGAGTCAGAAACGCGGCCACCAAACAAAGTAAGGTCGACCGCGGCAGGTGAAAATTCGTGAGCAGGTGTTCGCAACAACCAATACTGTCCCCGGGGCGAATGAAGAGCGAAGCTTCCGCGACCCAATCACCATCGGCGGCCGATTTAAAACCGTCGGTCTTACGGAAGGCGTCTTCGCTGGCACGCACGGAGGTCGTGCCGACCGCCAAGCGCGGACGGCGGTCGCGCAACGCACCCATCGTCGCGGCGGGGATACGATAAGCTTCCGCATGCATGATGTGATTGTTGAGATTGGCGACCGAGACGGGTTGAAAGGTTCCCGGGCCAACATCTAAGACCAAATCGAAAGCGTCATGGCCTTGGGCTTTTAATTTCGCCAAGAGTTCGGCGGTGAAATGCAGGCCAGCCGTCGGCGCCGCCGCGGCGCGAGCGGATTGCGGATCCGCGTAAACGGTCTGGTAACGCGCCGCGTCATCCGCCGCGGCGAGGCCGCGATCTTTCCGCGCTTCGACGATATACGGCGGCAAGGGCAATTCGCCGACGCGCGAGGCCAAGAGCGCAACCGTATCGCCAGCCGCCAGATCAAAACGCACCCTATATTCGCCCTGTTTCACTTCGACTACGACGGCCTTGCGTCCATCGATGAGGAAGCCGGCTTCATCGGAAGCGCGCTTGCCCGGCCGCAGCATGCACCACCATTCGGCCGCTTCGGACGTAGGGCGGAGTAATAGACATTCCACTTTGCCGCCCGTAGGACGCACCCCGAAGAGTCGCGCCTTGAGTACGGTGACGTTATTACGGATGAGCACCGTGTCGGCAGGAAGAAGTTCGGGGAGATCGGAAAAGAGCCGATGCTCGACCGTGCGGGTGGCCCGGCGGACGACGAGCAGTCGTGAGCCATCCCGCCGAGGCGAAGGCTCGGCTGCGATGCGTTCGGGCGGCAACTCGAAATCCAATTCCCGAACGTCCATCGTTCAGGCTCCCGTCTTCGGCGGAGTCAGCAGCAACTGACCATCGATGGCCCGAAGTTGCACGAATTCCTGACCAGGCACGGCCTTGCGCAGCTCTTCTTCAATGGCGGAAAGTTTGGCGTCAAGGTCGTCGATGAGCGCGACGAAAACCGCCTCCGGCGTCGAGGGCGTCTGACATGCGCCGTATTCGCGCATCGTATGGTGACTCAGCAAGATGTGCTCGAGGCGCTCGCGGAGCGAAATTTCGAGGCCCACCTTGATCGCGTGTTCGCGCACGAGAAAAGTACCGAGCACGAGGTGGCCGTGAAGATTTCCGGCGCGGGTAAAGGTGGCTTTCGCCATCCCGGGCTCGAGGCGCGTGTATTCCTGAACCTTGCCCACGTCGTGCAAGACCGTACCAGCGACAGCGAGCGAGTGGTCGACCTTCGGATAAAGCGGAATCAAGGCCTCGGCGCACTTGGCCATCCGCAGCGTGTGCTCGAGCAAGCCGTGGCGAAAAGCGTGGTGCATCCCCATCGCCGCGACGGCTTCGTAAAAACGTTCGCCTTGCTCTTCGAGGATCGATTCGACGACTGCCCGCAGCTGGACGTGAGGAATGCGACCGACGATGGCGAGCAGCTCCAGGCGCATCTTGACCGGGTCATGTTGCGAAACTGGAGTCAGTCGGCCCATGAGCGCGGGGTCGGAACGTTCGGCGTCGGTCAAGGCCGCAAGCGTATCAACTTTCAAATCAGGGCGGCCGTTAAAATCACCGACCACCCCACCGACGCGGACGGACATGCCGGGCTTAAGCGAAGCCAAGACCGCTTTGACGGGTGAATCCGCAAAGACGCGAATTTTGATATCATCGGTCGCATCGGCGATCAGGATTTCGAAATAGGTCGAGCCGTTCTTGGCGGACTTACTGGCGATTTCGCCAAGGGCGCAAATCGCATGGAAGCGCGACCCCGCCGCGGAGGATTTGCTTTCGCGCAGAGACTGGAGCGGATCGGACATGCCGGCATCCTGCCACCCTCCGGCCTACGGAGAAAGAAAATAAGGGCGCACTATTATAGGTACAGGGCTAGGGACAGGTGCAGGTGGGATTCATTTTCAGGTCTCGGGTTCTTGCCTCGAAGGTAGGGGCAGCACCGCGTGCTGCCCTAGTTGACTCGAGAGTAGGGTTGAGCGCCCTCGCTCAACCGCGGCTGACCAAGGGTGGTCAGCCCTACCCAT
>CAINMU010000054.1 GCA_903850885.1 uncultured Opitutia bacterium | reverse complement strand
GGCGCACTCGCCAAGGCCGACGCTCTCGCGGCGGTCAACTTCGAGGCGATCACGAAAGAAGGCGAAGTCGTGAAGTTTGGACCTGCACTGATCACCCTCCCGGAAGTGGACCTCGTCGCCTTCTCTGTCCTGCCGGTCGATGCCGACGTCGCCGCGCTGATTGACGAAGCGCTCGTTGCGGAGAAGATCGAGGTGATCGAAGCGCTCACGCGCAGCCATAAGTTCGCCGAAGCAAAACTGGCCTTCGAAGAGCTCCTGAAGCGCCCCGGTCTCTCGGACTGGGCCAAGCAGAAGATCGAATACCTCAAGCGTCTCCTCGACGAGGATGCCGTCATGGCCGCGAAGGAAATGCGCTACGGCCGTACCCGCATGATGAGCCAGACGAAAGAATCGACCATGGCCTGCTACAGCATGAACGTCGAAGACAGCGTCGAGTTGATGAAGGCGTCTTACCTTCGCCGCAAACGTGCCGACGGCCAGGCCTCCAAGCCGAAGCCCCCGCAGGGCGGCACGACGGGCGGCCAGACCCCGCAGGCCTAACGAGTCCAAACGGCTGATTTCGCCCGGTGGAAGCAATTCCGCCGGGCTTTTTGTTGCCCGGTTAAATCGGGGCCGTCATTCTGCCCGCCTGTCCTATGCCCCGCGCCCTTCGCCTCACCCTCTGGACCCTTGGCGTCCTTGTCATCCTCCTCGGCGGAACAGTTCTATGGATTGATTCTCAGCTCCGCCCCGAACCCCTCGGCCTTCGCGTCAAAGAACTTTTGGCCAAAGCTAAAATCGAGGGCGGAATCACCAAAGTCGAAGCCTCGATGGATGGCACTTTCTCCGCCGACGGCATTAATCTCACGCTTGCAGATGGCACCAAAATCAAAGCGGCGAGCATCAAGGGAGAAGCCGCTCTCTTTTCCATTCTCACCGGCACTTATGCGCTGAATAACTTCGAGGCTAAGGGTTTGGATATTTCTTTAAGCGCTCCCTCCAAATCTGCCGCCAAAAATCTCGCGCCGACAACGACGACGGCCCCGCCCGCCCTTCCGAAATTCGCGCTCGGTCCCTACTCCGCCTCAGGCAAGGTAACGCTCTCCGACGGTACTCTAGTGCGCTTCAGCCTGCAGGGAGATGAATTTAATTCCTCCAAGAGCGCTGATCTCCGCGTCGGGGTCGCCTGGCCCGGGTTCCTGATTGGCTCAGCCCTCACGGATCCCCGCGGCGAAATCACCTTGAAAGCCGACTTTCGTCGACCGCTCGGCGCCGCCGGGCTGTCGGTTGAGAATCTTGCCGCTGACATCAACCGGTGCGAGCTCCGCCTGGCCGTAAAAGATGCCAGCGCGATTTCCGCCGGTAGCATCGAATTTCAATTATCCGGAGCCTATCGCGAACAAACTCACCAGCTCGAGTTTACGGGAGATATCCGAGATTCCGGCGGACGTAAGGCCGTGAGTTTTAAAGGCTTCGATCACGCCGGTAAAATCGGCTTGGCCGCCCAACTCGATATTGATCCAAAGCGCTTCGGCATTCTGAGCGCCAGCCTGCCCGAATGCCGACTGACCGGCAAAATCGACGCCACCGCCGGCAACGCCCAATGGGGAGGAAAAGCCGATCTTAAGGCGCTCTTTCCGGATCTCAGCCGCTGGTCTAAATCCATCCCCAAAAATACGCGCTCTGAATGGGAGTTAAAAGTCGCCGCGCAAAGTTCGCCCGAAGGCTTCGTCGTCGACCAACTTTCCCTCAGCGGTCACGGCATCTTGGTTTCCATTCCTCAGACCCTCCGCTGGAAAGGTGGCTTGCTTCCCGAGGAATCCGCCGGCGCCTCGCTTCGCCTGGCGGCGCAAGACGCCGACCTGATCGCCCTCACGCCCTTCCTCGCCCTCGGTGGTCTTGCCGCCACGGAAGGAAAGTGGACCGGCGAAGCCGAAATTTCTTTCAACAAAGGGCAGCCTGAAGTCGCCAGTATCCGGCCACACTCCATCAAAGGCCTGACGATCGAGAAAGCAGGGAAATTATTGGTTCATCAAATCGATGCACAATTCCCGCTCAAATCTGAAAACGGCGCCCTGCTGCTCGCACCGATCAACATTGGCTCTGCCGCAGGTAATATCGCCACCGGAGACGTGACTTTTATTCCTGGGAAAGATGGCGCCTGGTCCGCCCATGGCCATCTCAACGTCGGTATCGCCGAACTTGCCGCCCAACCCGGCTGGGAAGACCTACCGCTTGATAAAATTCGCGGCATTCGTATCGACGCCCACGCTGCCGTAAATTGCGAAGCCGATAAAAGCCCGGTCGTCAGTTCAGCGGACTCCATTATTTCTCGCCAAGGCACCCGGCTGCTCTCGCTCAAACTACGTCAGCCTTATCCGGTGGCTGGCCCACGGCCAACCGGAGTACTCATCGAGGCCAACGCCGCCAATCTGCCCCTCGAATCGGTCGCCGCCCTGGTGCCCGGACTGAAACTAACCGGTAACCTCAATCGCGCGGATCTCGTCGCCGGCTTCAAGTCGGAAGGTTTTTTTGTCCGTACGGAAGGCGCCCCCATGGCCTTTGCTCAAACATCTGTGACTTGGGCCGACAAGACATGGGTCAAGCAATGCGACCTTAACGCCAGCCTCGATTTACTCATCGGCGATAAGACGACCGTGCTGAGCTTCAATCAGGCCGAACTTAAGAACCGAGACCGCCTCATCGCGAGCGGCAACATCACGTTAGGCTTCGGCGGCGCGCCCACGACTTTGAAATTGCGTGGTAACCTTGGCGCGCTGGCCGAACAGCCCTTCGCCGGCCCGCTCAGCATTATCGCGACGGGGGAATATACGGCATCGGCCGAACGGAGTGCGGGCGGAGAAATCGCCCTCGCCCTCGATGTCAACGATGTGACGATCAAGCAGAACGAAAGCCAGATCAAGCTGGCTCGGGTGCGCGGCAAATACGCTCCCACGGCGCGCGGGCTCACCGCTTCGGGTCAATTCAGCATGCTTTCTAAAAACCAGACCCTCGGGAAATTTACCTTGGTCCAGACCACGACCGGAGCGAAAACCGATTGGGATGCGAACGTGACCATCGAGAGCGTCGCCGTCGATGACTTCGTCTCCCTGCTGCCCAAATCAACCGACGAACCCGTTCCGGCCGTGGTCGTGAAACCTAAGCCCGACCTCATCCCTTTCTGGCATAACCAGACCGGTCAACTTCATCTTACGATCGGCCAAGCCAGCGCCTTCGGGATTGTCGCGGAGAAAATCATCCTGCAAGCCGAGGGTGACGAAAAATCACTCCGCCTCCTGAGCCTGAAAGGTAAACTCGCCGAAGGGAATCTGGAAGGCCTCGGTAAGCTCACCTTTCAGCCCACCACGAGCAACGGACCTTACGTGCTCGATTGTAAGTTAGGCATCAAGCAGCTTGAGCTCGGTAGCCTCGCCAAAGCGTTCCCCGTCATCAAAGAATACGTCCAAGGTAAAGCCGACGCCGACCTCCACGCCGTGAGCATCGCTGGCACCGCGGCAGAACTCCCATCCAAACTCCAACTGGATGCCATCGTCAGCTCCCGGGGCGGCCGTCTCCAGGCCTTTGGCGGCCGCACCGGCGGCACCGCTCTAATGGCGGACAAAGCTGGGCAGATTGGCGAAACCCTCGGCGGACTCGCGATGCTGGCCGGGGCCCTCACGAAAAATAAAGGTCAGGGCGAGAAAATCGCCAAGATGGGCGCTGCCGTTTCGGCGGCGGCCAAGCTGCAGAAGATACTTTCTAATTTTAATTATGACACGGCGGACTTCCGCGTGAGCCGCCTGGCCTCCGGGACCATCAAACTAGACCTGGCGGAGGTTAAAAATAAAACCCTCCACCTCGGCGCCAAAGGCGGCATCAGCATGCGCCCCGAACTATCTTTCTCCGACTGGCCTTTGGTCGTCGATGCCCAGTTGCGCGGCAGCGGCGAGCTCGCGGAATACTTTAATGCCTTAGGCTTTGGTTCCGGCATCCCTCAGCCCGACGGCCTCACCGAAGGGCCGGGCATCAAACTCACGGGTTCGCTCAATGACATGAAGAACGACTTATCCGAACGCCTCCAGACCGCTTTAGATAAGATCAAATCTGGCTCCGCCTACCAAGAGGGCAACCCCGCCGCGTTACCCCCTGCGGGCGCTGGCAACAACAAGACCCCTGCCTCGAATTCCACGCCCAAGAAACGGGATGCCTTAAGCGACTTATTGAAAGAGCTCGGGAAATGAATCGCACGCTGCTGGCCTTCGGATCGGGGCTTCTCGGTTTAGTTATTCTTATCTTTGTCGCCTTATCTGTTGGCTCGGCTGGAACGGGCTGGGGAGACGGCGGCGGGTTGATTCTATTGCGAGCCCCACGAATCCTGGCCGCTCTGGCGGCCGGCCTAGCCTTAGGCATCGGCGGCGCCGCCCAACAAGGCGTCTTTCGCAATCCGCTCGCCGACCCCGGACTCACCGGCGTTTTTGGCGGTGCCCTCTTCGGTATTGCGATTCTGCTCGGAGCCTCTCCCGCTCTCGCCTGGCAGCGTCCATGGATCATCCCACTCGCCGCCTTCCTGGGAGCGTTACTAACTTCAGTTCTTCTCGTCCTCATCAGCGGACGCGGCAACACGGCACGACTTCTTATCACCGGCCTGGGCTTAAATGCATTTACGGCCGCTGGTACCTTAGTCATCGCCAGCCGCAGCAATGAGTCGCGCGAATTACTAACCAATGGTGCCTACGGAGATTGGCTCGGTATGGCGACCCTTGAGCTCATCTGGCTTCCTTGCCTCCTCTGCGCCTTCGCTTCGTGCCTCCTCTTGACGCTCTGTCGCTCTTTCGACCTGCTTTCTTTTGGCGAAGATTCGGCCCAAGCTAGTGGCTGCGATGTCAATCGCTCGCGCCGCTGGGCCGTCTTGCTGACCGCCCTCGCCGCCGCTGCCGCCACTTGCTTGGTCGGGCAGGTAGCCTTCATCGGATTACTCGCTCCCCACCTAGCCCGCGTCATCATCGGCCCGCGGCATCGTCTCATGATGCCTCTCTCCGGCCTTCTCGGTGGCGGACTCCTGCTCTGCGCCGATACCATCGGGCGCGCCGCCTGGCCCCAGAACCCGCTTTCCGCCGCGGCGGTGATGGCGCTTCTGGGCGCACCCTTGTTCATCTGGATAGCAAGGCGAAGCCATGAGTGAAATCGCCGTGCAGGCCTTGGGCGTCAGCGTTGACTTCAATGGTCATCGTGCCCTGGACGGTGCCTCGCTTTCTCTGCCGTTCGGGACCGTCACCGCGCTCGCCGGCGCCAATGGTGCGGGCAAAACCACGCTGCTCCGCGCCCTTACCGGATTGATCCCCCAAGCCACAGGAGAAATCACGACTGCTGGATACGACCCGCGCTCCACGCCGCCCGCCCTCTTGGCGAGCGTGCGTGCCTATGGCGCCCAAGCCGCTTACTCGGCGTGGGATTTCACTCTCTCTGATTTCTCCTTCCTCAGCTCCGATCCCGCCCTCTGCGACGCCTGGCTTGAGCGGCTGGAATTAGCCGACTTACGCCACCGCCAACTTTCCCAACTCTCGGTCGGTCAGAAAAAATCTGCCCACCTGGCCTTGACCATTTCTTCGCTCGGCGAACCGTTTGGTAAAATCATCCTGCTCGATGAACCTACCGTCGGGCTTGATCTCGCCCGACAAGAGCTCGTCCAAAAAGCCTGTCTAGATCTCGCCTTGGCCGGCGCGGCCGGCGTGGTCGCCACCCATGATATGAATTTTATCCGCCGTTGCCATCAGGTGGCCGTATTATCCGAAGGCAGACTGATCGCCTACGGTACGCCGGCGACGACGCTTACCCCGGCGATTATTTACGAGACTTGGGGCGTGTCTTAGTTTCAGGCGCGGGTGCCGCGGGCAAGAGCCCTTGGCGGGCCGCTGAAAAAATAAACTGCTGGGCTAATCCAGCCGCCGCACCGAAATGCAAACGCCCGAACTCTTCTAAACGTTCAGGCTTCCAGCCCTTGAGCCCGTAAGCCGAACTCAGCGCCTGCACCACCCAAGTATCGACCGGGAAACTTTCGAAACGGGCAAAGCCGAACAAGGTGACGCAAGCGGCGACTTTCGGACCGACCCCGGGTAATTCCTGCAACGCCGCCATCAGTTCCGGGGTGGTTAACTTTGCAAAGTCCGTCTCCCATTGCGGACGTTGCTTTAACATCTTCGCGGTCTCGCGGATATATGCCGCGCGATAACCAAGCGAACAACTTCGTAAAATCTCGTCATCCGCCGCGGCCAAGGCCGCCCAGGTCGGCAGCGCATAAAACCCGCCGCCGAGCGGACGCCCGAGCTTCGAAGCTAAGGCGGCGACCATGACCCGAATCTGTAAAATGCGCTTATTAGAGCTGCATAAAAAGCCGATGAGCGCCTCGTGCGGATCTTGACGCAAGATACGCAACCCCGGGTGAGCGGCCATCGCCGCGCGCAAGACCGAATCCGATCGCCAAGGCAAAGCCTCGGCCAATCGGGCCTGCTTACCGTCGGCATCCAGATACTCACGCAAACGCTCTGCTGCGGCCGTATCATGAGTCGGTGCACTCCACTCTAAGCCCTGCTTGCCGGTGCGCAGTCGTGCCAACGTTTGCCCAAAAACACCCGTCCAGCTGCCGTTAGGTTGGGCCGCCCAGCGAAAAGACTGACCGCCATCCAATTGCTCCGTTAATATTTCTGCCGAAATATCCGTATGAAGACGCAAGGGACGCCAAGGAGTCCAAGCAAGCGACTCCATGGTGCTTAGCGCTGACTAACGTCGAGCGGCGTACCCCAAAGAAAACTATGCGAAGATGCCAGAAATTTACCTTGCGCATCGACCACCGAAACCCGCCAAGCCACGGGGTGCCAGCTGACGGTCCCGGCTTGCTTACCCGTCAGACCGATGACGAATTCTCCGAACGGAAAAGCCGGTTTCAGATTCACCGCAAAGTCGTAACGTTCGGGTTTTGTATTTTCGGTGCGCACGACTTCGAGGACCAGCCGACCGTCCGCCGGCGGATCGACGTCTAACTTCACGAAAAAATAATACCCGGCACGCTCCTGTTCTTCGGTGCGGAAAACGACATCATTGCCATGATGCTCTTTGGCGTAGAAGGCTTCGGAAGCCCGGGCCACGTCCGTTTCACTGCGGCGACGTTCGTGCACATAAGCAATCCCCTTGAGCGCCACCATCGTGGGCGGAGGGCTATCGCAACCGACAAGGACCAGCGCGGTGAGCGCGACCCACAGGGAGGTCTGGCTCACCAACCGGTTCACTTCTTGCCCTTTTTCTTGCTCGCAGCGGCGCGGGCGGCTTTGACGCGATCTTTCTGGCGCTCGAGATAAGCCCGACGACGACGACGTTTGATGACTTTGTTGAGCTGTTGACCCATAGTTGTTGCATCCTCCAACAACGCCCCCCGTGGTCAAGGAGAAGGTTTGGCCTCGTGATTAAAGACCAAGCCAACCCAAAGGCCTCTCGGCCTTGAAATTGCCCTTTCTGGCTGCCTGGGTAGGGATCGAACCTACGACCAAGTGATTAACAGTCACCTGCTCTACCGCTGAGCTACCAGGCAGTGCGAAAGGAGGTCAATCAAGGCAAGGTCGGGGCGTCTCTGTCAAACAACTCCTCCTCGCCTATAAAATCAGAGGCGCCGCGCCTAAAAGGCGAATCTCGTAAGAAAGCACCCCTTTATGAGCTAACCCCAACATCATTTTGCGTGGCTTTGCCTAATCTCTGGACACCCAACCCTCTGGTGTCTTCCTGTGGAGGTCACTCTCATGTCTATGCGCTGGTCCCGTCTTCCTGAAACCCCTAACGCCCCCGGCGTCGGCGGTGCCTTCGTTGGCACCTCATCCGATCTACTGCTCTGTGCAGGTGGCTCGAATTACCCGGATAAGCCAGCCTGGGAGGGCGGCGTCAAAGCCTGGCACGATCAGGTTTACACCCTGGCCAGCACGCGCTCCAAGAAATGGGCC
>CAINMU010000053.1 GCA_903850885.1 uncultured Opitutia bacterium | reverse complement strand
TCATACCATGCATTCTCCCCTCCGGACTCAACCCTGCAGAGTCTATTTATTCGTCTTTTTATCCTTGGAGGGCTTCGCTTTGAGTCCTGACAGATAGGCGACGACATCCCGGATTTCTTCCGGAGTGAGGATGCCCAGCATCGGTGGCATCACGGAAATCGGGTGGGTGCGCGAAGCGATGGCAGGGGTGGCGAGCACCCGACTCTGTCCGTCCAGCAGCTTTAATTCGACCGCCTTGGAGTTTTCTTTGGTGACGCTGCCCGCGAGCGTGGTGCCGTCCTTGAGGACGATCGTCTCGATGCCGAAACCTTGGACGATCTTAGCGGACGGCTCGACGAGCGACTCGGCGATCTCTTCCTTGGAGCGTTGGCTGCCGAGCTGCCGAAGGATGGGCCCGACCTCGCTGCCTTCATTCGAATCGACGCGATGGCAGGCGATGCAGTTCGCGCCCAGATGTCCGTTGATGATGGCCTTGCCTCGGGCGGCGTCGCCGCCGTCGGTGAGGAGTTCGTAGGGTACTTCCGGATTGGCCATCTTGAGGCCGCCCTTCGTCCCAGGGGTCAGGTACTTCTTGATGGCGGCGGAGATTTCGTTGGAAGCGGATTCGCGGGCCAGCGTGAAGACGTCGAGTTTGAGTCCGGCATCGAGTTTGCGCGCGACGAGGCGGTCGACGAGCTCCTGCAAGAGCTTGCTCGATGCGGTATCGGTGCGGCCGCGGAGCGCCGCGACGACGGCCTGCTTCTCCGGAATCCGGGCAGATTTGGAATTAACTATTTGGCGTGCGAGTTCCATGGCCACGGCAGCATCACGGACGAAAAGTTGGCCGACTGCTTCGATACGGACTTCGGAGGGATTGCCTTCGCCGGCGGCGGAGCGGAGCGTACGGATCACGGCCTCCGGCTCAGTTTGCGTGCGTCCCAGTAAGCGCAAGGTCTGCAGGCGGACGCCTGGAGCCGCCTTGAGATCTTCCGCCAGTGCGAGGAGAACCTTAAAGGGGAGATCCAATTCATATTTCACCATCAGTTCGAGCACGGCAGCACGCTCTTCGGGGCGTTGGAGCGTCAGGAGGTCGTTCTGACGGGTCTTAAGGATCCGGGTGATCGCGGCCTTGTCGCGAGCCGCATACTGCTTCGCTGTGCCGTCTACGAGGTCAAGTACGGATGGCTGATCGAAGACAAGCATGGCCTTAATGGCATCCATGCGCAGCGCCGTTCCTGGAGGCTGTTTCAGCGTCCATTCCAGAAGGCGGGATAGGGCGGCTTCGTCGCCTTGGCGAAGATTGGCATTAAGGGCGCGACGCGCCGCCTGGAGGGGCAACGTAGGTTGACCGAAGGCTTCGGCCAGGGCGCCGGCGGCCCCGGGGATGCCTTCGTCGTCGTGGATCGCCCTGGAGGTTTCATTCACGACATCAGGGTTGGCGTGGTTCAAGAGTTGGCCGAGCAATGGAGATTTCTGCCGAACAAGCGCAAGGGTGGCGAACGTAGCTTTGGCGCCAGCTTCTGAATTGGTGGCCGAAAGTAGGCTCTCCGAGGATTGCGTACCCGCAAGCCCGGTGACTAGCCCATGACGGAGCCATGGTAGATGTAGTTCAGCCTCGGCATCCTGAAAGAATGAGGCGAACGGCACCTTGCCACCGAGTTTACCCAAGGTGAGCCCGGCTTGGGTGCGGACGCGGAGGTCTTTCCGGGCGAGCTGTGCGGCGACTTTGGCCACGAGCGCATCGGTCGGCTTGGCCTCGCTCAGCACCTTGAGCATTTGGACGCGGATCTCGCTGTCGGTGTCGTCGAGCAGGCTGAGCGCAGGGGTAAGGTCGGCGATCTTGCCGTGGCGTAACCCGATGCCGAAACCCCAGATGGCATGGATGCGGGCAAATCGTTCGGCGCCGGCTTGTTTTGCCAAGGCGAGCATTTCATTCCAGGCTCCGAGCCGGTCCAGTCGGAGCGAGGCGTTCACGCGGACGCGTTGATCGCGATGGGCGAGAAGGCTGAGAAGTTCCTCCTCGGGAATCGCGACGCCAAAAGGCTTGGAGAGGATGGCCTCAGAAGACCTATCGGTGTTCGGAGCCACGTCGAATCGCCAGATGGCACCTTTGCCGTCGAGAGGGTAGCCGCCGATCCAATCGGCCAAGTAGGCCTTGCCGTCGGCGCCCCAAGTCATGCCGATACCCATGATTCCGGTGCTGACTGTGCGGAGGTTGGCCTGACGGAAAGAATCCTGGTCGGGCTCCAATGTAAAGGCGTCCATTTTTCCTTTCGGGAATTGATCGAGGAAGAAATGTCCGCGGAATTCTCCGTCGAGGGCATGGCCGGGCTCGTGTAGGAAGCCGGCGGGTCCGTCCGAATAGTTGGCGATCGGGGGCGTGATGTAGAGCGGCTGGTCGGCCGCTCCGGCGGGTAGCCACATGTTCTCCTTCATCCAGCGACTTTCGGCCTTCTGGTACTGATGCTGGTTACGCCATCCGGAATCAGACCCCTCGAGCAGATACATCAACCGTTCGCGCTCCTTTGGCTGGTCGCCGTCATTGTCGACGCCGATGACGTTGCCGAAATTATCGAAGGCGATCTCCTGCGTGTTCCGGATACCGTGGGCGTAGACTTCGAAGCTCGACCCATCGGGTTCGCAGCGTAGGACCGCACCTTGATGAGGGAAGGCGAACTTCCGACCTTCTTTGCTCGTCACGTTGCCTCCCTTGTCGCCGACCGTCCAATAGATGCGACCATCGGGTCCGAGGCGGAGTCCGTGCATGTCGTGACCCGCATAGGCGATA
>CAINMU010000052.1 GCA_903850885.1 uncultured Opitutia bacterium | reverse complement strand
TGGCGAAGGCCGAAAACATGGTGGAGCTTTGCGAACCGAGGTTCACTCAGCGACTCCGGTCGCTTTTTTTCTTCAATCAGAATCACTTTTCCGCCTGCGGCCAAAATCTTGGCTTTAGCCGAATCAGAGAAACGATGTGCCTTAACGGTGACCGCACGTGAAAGATCGCCCGTGCCAAGAACTTTAAGGATCGGAGCGTTGGAACGTAAAACGCCCGCGGCCTTGAATTCTTCGAGGCCGAAGACCTTGCCTTCGAGCTCTTGAATGTCGCACACATTGACTACGGCGTAGTCGATGCGATTCACATTATTAAAGCCGCGCTTAGGCAAGCGACGGTAAAGGGGCATCTGGCCACCTTCGAATCCAGGACGGTGGCCGCCACCGGAACGGGCTTTCATGCCCTTGTGACCACGACCGGAAGTCTTGCCGTGACCGGTACCGCGACCGCGGCCGAGGATTTTATGGCGGTGAGTGGAGCCCTTAATTTTGGGCAGAGAGTCGAGTTTCATGTCTGGGTGTTCCGCTTAAGCGCGGAGGTTCTTGATTTGTTCGAGCGTACGGAGCTTAGACAGGCCGTCCATGGTCGCTTTCACGATGGCCTGAGGGTTGTTCGAACCCATGGATTTGGAAAGAACGTCCTTGAGGCCGACGACTTCAAGAACCGCACGGACGCCACCACCAGCAATCAAGCCAGTACCAGGTGCCGCCGGACGAAGCATAACGACGCCACCGTCGGCGTGGCCGATTACTTCGTGAGGAATGGTGTTACCGCGAAGATTGACGCGAACGAGGGCACGGTGGGCGCGGTCGGTTCCCTTGCGAATCGCATCAGGAACTTCCTTGGCCTTGCCGTAACCGACACCGACGCGACCTTTGCCGTCACCCGCGACGATCAAGGCGGCGAAATTGAAACGACGTCCACCCTTCACGACCTTAGAGCATCGGTTGATGTGAACGACCTTATCGTTGTATTCAGATGCAGGCGCATCACTGCCGCGACCATCGCGACGCTGAGGACGACCACCACCAGGACCATTACGACGACCCCCTGGGCCGCCTGGACCGCTAGGTCCGCCGGGTCCGCCAGGACCACGACGATCACCGCCAGGACCACGACGATCGCCGGGTCCGGCAGCAGGGGCGGCCGGAGCCGCGACATTCTTGGTTACTTCGCTCATGTAAATTAGAAGCTAAGGCCGGACTTACGTGCGGCTTCGGCAAAGGACTTGACGGTTCCGTGGTAACGACGACCGGCACGGTCGAAGACCACAACATTGAGACCAGCGGCTTTGGCTTTGACGCCGAAGGCTTCGCCGAAAACCGTAGCTCCAGCCACGGTAGGTCGGAGCTTTTGGCCACGCATATCCTTGGAGGTGGTCGCGAGCGAAACGAGGGTCACACCCTTGTCGTCGTCGATAGCTTGGGCGTAAAGATGCATGTGTGTCATCTTGAGAGCCACGCGTGGGCGGGCAGCGGTACCACGCACCGTTTTGCGGATGCGCCAGCGACGCTTTTGCGCGAGTAGATTCTTCTTCTGCAGTTTCATGGAAAAGTGAGGCGAGCGGATTAGGCCGTCTTCTTGCCCTCCTTGCGGCGTACGTATTCACCTTCGACGCGGACACCCTTACCTTTGTAAGGCTCGACTGGCTTGTAGAGCTTGATGGTCGAGGCCACTTGACCAACCATATGGCGATCAGGGCCGGAGATGAGTAATTTGGTTCCGTCGGTAACCACCACGCTGACTCCCGCAGGAATTTCGTAGTTGATCGGGTGAGAATAGCCTAACGCGAGGTCGAGCTTATTTCCCTTGAGGATGGCCTTGAAACCAACGCCTTCGATCAGGAGGGTCTTGGAATAACCCGTGGCGACGCCTTCAACCATATTACGGATGATGGCGCGGATGGTGCCGTGAAGGGCACCCGCTTCTTTCTTTTCAGTGAGGTCGGCGACCGTGACGATATTATTGTCAACGGTGACACCGATCTCCTTAGGGAAAGGCTTTGAGAGTTTGCCCTTAGGCCCTTCGACGAAAACAACGTTACCAGTGACGGTGACTTTGACTCCGGCGGGGATTGTGACGGGCTGCTTACCAATTCGGCTCATGGCTTTATTTTGTTGGGTCGGGGTTACCAGACCTTGGCGAGGAGCTCGCCGCCTACTTTTTGGCGACGGGCTTCGGCGTCGGTCATGACGCCACGTGAAGTGGTGAGGATAGAAACACCCATACCGCCAATAACCTTAGGGACGGTGGTGTAGCCGGCGTAAACACGACGACCAGGAGTGGAAACGCGCTCGATGCTCGTGATGGCAGGAACTCCAGCCACATATTTGAGCGAAACTTCGAGTACGGGAAGACCCTCGCGCTCGGCCTTACGGTAGCCAGCGATGTAGCCGGATTCGGAAAGAATGCGAGCGACCCCTTCGCGGAGGCGGGACCATTGGACGGAAATCACGGCCTTGTTTGCCTGTGAACCGTTACGAACGGAAGTGAGGAAATCCCCAATTGTATCAGTAGAAGCGGACATGTTAGTAGTTCGTTGAGGATTACCAAGAGGCCTTGGTGACGCCGGGAATCTGGCCGTTGAGGGCGAGTTCACGGAAAGTGATACGCGAGAGGCCGAACTTGCGAATGAACGCACGGGGACGTCCGGAGATAGAACAGCGATTCTTATGGCGCACCGGCGATGAGTTGCGGGGAAGCTCGGAGAGCTTACGTTGCGCTTCGTAGAAAGCTTCTTCGGTCACCTTAGGATCGGAGAGGATTTTTTTGAGTTCGGTGCGCTTAGCAGAGAACTTCTTAACGAGACGGGCGCGTTTGAGAGCGCGTTGGATGACAGACTTCTTGGCCATGCTGGTAAAGTTTAAGGGTTTAAGGTTTAGGCTTTGGCGGCGGCAGTGGCAGCGACAGCGGCCTCGGTGGCAGCCGTGGAACGACGGAAAGGCATCCCGAGGCTACGGAGTAACTCGCGGCCTTCGTCGTCGGTATTAGCAGTGGTCACGATGATCACATCCATGCCGATGTTAGCGCGTTGCGAACCATCAGCCTGGGTTTCGGGGAAGATTGTGTGGTCCGTGATACCGAGAGAATAATTCCCGCGACCGTCGAGACGGTTGGAGGTGCCGCGGAAGTCGCGGATCATCGGAAGCGCCACGGCCGTCAGGCGGAGGTAAAACTCCCACATGCGCGCACCCCGGAGAGTGACCACGCAACCTAAAGGCATGCCTTGACGAACTTTGAAGCTCGCGACGCTTTTCTTGGCTTTGGTGATGACGGGCTTCTGACCCGAGAGCTTGGTGATTTCTTTGACGACTTCAGCCATATGGCCTTTATCGGCATCAGCCTTGAAAGCTGAATTGAGGACAATCTTGGTGAGATTGGGGACCTGGTGGACGTTCTTGTAACCGCGGCTCTTGATGAGCTCCGGAACGACCTTCTCGAGGTATACCTTCTTGAGGTGTGGCGTAGACATTATCGTAAAAATCTCGGGTGGTTTCGTTGGAATTATTTAGCGGCTTTGGCTGGCTTCTTGGCGCGACGGGCGTCCCAGAGGGAGGCCAGCATCACGTTGGAACGATGGATGGGGGCTTCACGCTCGGTGATGCCGCCCTGTCCGTCTTGCGTACGTTTCAAGTGGCGTTTGACGAGATTGAGGCCTTCGACAGTCAGGCGTTCATCGGCCCGGTTGTAGTTGACGACTTTCCCGCGCTTGCCCTTTTCGGCACCGGCGATGACGACGACTTCGTCGCCTTTTTTGATGTCAGTCTTGGACATGGTTTTCAGAGTACCTCAGGAGCGAGGGAGATGATCTTCATGAAGTTCTTGCCGCGAAGTTCGCGCGCAACGGGGCCGAAGATACGGGTGCCCTTAGGATTGCCGTTGTCGTCGAGGATCACGACGGCATTGGTGTCAAAGCGGAGGTAGCTACCATCCGAACGGCGGATTGGGGCAACCGTGCGGACGATGACGGCCCGGCATACCGAACCTTTTTTCACCTGGGCGTCGGGCGTCGAGTCCTTGACGGAGCAAATAATCACGTCGCCGATACCGGCGGTATCAGTCAACTGGCCGAGGCGGCGAATCATGCGCACCTTGCGGGCGCCGGTATTGTCGGCTACGTCGAGCCGGGAAAGCATCTGAATCATGTTATAAAGGAGCTAGGTTTTAGGTGAGTGACTTACTCAGTCTTCCACGGATTGGGCGGCGACCTTCGCAGCTTCAACGACGCGGACGATGCGCCAGCGCTTGAGCTTGGATAGAGGGCGCGTTTCCATGATTTCGACTTTATCGCCGACTTTACATTCGTTCTTTTCGTCATGGGCGTGCAACACGGTGCGGCGCTTGACTTCTTTCCCGTAAACGGGGTGCGGAACGGTGTACTGGAAGTTGACCTTGACGGTCTTGTCGCCTGATCGGGAGGCGATGAAACCCAGAAGGGTTTTACGGTTGGAGCGAGACTCGGACATCGGGAATTGAGTTAGTTGTGAGGATTACTTCTTCTTCGCAGGCGTCGACAGGCCGGAGAGGACCGTCATGCAACGGGCCACATCGCGGCGCAGGGCACGGAAGCGGGAGGGATTTTCGACGGCGCCCGTAGCCTTACGAAGACGAAGCTGGAGGAGCTCTTCGCGGGCTTCGCGAATACGCTTCTGCAGTTCGGCAGGGGCCAGAGGGCGGAGGGCCGTGGCAGCGGTGGGTTTATCTTTCCGGTAGGTGGACATCGGTGAAAAGGGTCAGTTATGGGTGGTCGAAGCCGGGTTCATCAATACTTTTCGAGCTCTTCACGAGCCACGAAGCGACAACGGACCTGGAGTTTGGTGTCGGCAAGGCGCATAGCCTCGCGAGCGACGGTGATGGTGACGCCACCCACTTCAAAAAGCATGGTGCCTGGCTTTACGACAGAAACATAGTATTCGACGCTGCCCTTACCGGAGCCCATGCGGACTTCGGCCGGCTTACGCGTGACAGGGGTGTGAGGGAAGATGCGCATCCACATCTTGCCCTTTCGCTTCAGCGAACGAGAGATGGCGATACGAGCGGCTTCGATTTGATTGGCAGGCAAACGGGCACGATCCAGAGACTGGATGCCGAAGTCGCCGAAAGAGAGCGTATTGCAGGTAGTCGCGTTACCGCGGATCTTACCCTTACGGTGTTTACGCCACTTGGTGCGAGCTGGTTGGAGATTGGCCATGGTGTCTTAGGATTTCTTCGGTTTGTTCGATCGGCTTAAAACTCTGAGTCCTTGGCGCAAATCCAGCACTTGATGCCGAGCTTGCCGTAAAGGGTACGAGCTTCTGCGAAACCATAATCGATATTTTCGCGGAGAGTGTGGAGAGGGACGCGACCAACGCGGGCAGATTCGACGCGGGCGATTTCAGCGCCGCCGAGGCGACCACCGAGACGCAAGCGGATGCCGTCGGCACCGTTGCTCATGGTTGTCTGGACGGCCTTTTTCATGGCGCGACGGAAAGAAATGCGGCGCTCGAGCTGCAGGGCGACGTTTTCGGCGACGAGCTGGGCAACCAGATCAGGGCGCTTCACTTCGTTGACTTCAAGAATGACGTCGTCGATGCGTTCCTTGCCGGCGACCTTCTGGATTTCTTCGCGAAGTTTCTTGAGCTCATCTCCCTTGCGGCCGATGACGACTCCAGGGCGGGCGGTCCAGATCCGGACGCGAACCTTCTTAGCCGCACGTTCGATAAAGATGCGGGGCACCGCAGCCTGGCGGAGTTTTTCCTTCAGGTACTGGCGGATACGGTAGTCCTCCAAAATGTTTGCCGGGAAGTCGCGCTTAGTGGCGTACCAGCGAGATTCCCAGTTGCGACGGACGGCTAAACGGAAGCCGATTGGATTTACTTTCTGGCCCATAGGGTGCGGAAATTATTTGGTGGCGGAGCCGAGAGCCACGCGAATGTGGCTCATGGACTTGTGGATAGGGTGAGCCGATCCTCGGGCCGCTGGCATCGAACGTTTGATGACGGGTCCTTGGTTTACGGTGGCGGAAACAACGACGAGGTCGGTGCTTGAAAGATTGTGATTATTCTCGGCGTTCGCGATGGCACTCGCGAGCGTCTTGCTCAGGAGGCGAGCAGACTTGCGAGGGATAAAGCGGAGCAGCTGGACGGCTTCTTCGGCCGGGAGGCCTTGGATTTGGCGCGCAACTTCTCGCACCTTCTGGGGCGACATACGAGCAAAGCGGGTGGTGGCGTGGACTTCCATGACGTTGGTTAAATGATTGTTCAAATACGAGGGTTAGCGCGTGGGGAGACGAGGTCGCCGGAAAGAATCCGAGCGCCGGCATCAAGAGAGAGGATCAAAGCAACGGCGCGCGAGCGGGTTGCTTCGGCGATCACCACGGAGCCGAGAGGCAGGCCGTTGCGAGTCACCGTACAAACAGAACCGGGGCGGAAGCCGCGATCGTGTCCACCTTCTAAGACTACCAAATCCGTCGTCTGGCCAGTAATGACCGAGACAACCGGAGCCTTGCCGTCCGCTTCCGCCAACCCGAGCGCACGCGTCCCCATCGCAACCGCGGAAGCGGCAGCGAGGAAAGCGAACATGGAAAGGGCGGAACGCACGAAGAGATTATTGAGCTTCCTTACGAGAAGGCTGGGTGTGTTGACGGAAGGTACGCGTCGGCGAGAATTCGCCTAACTTGTGACCGACCATATTTTCCGTCACATAAACGGGGATGAAAGCCTTACCGTTATGGACTTCGATATTGAGACCGACGAATTCAGGGGTGACCGTCGAACGACGCGACCAGGTCTTGATCGGCTTGCGGCTGCTGGCTTTTTGGGCCGCGGCAATCTTGACGATCAGTTGTGGGTCGACGAAATAACCTTTTTTGCGAGAGCGTGCCATGGTGTGGGTAAGCGGTTCAGATTAGACCTGCTTCACCTTCCGGCCATTGCGGCGGACGATGATCTGGTTATTAGAAGCTTTGGACTTCGTACGCGTCGGGAAACCCTTAGCGAGTTGGCTCCAAGGGGACTTGAGGTGTTGACGACCGCCTCCGCCTTTAGATTTACCACCGCCACCCCCGTTAGGGTGATCGACAGGGTTCATGGCGATACCGCGGACACGAGGGCGACGACCCTTCCAGCGGTTACGACCGGCCTTACCGAGGCTGGCGTTGTGGTGATCGACGTTACCGACGATCCCAACGGTGGCACGGCATTCAGCGTGAATGTAACGCTGTTCACCGGAAGGAAGGCGCAGGATGGCGCGGCCATCTTCGATGCCTAAAAGCTGAGCGAAACCACCGGCCGAACGGGCGATTTGCGCGCCGCGACCGGGTTCGATTTCGACGCAATGGATAAAGGTCGCTGGGGCGATCAAGCGCAGGGGCAAGGACAGACCTGGAACCAATTGCTCTTGGGCGGTGTTCGTGCTGACGACTTTATCGCCAACCTTGAGGCCATCGGGAGCCAAGATATAACTGAGGGTCTTGTCGGCGTACTCGAGCAAGGCCAAGTGCGAGGTGCGATTAGGATCGTATTCAATCCGGAGCACGGTGGCGACTTCGTCGAGACGGTCGCGACGGAAATCGACCGTACGGTAAAGCTTTTTATGACCTCCGCCACGACGACGAGAAGTGATGCGTCCGTAGCAATTACGACCGCGGGCGCGGTGATTGCTTTCGGTTAACGCACGCTCGGGGCGGCCGGTGTGGAGCCCTTCGGTCTTAACGCGTACGAGGAAGCGTTGACCTGGGGTGATGGGGCGATGGGTTACGAGTGGCATGTCGGGATGACTCCGAGAATTAGGCGAGGGAGATGACGTCGCCCTTCTTCAGGGTGACGATGGCACGACGAGAGATGGACTCGGCGTAGATAGAACCGCTGCCTAAACGGCTGCGACGAACCTTACCCTTGCGGATGAGGATGTTGATCTTGATCACGGTGACCTTAAAGGAGGCCTCGATGGCAGCCTTTACTTGACGACGGTCGGCTCCGGGAAGGATCTCGAAAACGTACTTATTGGCTTCAGCAAGCCCGGATGCCTTTTCGGTCAGGATCGGACGGCTGATGATTTCAGAAGCTGGCTTCATGGGATTCGTTACTTAGTTTTTGGCTCGTTCGAGGACCTTTTTGAGTCCTTCCTCGGAAATCAACACGCGGGGCGTGCGAACGAGGTCGAGTGCGTTAAGGTTGGAAGAGTTGGAGAAAATCGCGCGTTCGACATTGCGGCTGGCGCGGAGCACAGGCTCGGCCCAAGTGCTATCGACGACGAGAAGTCGCTTGCCGGCTGGACTGACGTTGGCGAGTACCTTGACGAAAAGTTTGGTCTTCGGCTTGCTGACTTCAAAGTGTTCGATGACCTGGAGGCCACCGTCAGCAGCGAGTTCAAAGAGCGCACGTTGCAGGGCGATCTTCTTAGCCTGATTGGTGATCGTCTTCGACCAGTCGCGAGGACGGGGACCGAAAACAATGCCACCCTTGTAAAGCTGAGGAGCACGCTTGTCGCCGTGACGGGAACCGCCGGAGCCTTTTTGAGGCAGCATTTTCTTACCCGAACCGGAAACTTCTCCGTAATCCTTGGTCTTGGAAGTGCCTTGGCGCTTGTTGGCCTGGTAAGAGATGATGACCTGCTTGAGCAGGGCCACGCCTTTATTGCCCTCAAAAGAAGGAATATCGAATTCCTTCTCGGTGAAGGCAGATCCGTCAGGCTTGTAAACTTTGAGCTTCATATCGCGATCGTTCTAGATGGGTTACTTGGACTTCTTGGCTGGACGAACGAGGACAACCTCGCCGTTGGCACCAGGGAAACTGCCCTTGATGAGCAGAAGGTTTTTCTCGGCGAGGACTTGGACGACGCGGAGGTTTTGGACGGTGCGCTGCACGGAGCCCATGTGGCCAGGCATGCGCTTACCTTTAAAGACGTGACCAGGAGTCTGACGCATACCGATCGAACCGATACGGCGGTGCATCATGTGACCGTGAGAGTCAGGCTGGCCGGCCATATCGTAGCGCTTCATGACGCCTTGGAATCCGCGGCCCTTGACGGTACCGATGACATCGACCATTTGGCCGGGGGTAAATTTCTCGACCGTGATGACATCGCCCACTTTGACGTCGACCGCAGCTGGTTGACGAATCTCGTGGAGATGACGGTGAGGGGCGACGCCTGCCTTACGCAGGTGCCCGAGCTCGCCACCGGAGAGTCGACTCTCCTTCTGGGTGCCAAAGGCGATTTGGACGGCATTATAGCCATCGTTGGCCATGGTCTTGACCTGGGTAATAGGGCAAGGGCCGGCTTGGATGACCGTAACAGGGACGAGGTTGTTCTCCGCGTCGTAAACCTGGGTCATTCCGATTTTTTTACCGAGTAGCTGGTGTTTCATTTTCTAAGAGGCAGGTGGTTCGTGAGAACCGTTTGGTCATTGCTGACCTGCATTAGGCTTAGGATATCCTTGCGGAATCTTGGTCCTGAAGAGGGGCGCTGGCGGCCTGCGTTGGGTTATTGGTTAAGGTGGAAGGGTTGAGGAGTTAGACAACGATGTTGATGTCAACCCCAGAAGGTAAATTAAGCTTCTTCAGTTCGTCTACCGTCTGGGAATTGGGCTCCATAATCTCGATTAGACGCTTGTGCGTGCGAATTTCGAATTGGTCCATCGACTTTTTGTCGACGTGCGGGGAGCGATTCACCGTGAGGCGAGCGATATCGGTTGGCAGCGGGATAGGTCCAGTAACGCGAGCGCCGGTGCGCTTGGCGGTGTCAACGATCTCATTGGCCGATTGGTCTACCATGCGGTAGTCGAAACCTTTGAGCTTAATGCGGATTTTGGTGCGGGCCATCGGGAGTTGGGTCAGGAAGAAAGGTTAGGTGCGGGCAGGAGCGCGAGTGGAAGACTCGACGACTTGCTTGAGGATCGAGGCAGGTACTTGCTCGAAATTGCCGGGCTCCATGGAATAAGAAGCACGTCCCTTCGAGAGGGAACGGACGTCCGTGGAGTATCCGAACATTTCAGCGAGAGGGACCAGAGAGTTGATATTGCAAAGTCCGTTCTTGGTTTCCATGCCCTGGATCTGGCCACGGCGACGGTTCAAGTCTCCCATGATATCACCCTGATATTCCTCAGGAGTGACGACTTCGACCTTCATGATCGGCTCGAGCAGGATGGGCTTGGCATCTTTCATTGCGTCCTTGAACGCGAAGATACCAGCCATCTTGAACGCCATTTCATTGGAGTCCACTTCGTGGAAGGAACCAAAGACGATGGAGGCCTTGAAATCGATAACAGGGTAGCCGGCAACGGTGCCATTGTTGGCAGCTTCGTTGATACCTTCGATGGTGGGCTTGATGAATTCCTTAGGAATGACGCCACCAACGATTTCGCTGATGACTTCCTGGCCCTTGCCAGGATTCGGTTCGAGTTTGATTTCAGCGTGACCATATTGACCGCGGCCACCGGACTGACGGATAAATTTACCCACACCCTCGGAAGCGAGTTTGATGGTTTCGCGGTAGGAAATCTGAGGCTTGCCGGACTTGGCTTCGACTTTGAATTCGCGCTTCAGACGGTCGACGATGATTTCAAGGTGCAACTCGCCCATGCCCGAAATAAGGGTCTGGCCGGTTTCCTGATTAGTCGTGACGCGGAAAGTAGGATCTTCTTGAGCCAATCGCTGCAACCCGAGCGAGAGACGCTCTTGGTCGCCCTTGGAATTAGGCTCGATGGACATCGAGATGACAGGGTCGGCGAAAGTGGTCTTCTCGAGGATGAGGTCATCCTCCATGGTTAACGTGTCGCCGGTCGCGATATCCTTCGGACCGATGATCGCACAGATGTCACCCGAATAGGCGACGTCGATTTCTTCCCGATCCATCGCGCGAAGCAGGACGATACGTGAGATACGTTCGTTCTTTCTCGTCCGCGGATTGTAAAGCGCTTCACCCTTCTTGAGCTGTCCGCGGTAGACCCGGAAGAAGACTAATTGTCCGACGTGAATGTCAGACCAGAGTTTGAAACAAAGACCGGTGACTTTGGCCTTATCGTCCGGACCGATGATGATTTCGGTGTCGCCGTCATCCGTGAAGGCGCGCTGGCCTTTCATGTCGATCGGGGAAGGCAGGAAGTCGACGACGCAGTCGAGTAGCATCTGCACACCTTTGTTTTTGAAGGCGGAACCTGGGATCACGCCGATGAAATTCATCGAAAGCGTAGCCTTGCGGATACCCGTGCGCATTTCCTCGATGGTAACTTCTTGTCCGTCTAAATATTTCGAGGCTAAAACATCGTCGAAGTCAGCAAGGGCTTCGATCAGCTTAATGCGCCATTCTTTGGCTTCTCCTTTTTGATTTTCGGGAATGGCAATCTCGTTAAACTTCATGCCCTTCGGGTCGGTTTCGTCGTAAAGGTAAGCGAC
>CAINMU010000051.1 GCA_903850885.1 uncultured Opitutia bacterium | reverse complement strand
TCAGCGGCCTTACGAAACCACTTCACGGCCTCGACCTCATCCTTCAGCACGCTGGCATCGTTCACAAAAAAAAGCCCAAGATTACAGTGGGCCTCGACATCCCCTTGGTCAGCGGCCTTGCGCGTCCACTTCACCGCCTCGAGCTCATCCTTCGCCACTCCCTCGCCGCTGGCATAGCAATAGCCCAGATTCCTTTGTGCTTCCGGATCTCCTTGTGCGGCGCCTTTCATTAACCAGCTGACGCCCTTTACGGGATCTTTGGTGATGCCCCAGCCCTTGATGTAACAAGCACCGAGCATACCCTGACCGCGGCTGTCGCCCTGGTCGGCCGCTTTGCGAAACCAGACCACCGCCAGTGCCGCGCCTTTAGACGTACTTAGACCATTCATCCCGAAAAACTTTCCGACATTGGCGGGATTCTGCTCCAACAACAAATCCATGCCGACATTTACTTGGGCCTTAGCCAAGCCCTGCTCGGCGGCCTTGCGAGTCCACTTCGCACCTTCAGTTATATCCTGAGGCACGCCGAGCCCCATCGAATAATGAACCCCGAGAGCATTCTGGGCCAAAGCATTTCCTTGTGCGGCAGACCGCCGGCACCAGGCCACGGCTTGGACGAAATCACCCGAGACTCCTTTGCCTTCACGAAAACAAATCGACAGATCCATCTGAGCAGACGCATCCCCCTTATCCGCGTTCACCTTGGTTGCCTCAAACGCTTTAACCTCCTCCGGAGTCATCCCGGCCAAGGCCCTCATCGGCAGCAGCGCCAGCAGGCCGACGGTTGCGACAATCAACCAAAATCCCGGGGTGCGCGGTTTCATGGGGTAAACTATAACACACATCCCGTGGGAGCGAGTATCGTTAATTCTGATGCAGGCTATCGGGGGCTGTCTTGTGGTAGGGTTGAGTGGCTCGCTCAACCTAGGCTGACCGAGCCGGTCAGCCCTACCCAAGGCAACTTGGACAGCACGTGCTACTATACTTGCCTAGGTCGGCCGAACGCGGGGTCAGGCCGTACCATGCCGCAGGTGTAACTAGAATCGCCTCTTTTGGCCTTATTTAGTTACACCTAAAACTAGGGTACGGCCTGACCCCGTATTTCGAAGCGCTCACTTCCCGGCCTTCTTAGCCGCTATCTTCGCCTCGATCTCTTTCTGGAGTTCCTTGGCGCGCTGCTCACCCCGTCGCAGTTCATCAGAGGAGAGCGGGCCTCCTTCGCGCTGCTGTGATTTATTAACCAAAAATCCGATCTTCCAGTAAGCATACGCTTCGATCTTGTCCATGGGCACGCATTGGCCTAACTCGTAGCAATGCGCTAACATGAATTGGGCATTAGAGTTGCCTTGGTTAGAGGCCATAAGGAGCCACTTGATCGCTTCGGCTTGGTCCTTTACATTCATGCCTCCCATCCCGGTCATGTAGTAGCGAACACCCAGCATGTATTGGGCTTCTGCATCGCCTCTTTCGGCGGCTAATTTCTGTTCCTCAGGCGTCTGCGGTTTCGGGGAAGGCACTCCGGGCTCCTTCGCTCGCTCATCGTCCCTCTTAGCTTCTCGCTTGGCCTCGATCTCTTGCTCCAGTGCCTTCCCGGGCTTCTTGGCCGCGATGTTTGCATCGATCTCCTTCTGGAGTTCCTTGGCACGTCGTTCTCCCTGCCATGTGGTCAGCGGGAAGGTTGCCAGCTTGAGAAAGCCGAGGCTTTGTCGCGCTGACTGATTGTCCGGGCTGGCAACTTCCCAATAAGCAATAGCCTCGACCTTATCCTTCGCTACGCCTTCGCCATAGAGGTAGCTGTTCCCCATCATGAAGAGCGCCTTGGCGTTCCCTTGGAGCGCGGATTTTCGATACCACTGCAGGGCTTCAACAGGATCCCTCGCCACACCTTTGCCGTCGCGGTAACTTTGTCCGAGGTTGTATTGGGCCACCGGATCGCCTTCCTCGGCGTCCTTGCGATAAGCTGTTACGTTCTGTAAGGCGGCCTTGCCCAGCCAGATGTCGGCCTGGACTTGATCTTTCGGCATGCCGATGCCGACCTGGTAGCACACTCCCAGCTGATGCTGGCCCTCGGCATCGCCCAGCTCGGCGGCCTTGCGGAATAGGGAGATGGCTTCGGCCTGATCCTTCGTGACGCCCCAGCCGGAGCGGTAGCAAATCCCGAGGTTGTATTGGGCGTTGGCATTATTCTGATCGGCAGCCTTGCGGAACCACCCGACCGCGACGGCGAAATCTGTCTTCACGCCCTTACCATTCAAGTAGCAGAGACCCAGCTTGTTCTGGACCGACGCATCCGCCTGGTCGGCGGTCGCTATGAAGGCCTTGAACTCCGCCTTTTCATTGGCCGGCTTCAGGGCTCTCTCGAGATCTTCCGCCGAGCGGGCATTCCCATGGGCAGCGGACTTTCTTAGCCATTTTTCAGCTTCGAAATCATCTTTTAAGACGACCTCGTTACGCTGGTAATAAGTAGCGAGTTGCGACTGAGCGTTACTGTCACCTTGCTCCGCGCGGGCTCTCACGGATTCAAATTGTGCGACATTTTGAGTATTTCGCTTAAGAATTGTACCATTACTGGTAAATTGGATGATGTCCCGTTGAAAGCCGCCTCTCGAGATGCGAATCTCCTTCGAGCGTTGTTGCCCCTTCAGGCGTTCCTCCGGGGTCAATTTTTCGCTCAACGAAGCGAGTAGTTTATCTGCGTCTTCATTCTTGGTCTGAGAGACAAGGCTCAGGTAAGCGTATGCCTCGACGGGATCCTTGGGTACGCCTACTCCGCTTAGGCAGGCCCGGGCGAGCCGGAGCTGGGCTTCCCGGTTTCCCTGTTCGGCGGAAAGTCGGAACCACTTTGCCGCCTCAACGGCGTCCTTGGTCACGCCTTGTCCGACTTGGTAGCAGTACCCCAAGCTGAATCGGGCCCCCGCATGCCCGATCTCAGCCGACCGGCGCCACCATCGGGCAGCTTCGACCAAATCCACGGCGACCCCTTGGCCTTTTTCGTACATGAACCCGAGTCGGTATTTGGCCATTATATTCCATTGATCGGGGTCGCCTTCATGGCCTGCGGCTATGAGCCACCACTTCACGGCTTCGACGTCATCTTTAGCGACGCCGAATCCGCCCTTATTATAATAAGCTCCCATTTGGTATTGGGCGCGGGCGAGGCCTGCTTCGGCGGCCTTGCGTTCTAAATTAACCGTCTGTTCGGACGACTTGCGAAGCCAGTCGGCGGCTTCGACATCATCTTTCGCGACGCCAATCCCATTCTGATAACAGAGTCCCAACCGGCGCATGGCCGGGGCATCCCCTTGTTCGGCGGCCTGGCGATACCACTTCACGGCTTCGAGCTCATCCTTGGGGACGCCACGGCCGTTTTCATAGCAAGACCCGATCTTGGTCTTGGCCGGAGCGTACCCTTGGTCCGCCGCCTTATGGTACCACATCAAGGCCTCGTTTGGGTCAGCCGGGACGCCTAGGCCTGCCGCGTAGAAACCGCCGAGCATAGTCTGAGATTGGGCATCTCCCGCTTCGGCTTTCCCCTTGTGATAATCAAGACTTTGGCCCGCCTTTGCTTTGCCCGATGAGGTCGGCATCAGCGCCAGCAGGCCGACGGTTGCGATGATCAACCAAAAGCTCGGGATACGCGGTTTCATAATAGACAACTATAACACAGATCTCGTGGGAGCGAGTATCGTTAATTCTGATGCAGGCTATCGGGGGCTGTCTCGTGGTAGGGGGGCCGAATATGGGGTCTGGGCCGAACACGGGGTCAGCCCGCACCTTTTGGCAAGCGCACCTTAAGGGATGGGAAAAGCCCAGATTTAGGTGCGCATGGGTCAAGGGTGCGGCCTGACCCCATGCCTTCGCGGTCGATTGAATCCCCGTGTCAACTTGCCCGCATGCCAGCTGGCCCCCTCGAAGGCTCCGCCTTCGCGCCCCCATAGGCTTACAATCCCAGGGGTTTATTCCCATCCGCCGCACCGGGCAGGAAGGGGAAGGGAAGTTGCATCGTCTGAGTGGTAGCCCTTTACGCCCTATGAGGGATTGTGCTATTAGATGTCCATACACCCATGAGCCTGCCACGTGTGCTGTTTCTCCTGACTTTGATTGTCCTGGTGGCCTTACTTTCCCTTGGTTCGTTCGATTTCGATGAGGTAGGCCAAGGAGTTGGTCGTAAGTTAACCCGGTCGAAGGCCTCCTTAGGGGTCGAACACGGGGTCAGGCCGTACTCTGACTGTGCCTGAACCGAAAACTAAACATTTAATGCTCCTTTTGGTTCAGTACCCCAAAGGTACAGCCTGACCCCTTAGGCTTACTCCTTGGTAGGCAGCTTCGTTTGGGGCCTCAGGCGATCAGCCTGCCGATCATGACCGAAAGCTTATCCCCGAGGGGACCGGTGTGGTTGTCGCCGACATGCACCTCGTAGTCGCCGAACTCGACGTCCAGGGACCAAGGAGCATCGCGGATGGGCGCTTCATTCAAGCTAATGCTCCGTTCGTGTATCTTTTCGGCGATCAGGTAGTCGACGAACTCCCTCCAAAGCTTTTCCGAGGGCTTCCGTTCGAAGTGGCCGGTTTCTTCGTCGGGAAGGTAGTCAGGCGAGATGCTAGCCTTCCATTTTTGGTAGGTCGAAAAACCCGGTACTCTCTCGAGGTGGCGTACCTCATGTCGGCTGATGCGTAGTATGCGGGATGTGAAGTCGAAGACAATACGGACGGTATGAGGCCTGGTATCGACCTCGTGATACTCATAGCGGAAAGAAAAAGGGCAGAGGTCATCGGCTGCGGAAATCGAGGCCGCCCAGACCTCCAGCAAAGCCTTACGTTCACGCATCTCGATACCTTCCTGCTGCTCCAGCGTCAGCCTATTGATGAAAGCTCGCCCTAGCCGCACAGGCGCAATCTCCTGCTCTATGAACGTCACGTTGGCTTTGCCGACAAAGTGTCCATGCCTGCGTTCATTGGCTGCCTTGATGGACAGGTTGCGCTTCAGATTGGCGAGCCTATGCGGTTCGACCAGGCGTGGGCTGATTGCGGCACATATCGCCAGCAGGTCCATCTTTCGTGACGAGCCGTAATTGGCATATTCGAGCATCCGTTCGTAGTTGATCACCTTATCCGTCAGGTCGTCGAAAGAGCGGATGCTTTCTCTGTCCAGCCGGACCGGAGCAAACGCACCTGGTCGTGAGGTCTGGTCCTTGCGATCCGCCAGCATCACCGAGTGGTAGGTTTCCTTAGCAGGCCTGAACGGCAGGCGCGCGATCAGGATGGCCACGTGTAAGGGGAGGAAAAGCAGACGGAAAAAGATGACGAAGAGCGATACGACGAAGCGTAAGGCGACGTTCTTGATGCCCATCCCCGGGTGACTGAAGAATTTCTCGAAGCGGTGTTTGAAGCTGTAGCGCTGTTCCCACCTCTGCGGGGCGGCCTTCATGAGTTCTCGAATCTCGCCGTCGGCTTCCGCCTGCGCGAGGCTCCGGTGTTCGGGCGTCAAGGCTGCGACCAGATAATCTAGGTCTTCTTGCGTGGGTGAAAACGGGGTTGGCTGGGGGTATTTAATCATCGTCCGGGGCTCCGACATTACTAGTCCGCTGGCTGTTGGCAGGAAAGCCCAAATCGGGGTGCCTAAGCCTAAACATTCTTATATAAAAATATTGAGGCGGGGTGGAAATCGCCCTGAAAAGAGGGTATGGCAGAACTCAATCTCTGACCCCAAAGGATACGCCGATGCGCGAGGTTGATGATACAGCCGCCGGCCGAACCTGGTGGTCTGACCCCTCCTGCAATGGCCCAACACGGGGTCAGGCCGTTAGTGCTCGCAGCGGTTAGTTAAATCGCCCGAAGGGCCGAACACGGGGTCGGGCCGAACACGGGGTCAGGCCGTACCCTAACTGTACCTGAACCGAAAACTAAACATTTCGTGCGCCTTTTGGTTCACTTCATCAAAGGTACGGCCTGACCCCTTAGCATTACCGGAGAAGCAGTATCTCCACGAGTCGGCGCACCAGGCGTTTGTCGCGATGTTGGGGCGGACTTCTCGAGAAGGCGCTCGTGGTGGATTACGTCGCGGGCTGAGCGGAGCTCACATTAATTCCAAGTGGTGGCGTCGGTGCTGACGAAAGTGCCGGCTTCGTTCGAGATCTGCAGTCGAAGTGATCCGGTGACGGGCGCTTTCGGGATAGTCAATCGGGTGCGGCCGGGCTTGATGGAGCCCAAGGCCACTGTGGTGTCCCATCGCTCGGCAAAACTCAGCGCATCTGTTTTGCCGACGAACGCCTTTATGGCGCTAGGCGCGACGTAGGAGCCGGCAAGTTCCACTTCGATATCGAGGCCATTTCCCCGTCGGATCGCGCTCAGGACGCGGATGGTACTGGGGAGCTGATCAAGCACCCGCAATTTTTCCGCAGTCAGGAAGGCGGGCTGGACCTTGAATTTACCGATT
>CAINMU010000050.1 GCA_903850885.1 uncultured Opitutia bacterium | reverse complement strand
GTGTAAAGATTACCGCGTTCGTCGACGGCAAGGCCGTCGCTGCCGCTCTTGGTGGCGATCTTGGCGTCGGAGAGGGTGCCGTCGGCGTTGACCTTCGCGGTCTTGCAGACGGTGCCATCGGTCCACCAGATCTGCTTGCCGGCGGAAGTGCCGACGACGCCGTTGGGGGCTTCGATGCCCACGGCCTTGCCGACGTTGGTCACGGTCTTACCATCGGCGGAGATGCGACAGAGCGTGCCGTTGAGGACGTTCTCCGGGATGGCATCCTTTTTCGCTTTGGAGGCGCGGAGCTTCGGCAGCGTGAAGTAGATGTCGCCGTTGGGGGCGAGCCAGAGGTCGTTCGGGGCGTTGAGTTTCTGGCCGTCGCAGCTGTCGGCGAGGATGGTCTCAGTGCCGTCCTTGTCGCGACGCACGATGGCGCGCTTGTCGATCTCGCAGAAGATCAGGCGGCCTTGCGGGTCGACGACGATACCGTTGGAGCGAGACTTGCGGTCGAGGAAGAGCTTGCTGCCACCTTCGGCCGTCCAGCGCTGCATATTGTTGCTCGGGATGTCGGAGAAATAGAACGCTTTCTCCTGTGGATGCCAGGCTGGGCCCTCGGTGAATTTAAAGCCTTCGCCGACCTTGCGGGCCGGGCTGGCGTTGAAGACTTCGGCGGCCGAGGCTAAGGAAGCGGAGAGCAGGGCGGCAGTCAGGAGGAGGGAGCGCATGGTGTGATAGGGATGGGGGTAGGGATAGGGGTTGGGGCAGGGGTAGGCAAGCCCGAGGGAGTCTCTCGGAACTATGAATACGCATAGGACGATGCGGCCGCCTTTATTCGCCTACCCCAACCCCTATCCCGACCCCTGCCCCTAATGTTTACCTCATCACCGCCCAACGCACCGCATTCTCCACGACCTTGATATTTTCCGTCTGTTTAAAGATGGGGTAAGTCTCGTGGCCGGGGCGGTAGTAGAAGACTTTGCCTTGGCCGACCTGCCACGTGAGGCCGCTGCGGAAATATTCTCCTTTGTCCCAGCGTTCTTCGAAGATGACTTCATCGGGCGCCGGAATGTGGAACGGTTCGCCATACATCTCGGTCTGCGGGATGTCCCACTTGGCGGGAAGTCCGGCGGCGATGGGGTGCTTGGGATTGGTCGTGGTGACGTGGCCAGGGGCGCCGTCGTTACGGTAGGACGGGAAGACGCACTGCGGAAGAGTGAGCGTATAGGTCGCGCCGTCACGCTTGACGTTGGGGGTCATCGGAGCGCCAGCTTTCACGCCCTTGTAGTAAGGGGCTTCGTTCACGTAGACCCACTTGGCCGATGCGCGTTCTTCGGCGGTCAGTTGTTTCAGGGCGTCGTCTTTCGAGCGCTCCTGCATCAGGCGGACGAACGGTTTCGCCCAGTGGGCGGAGTGGAGGGCGATGAAGCCGAGCTTGCCGGCCTGCACGCGCTTCACGATGGCTTCGGCGCGGGCGTCGTCCTGTTCCTTCACCTTGCGATGGCACCAGAAGACGAGCACGTCGGCCTGGTCGAGCGCGGCGTCGCTGAGGCCTTGATCGGCATCGGCGAGTCGAGCGGTCTTGACGACGAGATCCTGGTTCTTGGCGAGCTCCGCCGCCAAGGTCTCGCCGAGGAACTTACCGCCGTAGGCCTTCACCTGCTCGGGCTGTTGTTCGTCCCAGACCAAGACGCGGATGGGCTTAGGTTCGGCCGCGAGGGCGAAGAGCGGAAGGAGGGCGAGGAGGGCGAGGAGAAGGCGCATGGGTAGGCAAGGGGGAGAAGGGTAAGTTAAATTAGCGGGTCTGGCGGATCTTGTCGAGGAGCACGGCGCCAAGAATCACAAGTCCGAGGACCACCTTCTGGGTGTAGCTCTCGACGTTGGTGAGATTCATGCCATTCTGAATTACAGCAATGGTGAAGGCGCCAGTGAGCGTACCGAGCATCTTGCCTTCGCCACCGCTGAGGCTTGTGCCACCCACGACGACGGCGGCGATGACGAAGAGTTCATACATATTGCCGTAGGTCGCCGAGCCACTCTTGAGCTGCGAGGCCATGATGACTCCGCCGAGTCCGGCCAGCAGGCCGCTGGCGATGTAGGCGAACATCAGGACACGCTTCACGGGGACGCCCGAAAGGCGCGCCGACTCACTATTGCCGCCGACCGCATAAAGATAGCGCCCCAATTTAGTCCGCGACATGAGCACGTGCGCCAGGGCGTATAGCACGAGCATTAGGACGACAGCATTTGGCAGGCTGAAGGCATCCGCTCCGCGTCCGAGCCAGACAAAGGAGTCGGGAATCTGGTAGATGGCCTCACCTTTCGCGAGGGTGTAGGCTAGACCACTGCCCACGAGCATCATCGCGAGGGTGACGATAAAGGGCGGGATGGTGAACCGTGTGATCATGGCTCCGGAGAAAGCCCCTACGAGGCCGCAGGCGATGATGGCTGCGATACATGCAAGTAACATGCCGCCGATGGAGGCTTCCATGCCGCCAGCGTAATCGCGGATGAATCTCGTCGCGAGTACCGCGGACAATGCCAGGAGGCTGCCGACCGAAAGGTCGATGCCGCCGGTGATGATGACCATCGTTATGCCAATCGCGACAATGGCGATCACCGCGATCTGGTTGGCGATGTTCAGCAAGTTTTCAGACTTTAGGAAATTCGGCCAGCGATAGCTGGGAGGCGTGATGACGTGCGGGTCGCCCAGTGAAGGGAAGTCGGCCTTCAAGTCGGCAAAAACGAGCCATGCTCCCGCGGCCTGGGTGCAAGCAATTGCGTCGATTTTTCCGCCTGTGGCAGCGATTTTTACCAGGGCATCGCGGGCCTCTTTGGGCCCACCTTTCGCCGTGGCGACGATGTGCGCACCGTTAGCGCCTAAGGCGCTGGCTATGCCTGCCGCAAAGGCGGCATCATCGGGTTGATCGCTCACGGCAATCAGCACGCGCGGCGTCCGTCCGAATTGCTGACCAATGGCGGCGGCGACCTCTTGGGCGGCGGCGGCTCCTTTGGGCGACTGGTCGCTGTAGGTCGTTACGCTGAAAAAAGCGCAGAGGAGACCGAGCACGATGAGCATGCCGTAGTCGGTGAGAAGGCGGGTGATTTTCATAAGTTCGAAATGGTCAGGCGTGGGCGAGGGACATGACTTGTTCCTGGGTGGCTTGGCGGGCATCGGCGATTTCGCCGGTCACGCGGCCTTCGTGCATGACCAGGATGCGGTCGGCCATGCCGAGCACTTCGGGGAGTTCGGAGCTGATCATTACGATGGATTTACCCGCCGCCACGAGGGCGTTCATCAGTAGGTAGATTTCAAACTTCGCCCCGACATCGATGCCGCGCGTGGGTTCGTCGAAGATCAAGACTTCGGAATTACGTGCCAGCCATTTGGCCAGCACGACCTTCTGCTGATTCCCGCCGGAAAGATTCCCCGCCCGTTGCTCCTGGTCCGATACCTTGATTTTGAGCTGCGCGATGTAGCCAGCCAATTCCTCGCGCTCTTGCGTCAGTTGCACAAAGCCTCGGCGGGAGAGGCGTTCGAGGTTAGGCAGGCCAAAGTTTTCACGGACGGAATGCCCCAGGACGAGTCCTTGTAATTTGCGGTCTTCGGTCAGTAATCCGAGGCCAGCTTGAATGGCGTCTCGGGGAGAATTAATCGCGAGCAGTTTTCCATCGAGGCGAATTTCACCCGACTCACGTCGATCCGCCCCAAAGATGAGCCGGACTGTTTCCGTGCGACCGGCGCCGACGAGGCCAGTGAGGGCCAGGATTTCACCGCGATGGACGGTGAAGGAGACGTCCTGCACGGCGCGTCCGCGTGTCAAGTGGGAGACTTCCAGTCGAGGTGGGCCGACGGCCGAGGTGCGGGTGGGGAATTCATCCTTCAGTTCGCGGCCGACCATCATTTCGATCATCTCGTTGCGGGTGATCTGGTTGGTAGGTCGCTCGCCGACGTTGATGCCGTCGCGCAGGACGACCACGCGGTCGGTGATAGCGAAGATTTCGTCCAGTCGATGGCTGACGTAGATGACGCCGATACCTTGGCGCTTCAACTCGCGGATAATGACGAAGAGGCGCTCCACTTCATGGGAAGTCAGGGCGGCACTAGGCTCGTCCATCACAATGATGCGGGCATCAAAGGCGAGAGCCTTGGCGATTTCGACCAGCTGTTGCTGAGCCGTGGTGAGTCGTCGGCAGGGGAGGTCGAGGTCGATCTCCACCCCCAGCCGCTGGAAGAGGGCGGTGGCACGTGCGCGTTCTGGCGCCTGCGCGATGAAGCCGGCTCGGGTCTCCTCTTGCCCAAGGAAGATATTTTCGGTGGCCGTTAGTCCGGGGACCAAGTTGAACTCCTGGTAGATGACCGCCACGCCGGCGTGCCGCGAATCCTGCGGGGAGTGGAAGGGTGTCGCGCGTCCGTCGATCGCAATGAGACCTTCATCCGCCTGGTGCGCACCGCCGAGTACTTTCATGAGCGTGCTTTTCCCTGCCCCGTTTTCGCCCATTAACGCCACCACTTCGCCGGCACCGAGGGTGAAGTCCACTCCGCGCAGCGCTTTTACGCCGGGGAACGACTTCACGATGCCCCGCATCGTGAGGAGTGGCGCGCTTTCGCTCATACCCCCATGGCGACTTCGAGCGCCCGGCGCATTACCGCGGCATCAGGGGTGAGGCCGGTCCAGTATTGCACGCCGACGATGCCTTGGTTGACCAGCATGCCGAGGCCGTCGATGGCCCGACAACCGCGGGCGGCGGCTTCGGTGATGAAGCGCGTCCGGACGGGATTAAAGACCACGTCCGCCACGACCATATTTGGTTGGAGTGAATTCAAGTCGAGCTCCAGACGCCCGGCCGGGTCGTAGAGGCCGATGGAGGTCCCGTTGATGACGATATCCGTTTCGGCGGGCACCGCGTAATCGCCATTCCAGACGACAAGTTGCGCGTCAATCTTCAGTTTCTCGCGCAGGAGCGTGACGAGTTCGGCTCCGCGTGCCTCGGAACGATTGACGATGGTAATCCGCTTGGTGCCGACGAGACCGAGCTCGACCGCGATGGCGCGGGAGGCGCCGCCGGCACCGAAGAGGACGACGGACTTGCCTTTGGGGTTGACCGCGGTTTCCAGCGATTTCAGGAAGCCTTTACCGTCGGTATTTTCACCGATGAGCTTTTCCCCGCGGCGGACTACGCAATTGACCGCACCCATCACGGCGGCGGATTCACCGAGGCCGTCGAGGTGGGGGATGACGGTGACCTTATGGGGAAGGCTGCAATTGAAGCCCCGGTAACCCATCGCTTTGGCGCCACGTACGGCGGCACCCAGGTCGTCCGGGGTGACCTCCATGTTGACGTAGCGCCAGTGGAGGCCGTGATGGGCGAAAGCGGCTTCGACCATGGCGACCGTGGGATTGCCGGCGGCACCCTGCGACATGGAGCCGACGAGTTCGTGGAGGAAATTCTGTGAAGACATAGGAAGATTAAGTATGTTAAGTTTATGGATAAGCGCAGGGGGCGGGTAGTCGTGACCCAGGTTACGCCTGGCCCATTCCTGGCTCGGCAGATTATTTTAGCTCAGGATCCTTCAGGCCATCGGCCTTACGGTAGAGACTGGTAGGGATGAGCATCTGCGCCGGCAGAGTTTCTCCTTTGGAGTGGCGGATGATCGCATCAACGATCTGAATGCCCATCTTATCGGGGAATTGCACCGGGTCGGCGTAGATCTTCCCGTCCTTGATTGCCTGTTTGGCCTCAGGTTGTCCGTCGAATCCAATAATCACGACCTGCTGGGTCTTGCCCGCCTTTTCGAGTGCCCCAAGGGCACCGAGGGCCGCGGGATCGCAGTCGGCGAAGAAGCCGCGGAGGTCGGGGTTGGCTTGCAGTGCGTCTTCAGCCGCCTTGTAGCCGACGTCCTTGGCGGCGCCATTTTCCAGTTCGGCGACCACTTCGATCTTGGCCTTACCGCTGGCATTGTGGGCGTTGATTACCTCGTAGAAGCCTTTGACGCGCAAGCGGCACGATTCTGCTTGTTTGAAGTGGAGGACGGCGACCTTACCGCCGGCCTGGCCGAGCGCTTCGATCATCGCCACGCCGGCTTCCTTGCCGCCGGCGAAATTATCCGTCGCGATCTGTGTCACGATCTTCACCCCGGGCTCATTGCATGGAATGTCCACGGTGAACACCGGGATGCCGGCGGCGTTGGCTTCTTGGATGACGGGGACGATCGAACGAGATTCGCAAGGGCTGAGCACGATGGCACTCACCTTCTTGACGATGAAGTCCTTGATCTGGTTGCCTTGCTTGGCCACGTCCTTGTCGGCGCTGACGACGATGACGTCGTAGCCGCGTCGCTTGCCTTCGGCGATGATGTTGTCGCCGATGACTTTGAAGAATGGGTTATCGAGCGTGAGCAGCGAGACCCCGATGGTGCCCTTGGATTTGGTTTCGGAGCTGGCGGGCTTGCCGCAGCCGGAAAGCAACGCGATGGCGCAGGCAAGCACCGTAAGGATGGAGCGAATCATGGGGGTAGGGGGGTCGGGGTGGGGTCAGAGTTGTCCAGTCTTCAGGAATTCATGGCGGACGGGGGTCGTCACGCGCTGGCCGGTGGTCGAGATGAACGTCACCTGTCCGGGGGCGAATTCAAGGGTCTTCACGTTTTCAAACCCGGCGGGAATCTTGATGACGCCTTGAATGTAGTTCACGGCGGTCGGCTTGGTGGCACTCAGTGCGACGGTGGTCGCGACGCCTTCTTTCGTGAGGGCGTTCTCTTTCATCGAAGGCGCGAGGCCGTCGGCGAAAAAGGCGGTGACATCTTCGAGTCCGAGGCAGTTATTGCGTCCGTTCCACGGGTGGCCGTGGCGGCCGTGGAATTCCATCCAGAAGATTGCGCTGTTGAGCACGTCTTGATCCTTTAGAGAGAACCACACGTAGCCCGCGTCGGCGTAAGTGGCTGTCGTCCATGCAGGGGTGTGCGTCTTCGCCCAAGGCTCGTGAACGACCTGCACAAGGTCGGCGAAGCCGTAAGTGCCGGGGAGGCGGGTGAGGTCGGCAGCAGGGGCGTCTTTCCAGGCGGAAGGTACTTTGGCGAGGTCGGTCCATTTGGCACCGGGCTGCAAGGCTTGGTACTCGCGATGCTTCGGGTCGCTGAAGAGCCCAGGATTCGTCATGCCGAAGCGGAATGCACTGGTGGCAATACGGACGGCTCCCTCTTTCTCCGGCATCGCAAGGGTCGCGTGGTGGCCGAGCGGCGCTTGTCCCGTGAAGCCCTCGATGAGGTTTCGGGAGTAAATCGTATTCTGGCCGTCGACGAGTGAGAGTTCTTTGGTCAGGCGTCCCTTACGGACTTTGGTTTCAATCCCCAGCGTGAGTGTCGTGACATCGCCCGTCTTCTTGGTGCCCACGTGATGCCAGGCGTCACCGACAATCTCGCCGTGCGGCGGATGCTTTTCGCCCGCGACCGCTTCGTTGTTTCCGCCGAAAGGCACGCAGAAGAAATCCCCGCGCAAGGAGATCAGCACTGGGGCTGGCATGGCCGAAGGGGGTTCGTCCTGCCAAGGGCTGACGTAGTAGGGCTTCACAGGCTTTTCCGAATTCCGGAAAAACGTCACCGGCGCCATGTGTCCACCGGTCCGCGTGATGGCCAGCTCGACTTCTTTGGTTGCGAGAACGAAACACGGTTGAGCGTGGAAGGTGCGCAGCTCTGTCTCGCCGGCCGCATTGCCTGCTGCCGTTGCTCCGATGAGGGAAAGATTCATGAGTAGGGTGAGGGGTAGATAGGCCTTGGGGCGTGGGGTCATGGGGCTAAGGAGGTGGGCTTTAAATGGGCGGGTGATGCCAGTTGCGGCTTACTTATTCTTTGGCACTGGTGCTGCCAGCTTGACGGGGATGAAAGCGCGGGTCTGGGGTGAGCCCGGCAGTGCGGTGACCTTGAGGTCTTTGACGAGATATCGGGCGCCGTTAAAGCCGCCGCCGTTGAGGTAGAACGGGCCCATGGGACGATTGAACGCCTCGTCGGAGGCGCTGATGGTCACGCCGTCGATCGTCAGGGTGAATTTCGCACCGTCGTGGATGCAGACGACCTCATGCCAATCCTTAGTGAGATCGGTCAGCTGGCCCTTGGCCAGGACTTCCCGCTTCAGGTGCTTGAAGGCAGGGCGGATGAGCTCGAACTTACCGCTATCAGGCAGGAAAGTGAAATCCATCGCATGGGCGCCCGAATCAGCCGGCCAGGAGACGAAGAGAAAGTTCTCTTTAGGATCGAGGAACTTCATCTTCCACTCCGCCTTGATCTGGTCGAAGGCCGTCAAGATCTTGATTGTGGCGGTATGTTTCTCGGTCGGGACCTGTTCGCCGAGCATCGCGCCGTCGGCGAACTTCCAGGAGCCATGATGAAAGGCCAGTCCTTGGGCAAGCGGCTCTTGGCCCGTTTCGTGGATGATGACCCCGGCAGGTTTCTCTTCGGCGAAGAGGGAAAGGCTGAGCAGGAGGAGGGGGAGGACTTTAATCATGGAGGTAGGTAAAGGAGGGTTGGAGGATCTGAGGGCTGGATGGAAGATTAGGGATGAAGGATGGATGATACTTTTAATGAGAGGCCCGGAGGCTCAGAGGCTCAGTTGATCAGAAGAGATCCACTCCTGGGCCCTGGTGATTATTCTAACCGCCAACCGCTAACCGCCAGCCGCCGTAACCATAGTCGTCTACGCTATAATCTCGCGGACGACGTTCCCGTGAACGTCAGTCAGGCGGAAGTCGCGGCCGCCGAAGCGATAAGTGAGCTTTTCGTGATCGATGCCGAGTTGGTGGAGGATGGTGGCCCAGAAATCGTAGACGGTAAGCGGCTTATCGACGGCGTAGTAGCCGAGTTCGTCGGTCGCGCCGAAGACGGTGCCGGGTTTGAAACCGCCGCCGGCCACCCACAG
>CAINMU010000049.1 GCA_903850885.1 uncultured Opitutia bacterium | reverse complement strand
TGCCGCCTCTGCTCTGCCTCCCTTGCCTGCTGGTCAACTTGTCAACCTGCCAGCTAGTTGTTCCCTTCACTCACCTTTGCACTTTTGCACGCGGCTCCGCCGCAGTTGCACCTTTGCACTGCCTCTCTCGTGTCCTCCGGCCCTCGTGCCCTCGATCCATGCCTCCATGCCCACTGGTCAACTGGTCAACCTGCCAGCTCGTTTGTCTCTCCGGCCAACTGGCCAACCAATCAACCGATCAACGAGTTCGCAGCCCAGCGCCTCACTCCTCAAACCCGTACTGCTCCAGCATCTGGCTCACGGCCTGTGCTAACGTCGGTCTTAGGAGAAGGGGCGTATTCTTCTGCCCCGCGATCGTGCAATGTAGGTAACCGAGCTTACGTTCGGCGTCCGCGTCGCGCCCGGCGGCTTCTAGCCAGCGCTGCAGCAAGGCGGCGGCGCGCGCCCACTCGGGCCAGTCGCTGTCGACGCCATCGGCGGCCTCCACCAACGTGCACAAGGCACAGCCACCCAGGAAGCGTTCGACCGCGGCGGCATCTTCCGCGCCGACGATCGCGATGAGTTTCTCCCGTTCGCGCGCTTCCATGGTCAGGTCTTGTAACCCAGCACGGGGGAGAGCCACTTCTCCGCCTGCGCGACGCTCCAGCCTTTGCGCTGCGCATAATCTTCAATCTGGTCGCGCCCGAGGGAATCGACGTCGAAGTAAATCGCCTTAGGATGTCCGAAATAAAGTCCGGAAACCGACGCGGCCGGGTTCATCGCGAAAGACTCGGTGAGCGTGCAGCGGGTCGTGCGATCCGCATCAAGCAGACGCCAGATCTCGCCCTTTTCGGTGTGCTCGGGGCACGCCGGATAGCCCGCCGCCGGGCGCCGACCGATATATTTTTCGTCCACGAGTTCTTCGACGGTGAAGTTCTCCCCCGGCGCATAGCCCCAGATTTTCTGGCGCACTTCGCGATGCAACCATTCGGCCGCGCCTTCCGCGAGGCGATCCGCCAAGGCTTGGATCAAGATCTGCCGGAAGGGGTCCGTGGCCTTGAATGACGCAGCGTAATCTTCAATCTCCTGTCCGGCGGTGACGACGAACGCGCCAAGGTGGTCGCCCGGACGGTCCGAAATAAAGTCAGCCAAGGACCGCGCTTGGTTCGTGGTCTTGCGCTTTTGCTGGTCGCGGAGGAAATGGAATTTACCCAGGGTCTTGCTTTGCGCGGCGTCGGCGAAGACTTGGACGTCGTCGCCCATTCGACGCGCCGGCCAAAGTCCGCAAGCCCCGCGCAGATGCACTTTCTTGCCAGCGATGAGGAGATCGAGCTCCCGTCGCGCGTCATCAAAAAGTTTGCGCGCCTCGTGCCCGTATTTGGCGGAGTTGAAGATTTTCGGAAAGGTGCCCTTGAGCGACCACGTCACGAAGAATGGCGTCCAGTCGATGAGCTCCGCCACGGCCGCAGGGTCAATCCGTTCAAAGACGGTGACGCCTGGCTGGCGCGGCGCAGGTTGCGGCACACCTTCCAAGACGAGCGGCCGCGTCCGCGCTTCCGCCAGCGGGACGATGACCAAGGGCTCCCGGCTGTCATAAGCCTGCTTGGTGGCGGCTTGTTCGGTGCGCAGGTCCGTGATGAAGCCTTCGCGTTTTGCCGGGTTCAGGAGGTCGCTGCAGACGGTGGTCACGAGCGACGCATCGCCCACATGCACGACGGGTCCGTCGTAGTGCTCGGCCAGTTTGATCGCGGTGTGGTCCCTTGAAGTCGTCGCTCCGCCGATGAGCAAGGGCGTCGTGAAGCCAGCCCGTTTCAATTCTTTCGCCACCACGACCATCTCGTCGAGCGAGGGCGTGATTAAGCCCGAGAGGCCGATGAAATCCGGCTGCATCCGCCGCGCTTCATCCAAAATCTTTTCCGTCGGCGTCATGACGCCAAGGTCGGTGACAGCGTAATTATTACAGGAAAGCACCACGCCGACGATGTTCTTACCGATGTCGTGGACGTCGCCTTTGACGGTCGCGATCAGGAACTTGCCCTGCGCGCTGCCGCCGACTTTCTCGGCGTTCATGAAGGGCTCGAGGTGGGCGACGGCGGTCTTCATGACGCGCGCCGACTTGACCACTTGAGGGAGGAACATCTTCCCTTCGCCGAAAAGTTTCCCGACGACTCGCATGCCGTCCATCAACGGGCCTTCGATGACGAGCAACGGCCGTCCAAGCGCTACGCGGGCATCTTCGGTGTCGGCGACGATATGCTGGTCGATGCCTTTGACCAAGGCGTGTTCGATGCGCTTCGCGACGGACCCCTGGCGCCATGCGTCCTTCGCCGAGGTGTCCTGTACCGCTTTGTTCTTTGCGTAACGCGGGGCGGCGTCGACGAGGCGCTCGGTGGCGTCTTCGCGCCGGCAAAGGACGAGGTCCTCAACGAGCTCGCGTAACTCCGGTTCGATATCGCTGTAGACCGCAAGCATGCCTGCGTTGACGATCGCCATGTCGAGGCCGGCCTTGATCGCGTGGTAAAGGAAGACGGAGTGGATGGCCTCGCGGACCGGGTTATTACCTTGAAAGGCAAATGAGACGTTCGATAGCCCGCCCGAAGTCCGTACGCCCGGGCAGAGGCGCTTGATATCCGTCACGGCTTCGATGAAATCCAACGCGTAACGGTTATGCTCTTTCATGCCCGTCCCGACGGTCAGGATGTTGGCGTCAAAGATGATGTCCTGCGGATCTACGCCCGCCTGTTCGGTCAGGATCTTGAACGCGCGTCCGCAGATGCGAACTTTATCCGCCAAGTTCGCCGCCTGGCCTTTTTCGTCGAACGCCATGACGACCATGGCCGCGCCGTAACGCCGGCAAAGGCGGGCCCGACGGATAAGCTCCGCTTCGCCTTCTTTGAGCGAGATGGAATTGACGATGGCCTTACCTTGGACGCAACGCAGGCCGGCTTCGATGACTTCCCAGTTCGAGGAGTCGATCATCACGGGGACGCGCGCGATGTCCGGTTCGGGCGCGACGAGGTTCAGGAATCGCGTCATCGAGGCCGGGCCATCGAGCAAACCGGCGTCGAAGTTGACGTCGATGATGCCCGCGCCGGCTTCCACCTGCTGCTTGGCGATATTCAGCGCGGCTTTGAAATCTCCCGCTTCGATCAGTTCGCGGAATTTCTTGGATCCGGCGACATTGCTACGCTCGCCGACGCTGACAAAGGAGTTGGCCCCGCCGACAAGGTTGAGTGCTTCAAGTCCGGACGTACGCAGGGCCGGGGAGAGCGGGCTGGGCACGCGCGGCGGATACTTTTCCGTCCGGCGCCGGATCGCGGCGATGTGCGGCGGGGTGGTGCCACAGCAACCGCCCAAGATGTTGACCAAGCCGTCGCGGGCAAAGGTTTCCAGGATGGCCGCGGTGTCTTCGGGGCCTTCGGGAAAGCCCGTCGGCGAAAGCGGATTCGGCAAACCGGCATTGGGGTAACACGAGACGAAGATGTCCGCCTTGCGGGAAAGTTCTTCGATGTGCGGGCGCATCTGTTCGCCGCCCAACGCGCAATTCATGCCGATGCTGAGGGGGTCCGCATGCCGGACCGAATTCCAGAATCCTTCGGTGGTCTGGCCGGTGAGCGTGCGGCCCGAGGCGTCGGTGATCGTACCCGAGATCATCAGCGGCAGGCGGAAGCCCCGCGCTTCAAAGGCTTCGTCGATCGCGAACAGGGCGGCCTTGAGGACGAGGGTGTCGAAGACGGTCTCGCATAGCAGCAAATCCGCGCCGGCATCGATCAAGGCGTCGACTTGCTCGCGGTAGGCGTCGCGCATCTCGACGAAGGTGACGTCCCGTTTGCCCGGGTCGTTGACGTCGCGCGACATGGAGAGCGTCTTATTCGTCGGGCCGATGGCGCCGGCGACAAACGCGTCGCGTCCGGGATTGGCGGCCTTGAACTCCGCGACGGCTTGTTGGGCGACATGGACGGCGGCGGTGTTGAGCTCTTGGATGAGATGCCCCATCTTATAGTCCTCCATCGCGATGGAGGTGCCGTTGAAGGTGTTCGTCTCAAGGATGTCCGCACCGGCGTCCAGGTAGGCGCGGTGGATGTTCTTGATGACGTCAGGCTTGGTGATGACTAAGAGGTCGTTGTTCCCTTTGAGTTCGCTGGGATGCGCGCCAAAACGGCTGCCCCGGTAATCGGCCTCCTGCAGCTTGAGCTGCTGGATCATCGTGCCCATGGCGCCGTCGAGGTAGACGATGCGCTGCCGCAGCAACGCTTCGAGGCGTTGTCCGGCCGGTGATAAGGGTAGTCGCAAACGTGACATCGCCCTTAACGTGGGGTTTGTTGCCTAAGGGTCAAGGCACAGGGCGACCTCGCGTGTCATCCGCCGGGGATGATATCGGGCTTCTTGCAGCGTTGGAGGTCCTGGGCCCGATAAAGGACGATGCGCTTACCCTCAAATTTCTCGTCATTCCAGAGGAGCGGGCGCAGTTCGTAACTGAAGACCGGGGCGAGGTTCGCCGCTTCGGCTTCCGCGGTCGGATCGCCGCCCTGCCAATAAAGGATGCCATTGGGCAACGAGTGCTTCTGGCCTTTGGCTAAAAGCTGACGGGTGTTGTAGACGAAGGTCCGCAAGTCCGCCACGGCCCGGCCGGTGACAAAGTCGTGCTCGTGGTTCATCGTCTCGGCCCGCGCGTTCTTCACGTCGACGTTCTTTAGCTCCAGGCGCGTCGCGATGTCTTGGACGACGGTGATCTTCTTGCCGACCGAATCGACCAGGGTGAAGCGCGCCTTAGGATAAAGCACGGCCAAGATGAGTCCGGGAAAACCGCCGCCCGTGCCGACGTCCATGACGCGGCAACCGTCCATGAGCTTGAGGAATTTGATCGCCGCGATGCTCGGGGCGTAGTGGTGCCGCTCGAGGTTTTCGATGTCCTTGCGCGAGACGAGGTTGATCTTCTCGTTCCATTCGCGGTGGAGTGCGGCCATGGCGGTCAGCTGCGCCCATTGGGCTTCGGTGACTTCGGGAAAGAGCGGAACAAGGGCCTGCATAGTATTTTTTCAGCGTGCGGTTTGCGGGGGTCGAAGCAAGGATGCTTCGCCGTTTCATGGCCGCCGGACTGGTGCCAAGGCCTCGCGGAGCTGCCCGATCTGCTCCAGCCGCGTCTGGACGGTTGTCCGCTCGGCTTCCTTGCTCGCAAGGTGGATGCGGGCGTTCCAACGCATATACTCTTTCGTCACGTGCAGGCGGGCCTTATCCAGATCCCATTCGCGGCGGACGCCGAGTTCGCTGGCGAGGGCCAGGAGCGCGGGCGGAAATTCCAACATGACGTCGCCCGCCACCCGCGGCGAACGTTTCCGGCCCTTGGGCTTCTCGTTTTTCTGCCCGCGTTTGAGGTGCCTCGCGTAATGCGCAAATTGCCCGACGGTCATGCCCAGGTTCGTTTCGTCCAACTCGACGGTGGTCTTGAATTCTTGGCCGACGGCCCGGGCGAATTCCACGCGGTCGACTTGGGCGAGGAGTTCGCCCAACGCGCGGGCAGCAGGGATCTTGCGCGGTGGCGTGCCGGTCATCTTGCCGATCACCCAGGCGATACGCTCCACGTCCGAAGAACCTTCGCGACTCGCGCTCACTTGCTCGGCTTTCTTCGCCCGCGCCGGACGTTTCTTCGGCTTATTTTTCGCTGGGCGTCGCACCCAGAGCACCCAAGCCGCGCCGCCCAGGATGCAGGCGCTGAAGACGGCCAGGAGGATGACGATCGGGGAGGGCACTTAACCTAATTGGATGCGGGCCACGTTGAGCGAACCTCGGCCGGCGCCTTCGTCGCGCAGTTCGATGACCAATGGCTGGCCGGTCCCCAAATCGCGGAACTCCGCCCGCATGATGCCGTTCAAGTCGTAGGCGAAGGTGACTTCGATGGCTTGGTCCGCCGGCCGTCCGGGCGGCAAGGGCATTTCGACTTCGGCGATCCGCAAGACCATCGTCGGATCCGATTCCGGTATCGCCGATTGAGTGACTTCGCAGGTGAGGATGCGCTGGTCTTCTTCGACGGTATAGTAGGTGCGCGTCCGGGAGACGGGAAGTTTTTCGCCCTTGGCGATGATGACGCTGTTTTCCAGCAAGCCGTCTTCGTCGACCGACAGGGTGCCGTAATAATGGGGGGCGATGTCTTGGAAGCTGATTTCCGCCGCGCGTTTCCGCTGCGCGGGCGAGAGCAGGGCAGGGTCCGCCTTGTGGGCCGCATAAAGCGCGGCGCCCAAAGCCACCGCGGTATCAGGGTCGCGCAAAATCGGTTCTTGGCCGAACACCCGCGCCACCGCCGCCCGTACCGCTGGCACGCGACACGTACCGCCCGCCAGGAAAACCGCGGCGATGGCTTGGCGATCGACGCCGGTGCGCAACATCACGCCTTCGCACGCCATTTCGGCTTGGGCGACGAGCCCGACGATCGCTTCTTCGAATTCGGCCCGCGTGACGTTGATTGCGACGCGTCCATGCTTCGCCGAACGCAACGGCAAGCGCACGGCTTCGCGGCTCGAGAGTCGATGCTTGAGTTCTTCGGCATCCGCTTTCGAAAATTCGCAATCGCCCGCTTTCAATTCCTCGCCGGTCGCCGTCCGGAAATGCCGCCTGACGATCTCATGCAGCTTGGCGTCGAAATCCTTCCCGCCCAGACGTTGAACGCCTTCGGTGAACACGACTTCCACCGCCATACCCTTGGCCCGGATCAGCGAGACGTCGAACGTGCCGCCGCCGAAATCGAAGACGGCATAAAGCCCATTGAGCGGCTTCTTGCCGCCGCGGGCGCAGGCGAGCGCCGCCGCCGTCGGCTCGTTGATGATGTGCACGTTCGCGAAGCCCGCGCGACGGGCGGCTTCGAGCGTGGCCTCACGGGCCGAGTTCGTGAAATTCGCCGGGATGGTGATCACCGCCAGGTCCACCGGGCCGTAACCTTGTTCGGCATGTTCGCGGACTTTACGGAGGACAAGCGCCGAGAGGTCCAGCGGCGTGACGCGTTTGCTGAAGACCGGATGCGAGACGCCCGTGCCCATGTCGCGTTTGAATTCCAGGAAGACGTGTTCGGCGTCTTCGGACATCGCTTTGGCTTCGCGGCCGACGACGACGTGGGTCGCGGTCTCGAACGCCACGGCCGTCTGCGTGATCGCCTCGCCTTCCCAGTCGCGGATGATTTCGGGCGTTCCGGCGTCGTCGATACGGGCCACGATGGTCGTCGTCGTGCCGAGGTCGATGCCGAGGAGGTGCGCCATGCTTCGCCTTTATTTATGGGCGCAGGAACCGAGCTTGGAAAGCGTGAATGCCGGCGGAGTGGCGCGGGTCTCTGGCGGGGCCGCACTTTGCTGTTTCCTTCCGTCGGGAGTTCTCCAAACCTACCCGCCTCATGTTTCACCACATCGTCTTCTTCTACCTTAAAAAAGATATCACCGCCGCCCAGCGTGCGGAGTTCGAAACCAAGCTCCGCGGCCTCCTCGCCATCAAGAGCATCCATAGCGGTTATGTCGGCATCCCGAGCACCCATGCCGTGCGCCCAATCATCGACACCTCGTATGATTTCGCCGAGTTCTTCGTCTTCAAGAGCCACGCGGACCACGACGCCTATCAGATCGACCCGATCCACCAGGCCTTCATCAACGACTGCAAAGCGTATTGGGATTCCGTCAAAATCTACGACTTCGAATAAACCGTCCCTGGTCTCCCTTCAACAGGCGCCGCCCCCGGCGCCTTTTTTTGCGCCATCTAGGTTCAGCCGCCTGTATCGAGGTAGGGACAGCACCACGTGCTGTCCTAGTATGCCTCGGGTAGGGACGGCTCTCCGAGCCGTCCGTTCGCGGACAGACGCGCGTATCACGATCA
>CAINMU010000048.1 GCA_903850885.1 uncultured Opitutia bacterium | reverse complement strand
CGGCCGCCAAGGCGTGCTCTTCAAAGTGACCCGTGGCGCCGCGGCTTAGGCGCCAGACGCGCAACTTGAGCGCCAGGGTGGTTTCGCCGTCGTGGGCTGATTTTCCGTGGACCATAAAATTACTTGTAAGAGCGGGTGGAAAGTTGGGTCTCCTCGTAGACGAGGGGCTCGACGTGGCGAGCCGGCAGTTGGCCTTCACCTTGCCATTCCCAGACAGCGGCGTGGGCGTACTGGGCGTCATCGCGCTTCGCTTCACCGGCGTCTTGGAATTCGGTGCGGAAGTGGCCACCGCAGGACTCTTCGCGGGTGAGCGCGTCGAGGCACATCATGATGCCGAAATCAAGGAAGTCGGCCACGCGGCCGGCGCGTTCGAGCTCGGGGGCCAATTGATCGCCCGTGCCGACGACCTTCACATTTTCCCAGAAATCCTTACGGAGCGCCTGGAGGTCGCGAATTGCGCCTTCGAGACCGGCCTTGTCACGGGCCATGCCGCATTTTTCCCAGGTGATTTTGCCGAGGGCCTTGTGGTAAGAGCGCGGAGACTTCGTGCCGTTGACCGCCAGAAGTTTTGAGACCCGCTCGTTCACTTCTTTGACCGCGGCCTTGAATTCTGGCGCCTCGGTCGTGGGGCGGCCGGAAAGGCCGACACCCGCGAGATAATCCGACACCGTGTAAGGTAAGACAAAGTAACCATCGGCGAGACCTTGCATCAGCGCCGAAGCGCCGAGCCGATTGGCGCCGTGGTCAGAGAAATTGGCTTCGCCGCCCACGAAGAGCCCGGGAATATTTGACTGTAAATTATAATCCACCCACAAGCCGCCCATCGTGTAGTGTACGGCCGGGAAGATGCGCATCGGCTGGCGATAGGCATTCTCGCCGGTGATGTTCTCGTACATGTCGAAGAGATTGCCATAGCGGGCGCGGATTTCCGCTTCGCCGAGACGCTTGATGGCGGCGGAGAAATCGAGGTAGACCCCGAGACGCTGGCCGTCGATGACCTGCCCAACGCCCCGACCTTCGTCGCAGACTTCCTTGGCGGCGCGGGAAGCGATGTCGCGCGGCGCGAGGTTGCCGTAACTCGGGTATTTACGTTCCAAGAAATAGTCGCGGGCCTCTTCCGGGATTTCCGCGGCGGGCTTGGCGCAATCCGCCGTGTTCTTCGGCACCCAGACGCGCCCGTCGTTGCGCAGCGATTCGGACATCAACGTCAGCTTGGATTGATCTTCGCCGTGGACGGGGATGCAGGTCGGGTGAATTTGCGTGTAGCAAGGATTGGCGAAGCCGGCACCGCGGCGGTGGGCGCGGAACGTCGCCGTCACGTTGCAACCTTGGGCGTTCGTCGAGAGGTAGAATACATTACCGTAGCCGCCGGTGCAGACCACGACGACATCGGAGGCCCAGGACTCGATGGCACCGGTGACGAGATCGCGCGTGACGATGCCTTTGGCCTTACCGTCGATGAGCACGAGATCCAACATCTCGTGACGCGTATACATCTTGACGGCACCGAGCCCGATTTGCCGCGAAAGTGCGGAGTAAGCCCCGAGGAGCAATTGCTGACCGGTCTGCCCGCGGGCGTAAAACGTACGCGAAACTTGGGCGCCGCCGAAAGAGCGGTTGGCGAGCAGGCCGCCGTATTCACGGGCGAAAGGCACGCCTTGCGCGACGCATTGGTCGATGATGCTGGTGGACACCTGCGCGAGGCGATAAACGTTGGCTTCGCGGGCGCGATAATCTCCACCCTTGATGGTGTCTTGGAAGAGACGGCGCACGCTGTCGCCGTCGTTCTGGTAATTCTTGGCCGCGTTGATGCCGCCTTGCGCGGCGATCGAGTGCGCCCGGCGAGGGCTGTCTTGGTAGCAAAAACAAGAGACCTGAAAACCCATTTCGGCGAACGAGGCGGCGGCGGCGGAGCCGGCGAGGCCAGAGCCGACGACGATGACATGATACTTGCGACGATTGGCCGGACTGACCAAGCGTAACTTGGCCTTATGATTATTCCACTTATCAGCCAAAGGGCCGGCGGGGATCTTTGATTCGAGTTTCATGGGGACAGGCGCTTACTTGAGGCAGCCCGTAAGGACGGCCAAAGGAATGGAAATGAAACCCAGCGCGATCACCCAGCCGTAAACCAAGGCGACCACGTCCAGCCGGCCTCGCCAACGCTCGTTACGCAGGCCGAGCGTCTGGAACACGCTGCTCACGCCATGACTCAAGTGAAGGCACAGCAACAGCAGGCTGATCATATAAAAGAGCGCGACCGCCTTGGAGCTGAAGCCCGCGACCACCATAGCGTAGACATTATCGCCATAAACCACGCCGTTCAGGGCCACGGCTCGGAAAGTAAAGTGTAGGAGGTGAAAAACGATGAACGCGAGAATGACCAAGCCCGAATAAGGCATCGTGCGGGAGCCGATTGTCGCTTGGCGGGTCGCTTCGGTGGCGGGGCCGCCCGCGCGGGATGCTCGATTTTCCAGGGTAAGTAAAATGCCGGTCCAAATATGTGCTAAAACACTGATAATAAGCGTGATACGTGCGAACCAAAGCAGGCCAGTATGCTCGTGGAGCCACTGCGCGTAGGCGTTGATCGCCCCCTCGCCTTTGAACATGAGCAAATTACCAGACATGTGCCCGAGGACGAAACCGGCCAAAATCAGGCCACTGAGCGCCATGACCACCTTCTTCCCAATCGAAGAAGGCTTACAGCTGGAACAAGAAGAACTTTCGGGCATGGCAAAAAGAGGGATGGGCTGAGATGCAAAAACTATCAAATAGCCCAATCGCCCCCCTACCACCACCGAGACGCGCCAACGGGGAGGTATTAGCGATGCCAAAGCCTGGCGTGAAAAACCCTCATAGGGCCGAAACGCCTCGCCCAGCGGCCCTGGGGGCTCGATTTCGGAAAAACCGCTTGCCAGAACTTTTCTTGAGCATGCAATTCGAAAGTCCAGACCGGCTGACCGCACAGGACCAGCCGGTCTTATCTTTTTTACAAAACCCCCACCCGCCACGCCCTCCATGAAGTATATTTTTGTCACTGGCGGAGTCATCTCCTCGCTCGGCAAAGGCCTCACCGCGGCGGCCCTCGGCGCCCTGCTCGAATGCCGGGGACTGAAAGTGCGGATTCAAAAATTTGACCCCTACCTCAACGTCGATCCGGGGACCATGAGCCCCTATCAACACGGCGAAGTTTACGTGTTGAATGACGGAGCGGAAACCGACCTCGACCTCGGGCACTACGAACGGTTCACCTCGGGCGAACTCTCGCGCCTGAACAGTCTCAGCTCCGGCCAAGTCTACGAAACCGTCATCCAAAAAGAACGCCGCGGAGACTACCTGGGGAAAACCGTGCAGGTCATCCCACACGTCACCAACGAAATCAAAGACCGTATTCTCAAAGGCGGCGAAGGTGTCGACGTCCTCATCACTGAAATCGGCGGCACCACGGGCGACATCGAAGGCCTGCCGTTCCTGGAAGCCTTGCGCCAATTCCAACATGAAGCGGGCCGCGAGAACGTCGCCTTCCTCCATTGCACGCTGGTTCCTTTCATCAAGGCAGCGGGGGAATTAAAAACTAAGCCTTCCCAACAATCCGTCGCCAAACTGCGTGAAATCGGCATTATGCCCGACTTGCTCGTGTGCCGGACCGACCGCCCGATTGGTGAAGAAAACCGCCAGAAACTTTCACTTTATTGTAACGTCGGCCTCGAATCCGTCTTCGAATGCCGCGACGTCGAACACTCCATCTACGAGTTGCCCGTGATGCTCGCCGAGCAACGCATCGATGATGTCGTCGTGCGCCGGCTCGGGCTCCAGTGCCAGCCGATTGATATCAGCCCATGGCGCGAGATTGTCCGCCGCTTACTCGAACCGAAACACAAAGTCCGCGTCGGCGTGGTCGGGAAATATATCGAACTGCAAGACGCCTATAAATCCGTCTACGAATCGATCGTGCACGGCGGTATCGCGAACGAGACCGAAGTCGAAATTGTCCGCATCGACGCCGAAGTTTTGGAAACGGAAGGCACGGCGAAACTGGAAGGCCTGGATGGCATCTTGGTGCCGGGCGGATTCGGCAACCGAGGCATCGAAGGTAAAATCATCGCGGCCCGATTCGCCCGCGAACGGAAGATTCCGTTTTACGGCCTCTGCTTGGGCATGCAAATCACGGTCATCGAATTTGCCCGTCACGTCCTCGGCTTAAAGTCCGCCCATTCGACTGAATTCGACCCCCAGACGGTCGACCCAGTCATCCACCTGATGGAGTCCCAAAAGAGCGTAATCACCAAGGGTGGCACCATGCGTTTAGGGTCCTTTGACTGTACTTTGACCCCCGGAAGCAAGGCTCACGAGGCCTACGGTACCGACCAAATTAAAGAACGGCACCGCCACCGCTTCGAATATAACGACTCGTATCGGGCGCGACTGGAAGCCGCTGGCCTGCGCGTCGGCGGGGTGAACCCCCAAAGCGGCTTGGTCGAAATCGTCGAGGTCAAGGATCACCCGTGGATGGTGGGCGTCCAATACCACCCCGAGTTCAAGTCCAAGCCCAACCGAGCCCACCCGCTCTTTGCCGCTTTTATTAAGGCAACGGTTGAGAAGTCTCAGCTCTCCTCTTAGTTAGTAGACGAAACCGGCTCCGCCGGACGCTGATAAGTGGGCGGAGAACCGCCAAAGTGCCTCCCCGCACGACATTTCCCCACCCTCATGTCCACCAACATTAACGCTGCAGGCACTTGGGTGCCGCGCATTCGTGAACAAATCGGCCGCGTCGTCGTCGGCCAACAATACCTCGTCGACCGACTCCTCGTGGGCTTGCTCGCCAATGGGCACGTCTTACTCGAAGGCGTCCCAGGCCTGGCCAAGACCCTTTCCGTCCGGACGCTCGCCCAAACGGTCCATGCGGGTTTTTCCCGGATCCAATTCACGCCCGATCTCCTCCCGGCCGACATCGTCGGGACTTTGATCTATGACCCCAAGACCGGAGATTATAACGCCAAGAAAGGCCCCATCTTCGCCAACTTTGTCTTGGCCGATGAAATCAACCGCGCCCCGGCCAAAGTCCAATCCGCCTTGCTCGAAGCCATGCAAGAACGTCAGGTGACGCTCGGTGGAGAAACCCACAAGCTGCCCACGCCCTTCCTCGTCTTGGCGACCCAAAACCCGATTGACCAAGAAGGGACGTATCCCTTGCCCGAAGCGCAAATCGATCGCTTCATGCTGAAACTGAACATCGGCTACCCGAGCCGGGAAGAAGAACGCAAGATTCTCGACGCGATGGCCACGACCTCGCCGAAGCTCGAAGTGGAAGCCGTCATCACGCAGGAAGAAATCTTGGCCGCCCGCCAAGCCGTGGATGCCATCTATGTCGCGGATAGCGTGCGCGATTATATCGTCTCGCTCGTCTTGGCCACACGCGGGCAACAACCCGATGGGCCCGACCTCAGCAAGCTGGTGCAATTCGGAGCCTCCCCACGGGCCACCATCAACCTCACTTTGGCCGCCAAGGCTTGGGCCTTCCTCCAAGGTCGCGACCATGTAACCCCTCAGGATATTAAAGATATCGCCCCCGATGTCCTCCGTCACCGTCTCATCCTGACCTATGAGGCAGATGCGGAAGGCCTTGACGCGGACACCATCGTCCGCCGCGTGCTGGACGCGGTGCGCGTTCCCTAAGCCTAAGCAACGCCGAGGTGGAAACCGTCGCTCCGATCAATCCGCAAGAGACGCTTCGTCGGGCGCAGCGCGTCGAGGTCGTCGCCACGCGGATGGTCAACGATGCGATGGTAGGCGCCTACCTTTCGCGCTTCAAAGGTCGCGGCATGGATTTTGAAGAACTCCGCGAATACGTACCCGGCGACGACGTCCGGTCGATGGACTGGAATGTCACCGCCCGCATGGGCAAGCCTTTCATCCGCCTCCACCGCGAAGAACGCGAACTGACGATGGTGATCGCCTTGGATATTTCGGGTTCTTCTGACTTCGGCTCAGGTGCCTCGACGCTGCGGGAAAGGGCGGCCGAAGTCGCGGCTTGCTTAGCGGTGTCCGCGCTCAAGGCGGGCGACAAGGTCGGGTTGCTTCTTTTTACGGATCGGGAGGAACTCTGGCTTTCCGCCCGCAAAGGCCGGCGGCACGTCCTTCGCCTCATCCGGGAGGCCTTGGAATTCAAGCCGCAGTCGCGGCGCACTTCTTTCGCTCAACCGATGAAGCGCTTAGCCCGCGCGCTCAAACGCCGCTCGATGGTTTTTGTCGTTTCAGATTTTCTCCCGGGAGCAGAGGGCGACGACGCCATGGCCGCCGCCTTAGGCGAACTTAACACCCGCCATGATACGGCGTGCGTGCAATTGGTCGACGCCCGGGAACGTCAGTTACCGAACGTGGGAATGATTGCACTCGAAGATGCCGAGACTGGCGAGATTCGCGAAGTCGATACCAGCTCCGCCCAAGTTCGCGCACGATTCGCCCAGGCCGCCGAACGCCGTCTGAGCCATACCATCACCACGCTGAACCAAGCGGGTATCGATAGCACGCGGCTTGAAGCCGAGGCCAAAGTCGCACCCACGCTGGCACGCTTTTTCGAACACCGTCGCCGGCGTCGCACATGATCATCGCCGCCGACGAGAACGTTTTCCAGCTGCAGAGCCCCCAGCCCTTGCTGGCTCCGGCATTTTGGGAGACTTATGGCTGGTCGCTCGCGGTCTTAATAGTCCTGCTGGCCTTGGCGGGATGGGCGATCGTCGCGGTGATTCGCCAGCGAAGCCCTTCCCCGGCACCTCGCCTAGCGCTGGAGGCCGCGCTCAAGGATGCGGAAAGCAAATCAGACGAGACGAGCTCCCTAGCCCTTGTCTTAGCACTTCGTGCCTACCTGCAAGCAATCGACGCGCGGGCAGGCCTGGCGCTTTCGACGGAAGAGCTGGCGGCGCAGCTGCTGCGCCTCCCGGCTTTTCTCCCGGCCAGACAATCGCTCTTGGCTGCCCTGCAAGCGGCGGACGCTGGTAAATTCTCCGGCGCAAAAATCCCGGCCACGTTGCTTATCGCCGGGGTACGCGAGGCGCTGAATAAAATCGAGGAAGCCCAAAGAGTCCTAGCGATTAAACAGACCGCGCCTCTTATCCGGAACCCAAGTACGCCCCCAGCACTCCCTCGCAACGATTTTGCCTGATGGATTTCGCCTTTGAATTCGAACAACCTTGGGTCCTGTTATTCCTGGCCTTGCTTCCGTTGTACGCCTGGCTGCGCGGTCGGGTCGGCAAAACGGCGGCCCTTCTTTATCCGGACGCGAATCTATTACAGGAAGTCTCCCGCCCCATTCGCGAGGGCATGGGGGCGCTTCGTCCGTTCCTCAGACTCGCCACGACTGCGTGCCTCATCATCGCGCTCGCCGGCCCCCGAACCGCGAGCAAAGAAATCGAGCGTGAAACCGAAGGCTTAGACATCATGCTCGTAGTGGACCTGTCGTGGTCGATGATGGCTTTGGATATGAGCACCACTCGGTCCGAAGTGACGCGCTGGCAGGCGAGCCAGAACGTGATTCATGACTTTTTGGAAAAACGGCCGGATGATCGCATCGGCGCCATCGTCTTCTCTGGGAAGCCTTACTTACTAAGCCCCCTCACCATCAATAAGCTTTGGGTGGAGAAAGGCGTGGACCGCATGCACATCGGCATCGTCCGCGAAACGGGCACCGCCATCGGGGAAGCCGTGGCGATGGCCGTGGATCGGATGAAAAATATCAAAGGCAAGAACTCTAAGGTGCTGATCCTGCTGACCGACGGCGACGACAACATGAGCAAGGCCATCTTGCCCGTACCCTCCGCCGAGTTGGCCGCCGCGATGGGCATCAAACTTTATGCGATCGGACTGGGTAAAGATGAGCCCACGATCCTGCCCCAATTTGATATTCGCACTGGCCTACTTTATCGAGACGTCTTCGGAAAAACCATCCCGATGCAGACCATCAACCCGGCTAATTATGAAATGCTGGGCAAGATGGCTAAGCTCACCGGCGGCCGTTTCTACCGGGCGCTCGATCAAGATCAACTCCTGCGCGTCTATAGCGAAATCGACCAACTGGAACGGACTGAAGTCAAAATCCGGGAGACGGTGATTTACGAAAGCCACCGGCTGATCTGGATCTCCTTAGCCGCCTTCGGCCTGTTCTTCGAACTGGCGCTCGCTCTACTGCGTCCCCGCGCACCCTAAGCTATGGATTTCGCCGACTTCCATTTTGAACGCCCTTGGCTCTTAGCGCTCGGCTGCGTCGTAGCCGCAATGCTCTTCGTCCTATTACGTTGGTCTCAAAATAAACGCCAACGCAGCCTGGCCACCTTTGCCGCCGAACGCCTCCTCACCCAACTCATCGCTAACTTTTCTGCGCCGCGGAGGCTCACCAAAGACATCGCCTTAGCTTTGGCGGCTTGGTTGATGATGGGGGCGCTGGCCGGACCTCGCTGGGGCCGGGAGATAAGCTCCGAGCCGTCCGCCTCTGAGGATGTGGTCTTCGTCCTCGATGTCTCGAAATCCATGCTGGTGGCTGACATGCGACCCAACCGCCTGACTCGCGCCAAAGCGTCGATCGCCAATTTCATCAAACGCAAGGGGACCGGTAATGTCGGCTTGGTTGCCTTCGCGGGCCAAGCCTTCCTGCAATGTCCGCTCACCCGTGATTATGACGCCTTCTTCCGCACGCTGGACGAGACCGATACCTCCAGCATCCAAGTGAGCGGGACGGATATCGGGCGGGCGATCGAGGAAGCTGAATTGGCTTTCTCTTCGGGTCGCAACCGTAAGTTGGTGATTATCCTGACTGACGGCGAAGACTTGGAAGCCGGCGGCGTTGAGGCGGCGAAGAAATTAGCCCGCAAAGGCTTGGTCATCCATGCCGTCGGCGTAGGCACATCGGCGGGCGGCCCGATTAATGTCATCACGCCGCTGGGCGCGATTGAGTCGTTGAAAAATTCCAGCGGTGAAGATGTCCTCAGCCGTCTAGACGAAAGCACCCTGCAAAAACTCGCGGAGAGTACGGGCGGCCGCTTCGTCCGGCTGGGGCAAGCGGGCGAAGGCATGGAATCGCTCCGCCTGGCGATCCAAGCTGGCACCGACGCCCTGGGCTCGATGCGACAGGGCATCCCCCGCGAGGAATGGTTTCTCTCCGCCGTCTTGTTTCTCTTGATCGGCGAATCGCTCTATTCAACCCGTCGCCGCACCCTCCCATGAAATCATCCCTCTCGCTTCTTGGTCTCGTGGTGCTGCTGGGCGCCGTCGAAAAACCCGCCGAGGACCTGAATAAATTCGACGCCCGCACGCTGCATAACCTCGGCACCCAACGCCTCGCGCAAGGCGACCTCAGCGGCGCGGAAGAGGCGCTCAAAGCCTCGTTGGCCAAAGACCAAGACGCCATCCGCCCACCCGCTTTGCATAATTTAGGCCACGTCCGCTTCGGCAAAGGCCGTACCCTGCTGGGCGGGAAGACCGAAGGCGACGTCACGGAACTCTCGATTGCGCGCTCCTACCTCGAGGCCGCCGATGCGGATATCTCAGATATGAAAGACCAGATCGAAATCCTCGATCGCGCCAAAGCGGAGAGCCGGGAGCCCGATTACGTCCCCGCCGTCTCCGCCCTCGGCAGCGGCATGAGCACCTTCCGGACCATCAAGAAATTGATTCCCAAAGAAGAGGCGATGGTGGCGAAGCGGGCGAACGTCGTGGCGGCGTGGACTCGCTCGGTGGATGATTTTCGCGGAGCGCGCGAATTAAACGTCGCCGATGCCGCCGCGACGGCGAATGCCGATGCCATCGAAGAATTACTCCGCCAGCTTAAGCGCGAAACCCAAGCCCTAGACCTTACCATTGCGGAACAACGTAAGAAACTCGAAGCGTTGCGGACGGTCATCCAAGAACTGATCAAACGAATCCCGGATGAGAAACTCCCGCCGGACACGCAAGGCGACGAGGAAGACGAAAACTTCCTCCCGCCCGAGCGGCAGAAACCCAAACAAGGCGGCAACCAAAAGAAACCGGTCGAAGGCCAGGAACAGAAAATGACCGAACAAGAGGCCCGTGGCTCACTGGAGGGTTTGAAAAATGAATTCGGCCGGAAGATGCCGTCAGGCCAGAAGCCCGGCGGGGGCGCGAACGGAGCGAACCCGACGGACAAGAAAGGGAAAGATTACTAAGATGAGAAATGCCGGCTTCCTCCTCCTCGCTTGGCTCGCCCTGCTTACGGTACGGGCGGAAGATAGCGTCAGCTGGGAAATCACGCCCGCCGTGACCGGCCCGGGCCAGCCCTTCCGCCTGCAAGTCCGGATTGAGTCCGACGTAATCCTGGGGCCCGCCGACCGCGTCGGCAGAGAAATCAAGCCACCCCGCGGGATGGCTTTGCGGTTTTCGGGTCAGATTTTTCGTTCGGGCACGACCGAGGCAACCTTGAATTTCTCGGGGGTTTCGCCGGAGACCGAAGGGGCTCACGTGATTCCGAGTTTTAATATCAGATTTCCGGCGAAGATGATTCAGGTACCGAAAATAACCTTGAACGTGAGTAACGCCACGGGCTTTCGCAAAGACGGGCAGGCGCGCGCCGAGTTAGAATTACCGGACCGCACCTTTTATGTCGGCGAACGTATTCCGGGCGCGATTTTGCTGCGCGGCAGCGAACAGGAATTCGTCTCCGGATCTTTCGGGCTGGAATGCGAGGCCGAGGGCTTTAGTTTTCAACTCCTAAGCGATCGGGCGCAGCCGCTTGATAATGGCCAAGGCCTCCTCACCGCCTTCGAGCTGACGCCCATCCGAACCGGCTCCAGCGAACTCTCCCTGAACGGCATCATGCTAATCCAAGTCGGGGTCACGAGTGCGTTCAGCTCCCCAAGTCGTGATCGACCCTTTACCTTCCGCCGGCGCATCAACGTCGAACACGTTCCTGAAGCCGGCCGGCCCGCGAACTGGAACGGAGCTATCGGAAAATTTTTAACGGACACGATTCAGCTCTCCAACCTCTCGCCTGAAGTGGGCGAGCCCATCCGCCTCCGGGCCATCCTGGCAGGCGAAGGCAACCTGGAGCGCATCATTCCTCCAGAAATCATCGGCGGAGAAAATTGGGATATCATCCCGGCGACCGAGCGGCGGCGGCGGGCCGAAGATCAGCGCATCTTCGCGTATACGCTCATCCCTCGCCTTCCCGGGAAACTTCTGACGCCCGAGATCCGCCTGGCGACTTTCGACCCCGAAACCCGTTCTTTCAACCAAGTGGTCTTCGCCCCGCAAGCAGTGACGGTCACGGGGACAGCGCCCGCCAAGGTGGACCTCGTTAAAGTCGACCCAAGGACGGGAGCGAACGGCGCGATGACCAAAGCCTTGGCCGGGCTGGCAACCCCCCAGCCCAATCTTCGCTCAGTGCTCAGCACTCCCGTCGCGTCGATTCAGCCATTGGCGGCGTCGAAATCTTTCTGGGCCACCAACGGGATTCTTTTCGCGCTCCTCGCCCTGGGCCTCGGCGTTGTCATGACTATGGGCTATCTTTCGGTGCATCCGGAAATTCTGATTCACTATCACGCCCGGAGAAATTGTCACCGCGCGGCGCGGCGGGCCCGACAGGCTGCTCAGGCACAAGATTCGGCGGCCTTTGCGCGGGCAATCGTCGCAGGTTTACGCATCGGGAGTGGCGCTCTCCTGCAAGCCAAGGCCCAAGCCCTTACCCACCGCGATATCTTACGAGTCCTACCGGACGCGCCGCTTGCTTTGTTGGAAACGCTCTTCCGGATAGCGGAGGGAGATAAATTCGCCCCGCGTCCTCTGGATACGCTCCTCGCCGAACCTTCGCTGGCCTTGGCCTTGCTCGCCCAACTTGAAGCCAAACTATGAAACTGAAATTTCTGCCTCTGGTCTTCTTGTTGCTGAGCGTCTTGACGGTCGTTGCCGAGCCGACCGCCGGAGAGATTGCTTACGCTAAAGGAGATTACGCGGGCGCGGTTGAACAATGGCAGGAACAAGGCCACCGCGACGGCCTGACTGCGCCCCTGCTTTCGGCCTTAGGGAATGCGGAATGGAAGTTAGGTCGCAAAGGGCGGGCGGTCCTATGTTGGGAACGAGCCCTCCTGCTTGACCCTCGAGATACGGTGGCCATCGCTGGTCTGCGTCATGCCCAGACGGCGGGCGGAATCGAACGGCCCACCGCATCGTGGTCGGAAAACTATTCCGCGTTTTTGAGCGCCGATACCTGGCTCATCCTCGCGGGCGTTTCTTTTTGGGGCCTGGTACTCTGTGTCGCCCTTCCTAAGTTCAGCCCAAAAATCAGAGGCGCGTGGTATCAGCGAGGTCTGGTAACCTTCGCCACTTTGTTGGCGCTTTCTCTCCCGGGGTTGTGGGGGTCGCACACGTCCGCGCAACGGGCGGTGGTACGTCGGGCTGACGTCGCCCTCCGGCTTACCCCCACGGCCCAAGGTGAGCCCGTGAGCGGCATCGGCGAAGGGGATGTCGTCCGGACGCAGCGAGGCTTTAACGGTCACACGCGGGTGCAAACGGCTGAAGGAAAAACCGGCTGGGTGCGATCGGGCGAAGTGGAGGCCATCTGGGGCGGCGGTCTGCCCGCCAACCTTGACCAGAAAGCGGCGCCTTGAGGCTTTCGCCTTGGAGAATCGCTAGCACTGGAGTTGGATAGTCCCGTGCGCATTCTTGACCGCCACGTCTTACTCGAAACCGCGACCGCTGGGAGCGCCGCGACGGGTGCCTTTGTCTTCATCATGGTCGCCGGTAATGTCCTCAAGGACGTCATCGGTGCCATCGCCACCGGCAGAGTCTCTGGCGGTCAAGGGCTCGAAATGATCGGCCTGCTGTTTCCGGGCGTCATCCCTTATGCCTTACCGCTGGGGATGCTGACGGGGGTCTTACTGGCCTTTGGGCGGATGAGTTCGCAGCACGAACTGACGGCGATGAAAGCCAGCGGGCGGAGTTTATCGCGCATCGCCCGACCGGCCCTGATTTTCGCCAGCGGGCTCGTTGTGTTTTCAGCCTGGTTAAACCTGGAAGTAGCTCCCATCGCGAACACAGAATTCCGGCGGTTGCTCGTGGGTTCGGCGAAAGATAACCCGTCCTCGATCATCGTACCAGGCCAACTTAATCGCCAATTCCCCGGCGTGATCATTCGCACTGGCGCGCGAGAAGATGAGATCTTGCAAGACTTCTGGCTCTGGCGCCTCGACCCGCGCGGCCAACTCGTCCAGACGATCCACGCCCGCGAAGCCCGGATCGTTCGCGCGATTAATCCGGCGGGGGTGGCGGTCCTGAGGGTAAATCTTACCGAGGCCCGCATGGAGTCGCGGCCGCCGGGGGATACGGCCTTCAGCCAGCCGGCTTCTTTTGCTTCCGCCCAAGCTTCGAGTCTGGAATTTCCCGCCAGCAGCATCTTCAAGGAAAACGGGCCGGTGGAACGGAAGTTGCGCTGGCTTACCACCGCCGAACTCTGGGATGCCATGGACACCGGCTGGCAAGTGCCGCCCGAGGCGAAAGCCGACGAAATCGCCCTGCGGAAAATGATGGTGCGCACGCAGTTCATGTCGCACCTCGCCGGCGCCGTTTCCATCTTCTCGCTCTGCCTGCTGGCCGTCCCCTTGGCCGTGCGGGTCGGGCGCTCGGAAACATTCGTGAATGCCGCCGTGGCTCTCGGCGTCGCCCTCACCTACTATATGCTGACCTCGGCGGCGGCCTGGGTGAAGAACCCCGCCTATCATCCCGACCTGTTGATCTGGCTGCCTAATATCATTGTTATTTCGACCGCGCTTTGGCTGCTCCAGCGGGCCGGCCGGCATTAACTAACGATCGCGGCGGTACCAAGCGAAGAAGGCCCACCCCATGTTGACGAGGGAAAAGATTTCGTTGAAACCCTTCATCACGGCGGCACCCAAGATCATGTCATCGCTGGCCGTGAGCCAGCAGATGCGGGGCGCAAGCCGGTAAGTCTCATAAATGGGGTGCTCGCCAAAAATCAAAGCCGCCCACAGGGGCAAATCCGCGATCATCAAGGCAAAGCAGTAGATCATCGCGCCGCCGAAACTGATGCGCGGCAAGACCCGGGAAAGGGACAAGAGCGGCCAGACCAGAAATAAGGCGGGGACGAACATCGACCAGTGTTCGACGATATGCAGTGGGCGGTTGCGCAAGGCGGCCTCATAGAACTCCGGAAAATGCCAGAGCGAGAAGAGCATCGTGAAACCCAGCGCAGCCGTGACCGGGTGGAGCGCCCAACGCAATACCGCCGTGAGCCTTGGCCGCGCCCGCAAGAAGGAGTCGGTGAGTTCGGGCGGCAAGCCCGTTACGATCAGCGGGGCGGCGACATAAATCAGCAGCATGTGCTGCAACATGTGCGCCGAAAAAAGAAAGCCTTCGGCGATTTGGTCAAGGGGCGAACCCACGGCGAGATAAGCCACGATGACGCCGGCATGAAACCGCAAGGCATGCCCGAGCGGATAGCGCGTGAGCGCGGGCGCGAATTTCTCCCGGCCCGGACCGACCACCAAAGCGTAGGCCCAGGAAGCCCCGACCACCAGCAGCAGCAAAAGCGGCTCGGTGTGCCAGTGCAGCGGGATATTCATGACTTCCTTCTAAGCAGACCGAACGCTCGCCGCAAGCGCAGGCACAAAAAAGGCCGGCGGTAAGGCCGGCCGATTGAAGTTAACAACTAATCAAGCGAACCACTTGGTGTCGATGCGCTCGACGCCGAACAGGGCAATCATGGCAGCGAAAGTCGCAAAGGCGAGCAACAGCCCCGTCAAGAAAAGCCAGAAGAGTAGCTTCTTGTCGTAGATCAAATGCATGAACCAAAGAATGACCGCGAAGAATTTTCCGGCGGACATCAGGCTCAGCACGGTCAAGACCGCCATCGGCGGAATCGGCAGAAAGATCAGGACGATTTCAGCGCCTGTGATCGCTGCCAACCATAAGGCCAGCGTGATGAAGTGGTGATAACGACGAACTTCTTCGGCGAGAAAGTCTTGAGAAGGAGCAGCTTCGGACATGGGCGTGAGAAATGGGGGTTATTTGGTGATCACAGGTAAACCGCTTCCCCAGATGCCACTAGGCCCAAGGTATTCGACCAGGTAAACGGCGGTGAAGATGATGATCCAGACGATGTCGACGAAGTGCCAGTAGAGACCAGCGACTTCCACATCGAGCGCCCCCATATGGCCGCCCAGCTTGCCCGTGAAGCTGTAGAAGTAGAGCAGGACGAGCCAGAGCACGCCGATGGCTACGTGCGTCCCGTGAGTACCCGTGAGGACGTAGAAGGTCGAGCCCAGTACGCTATTCTGGATTGTCAGGCCTTGGTGATAGAAGTGCGTGAACTCAAAGACCTGACAGCCTAAGAAAATGAGGCCGAAGAAAATCACCCCGAGGACATTGCGGCGGAACGACTTGATTTCCCCTTTGTGCATCGCGGAAACCGCCAGTGCCATCAGGAACGACGACATCAGCAAGATGAACGTCGAGAAAGACGTCAGCTCGATGTTGAAGAGATTCTGGATGAAGTGCTGATGGCCCTCGGCGTCGGTGAAGCCGGTCGGGTAGAGCTTGCGATAGAGCAGGTGCGTCGAGATCAGTGTTCCGAAGAACATGCAATCTGAAGCCAGAAAAAGCCACATGATGAGCTTCTTGTGGTCGATTCCGGTGGAAGTAGGCGCGTCATGCGCGTCAGCAGCTTGCGACATAAATTCAGGTTAAGAAAGTTGGGAGAGAGGGCTAAATCAGTGGGCGGAGGTCGTGGCCGCCGGAGCCGGCTGACCTGATGAACTTGGGGCTACGGGAGTCTTGAGCATGTAGCCGCCGGGGCCCTCGAGCGCCCAAAGCCAGATACCGACGAAGAGAACGGTGAGCCCAGTGATGACGAGCCAGCCCGCATGCGGGACGTGCATTGACATCATCGGCATCCCCAGCCCGATGAACAAGAACCCGGCGCCGGCCAGAAGTGGCATCCAAGATTGGCTGGGCATGTGGACGCCGGCGTTACCGCCGTCATTTTCATAACCAATACGCCGACCGCCGTGCTTGTCTTCGAAGTAAGCATCCCGGGACGCGATGATCGGGCTTTGGGCGAAATTATATTCGGGCACTGGCGAAGGGAGCGACCATTCCATCGTACGGCCACCCCACGGATCGCTGGCGCACTTCTTCCCTTTGAACGCCGTCCAGACCAGATTCATGAAGGCGAGGAAAACGCCGGCCCCCAAGATGTAGGCGCCGATGGTGGAGACATAATTCCAAGTTTCCCAGCCATTGCCGGCGTGGTAGGTATGCGTCCGACGAGGCATTCCGGCCAGACCGAGATAGTGCATCGGACCGAACGCCATATTAAAGCCGAGGATCACCAGGCCCGAAGCGATGTAGGCGAGCGGGGCGTTCGGCATCCGTCCGAAAATTTTGGGGAACCAGAAGTAGAGCCCGGCCATTAAGCCGAGCAACACGCCCCCGAGCAGCACGTAGTGGAAGTGCGCGATGACGAAATAGCTATCCTGCTGTTGCGAATCGGCGGGAGCGGAAGAGTGCATGACACCGGAGAAACCGCCGCACATGAACATCCAGATAAAACCGAGCGCCAAGACCATCGGCGGGGTGAAACGGATGCGGCCCCCCCAGAGGGTGCCGATCCAATTAAAGATCTTCACGCCGGTGGGCACGGCGATGGCCATGGTCAGCAGAGCAAAGGCCGCGGTGGGCACCGGACCCAGCCCCGTGGTAAACATGTGGTGGCTCCAGACGGCGAAACCGAGGAAGCCGATGACCGCACCGGAGAAAACGATGATCGGGTAACCGAAGAGCGCCTTGCCCGAGAACGTCGGAAGGATTTCCGAAACAATTCCCATCGCGGGCAAGACCAAGATGTAAACTTCGGGGTGACCGAAGATCCAGAAGAGGTGCTGCCAAAGGACTGGCTGACCGCCCGCCGAAGGGTTAAAGAAGTTAGCTCCGAATTGGCGGTCGAACATCAGTTCGATCAGCGCGACGGTGATCGCCGGGAAGGCCAGGATGATAAGGAACGAGGTGACCAGCGTCATCCATGTGAAGACCGGTAGACGCATCATCGTCATGCCCTTCGCGCGCATGTTGATGATCGTACAGATGAAGTTAAACGAAGCGGCCAAAGACGCGATTCCCAGCACCTGGATGCCGATGATCCAAAAATCCGTGCCGACTCCCGTAAAACGAGGAGCCTGCAGAGAGGCATCCGCCTGGCCGAACGTACCTGAGAGCGGAGCGTAGCTGAACCAACCGTTGGCTGGCGCGAAATCGGTATAGACTAAGGCCTTATGCCAGTCGAAAGAATTGAACCATCCTGCGAGGTGACCGAACTCGAAGAGCCAGCTGGCGTTCAACACGAAGGCCCCGAAGACGAAAGTCCAGAGCGAGAAAGCGTTCAGCCGAGGGAAGGCCACGTCGCGCGCCCCGATTTGCAGCGGGACGAGGAAGTTAAAGAACGCTGCCGACAAAGGCATGACGCCTAAGAAAATCATCGTGGTACCATGCATGGTGAACAGCTGGTTATACATCCGAGCGGTCACGAAATCGTTATCAGGCCGAATCAGCTGCGTGCGAATCGCCAGCGCTTCTACGCCCCCGATTAAGAAGTACATCATGGCGAAGGCGCCGTAGAGTACGCCGATTTTCTTGTGGTCAACGGTGGTCAACCAATCCCTCCAGCCGGTGGTACGGTCCGGACGGATGAGGCCGAGGTCGCTGCGCTCGGGAGCGAGGTCTAACTTGGAGGCAACCGGGGCGTGATGAGTGTCGTGGGACATTTTCGGAAAGTTCGGGTTTTACTTTAACGTGAGAAGGTATTCGGCGAGACAATCGAGTTCGTCGGCGGTGAAGGACTGATGGGTTTCGGTGAGACTCACGACGTTGAACATCTTGTAGTAGTGCATCCGGTTGCCGGGTTTGACATCCTTGGTCGGCTTGCCATCCGCGCCGGTGGAAACACCCGAGGAGCCGATCCACTTGATGAGATTGGCCTTGAGGGTAGCGCGGTCGACCTCGACGGACTGCTCAGTATTCTTCGTCGACTGCTCCTTGGCCAACTGAGCCTTGGGATCGCGGTTGTCGAGCCAAGCGCCCGCGAGCGATTTGCGTGAAGCGATGTGGGTAAGGTCGGGGGCAAAAGCGCCGGCACCGTAGTGTCCGCTGATATTGTGACACATCGCACAAGTTTTGGCGCCAAAGAGTTCCTTGCCTTTTTCAGCCTTGGTATTCGGCGCTACTGGTGCGGCATCCGACTTCTGGCGCTGGACCCATTTGGCGAATTCCTCTGGCTCCACGACCTCGCAGCGGAACAACATGTAAGCGTGGGAATCGCCACAGAACTCGGCGCACTGCCCGTAATAATGACCGACTTCGTTGGCCTGGATCCACATGTGATTCTTGCGTCCAGGCATTAGGTCGACCTTGCCCGCGATCTTCGGAATCCAGAAAGAGTGAATGACGTCCTCCGAGCGCAAATTGATGCGCACCGCTTTGCCGCGGGGAATCACCATCTCATTCGGGACGGAATGCTTGGCGTCGTTGGTGAGGCCCAGCTGAGGGTATTCGAACCGGAACCACCATTGCTTACCGATGACGTCGATTTCCAAGACCTGCTCTTCCAGCGGCTTAGCATAAACTTCTTTGCCCGCTTCTAGGCGAGGATACCAAGCCGAAAGTTTGGAAGCCGGCACGGATTCGGCCGGGACGTCGTCCGTATACCAAATAGCGCTCAACGTCGGGACAGCGATGAAGACCAAGGCTCCAATTGAAGCGGTGATCAGGCCGATCTCAACCAACGGGTTACCGTGGCCTTCTTCGATAATCGGGGCCGTATCGTCGCCCGGACGGGAACGGAACCGGATGACCGCGTAGACCATGAGTCCGCCCACCAGCGCGAACAGGACCACCACCAACCAAACCGTGTCCATGAAAACATCATACTGAATCTGGGCGACGGGACCCTTGGGGTCTAAGGTCGATTGGCGAACCGTGTAGTCCGCTTTGGAGCAGCCAGCAATAAGCAGGGCAAGAAAAGGGGCGGCAAAAAGGCCTGCCCGACTAAAAAAGCGTGAAAACATAATAGATGGTATTCGGACGGGTGTAACTTTGTAAAAAGGGTGTCATTTGCAAGCCCCCCTTAACCCCCAGGATACTTCTGGTGTCTCTGGAGATTCCAGTTTATTTAATATTATCAAATATTTACGTAAACCGTTTAAAAGCAGTATCTTATGTTATTTATATCTCTATCATTTACGCTAATATACTGCCCACCGCCCTCTTCTACCCCAAATCCTCCCTTGATGGTTGCTCCCCGGCCAGCCCCCCTTAACCCCCTACTATATGTCCTGGAGTAGCCCACATGACAGAGCATTGCCCGACTGGAGAGCCCGCACGCTTGTCATGGGGATCGTCAACGTCACCCCGGATTCCTTTTCAGACGCCGGCTTAGCTTTTTCCGCTCAAGACGCCTTGCGACAGGCGGAAAAATTAGTGGCCGAAGGCGCCGACCTCCTCGACCTCGGCGCGGAATCTTCCCGGCCAGGAGCCGAACCTATCGACGCCGCCACTGAACTTTCGCGCCTGCTGCCCGCCCTGAAGTTGATTCGGCAACGCTTTCCGCAACTGCCCCTTTCCGTCGATACTTATAAGGCCGCCGTCGCACGAGCCTGCCTTGAAGCGGGCGCGGATATGATCAATGATATCGAAGGTGCCCGCCATGAAGCCGACACCAACGGTTCCCCGATGGCTCAGGTCTGCGCCGAATGGCGCTGCCCCCTTATCCTGATGCACCGCAAGGCTCTGCCCGCCGGCGAGGCTTTTTGGCCTGAATTAATCGCCGACCTAAGACTGTCTCTCGCGCTCGCTCAACAAGCCGGCATCCCACCCCAACAGCTCTGGCTCGATCCAGGATTTGGCTTTGGTAAATCGCCGACGCAAAATCTTCTCTTGGTGCGTAACTTAGAAAAAATCGCCGCCCTGGGCTTTCCCGTCCTGCTCGGCACGAGCCGCAAATCCACCCTCGGATTAGTGCTGGATAGAACCGACCCAACGGACCGGCATGAAGCGAATGTGGCCACGGCTATCTGGGGCATCGCCCAAGGTTGTGCCATGGTGCGCGCCCATGAAGTCGCAAAATTAAGGCCCTATATCATCGTGGCTGACGCCCTGCGGCATGGGCCAAGCTGGCAACCGCCCATCGGGGCCAAATAATAACTAAAAAGGCCTAAAACCTTTAAACTTAGAGGTAAATGGAGCCAGCAGACGGACTCGAACCGACGACCTGCCGCTTACAAAACGGCTGCTCTACCAACTGAGCTATGCTGGCCAAACACTCTATTCACAGGTTTGTTCACATTTCGTCTCTGTCAACCTTTGGTGACAGAACTGTTTAGGGGTTGAGTCTCGGAACAATTTGGACGGAATTTAAAGCCCTTGCCCCGCCTTCCTATGCGCCTCCCCGTCTCCCTCCTTGTCCTCTGTGCAGCCATTTCCGGTTGCACTTCGTCTTCTGTGTCCACGCAGACCGACACCGTCATGATCACTTCGAATCCGACAAGTGCCGCCGTTCGTCTCAACGGCAAAGCCGTCGGCCGCACCCCCACCAAGATCACCGTCGACCGGGTGAATAATTATGAACTACAAGTCGGCAAAGGCGGCTACACTCCCGAGAGCACCATCATCAAGCCAAGCCTGCGCAACGGCAAGGCGGGGATGGAGTTCGGCTTCCCCGAATCCGTTCAGGTGACGCTCACCAAGATTCCTGGCTCAGATGAGACCGCCGTCCCCGATGGCGATCTTTCCGAATTCCGCGCCCTCGTGCGCAAAGCTAATAATCTGGAGTCCGAAACGCCTGAATCGCTGCGCGCCGACATCAAGGCCGTCCAAGAAGCCAGCAAGAAGCTCGCTGAAATCTTGGCCGCCCGCGAAGCCTCCAGTGCCGCCAAGCTCGCTGATGTTTCTAAGGCAATCGCCGAAGCCCGAGCCGCCAAAGGCACCGATGCCGCCGCCGAAGCTCGCCTGACCGAAGCCGAGTTAGCCCTCAAGGTCGCCACCGCTCAAGCCGAAGCCAATCGCGCCGACGCTGACGCCACCCTGCATACGCTCGAAGCCCGTCGCGCCGCTCTCGAAGCTAAAACCGACAATGAAGGGATCAAGAAGCTGGAGTCGCAGATGGAAGCGACCAAGAGCGATATCGCCAAATCTCTCTCCGCCTCCGAGGCCAAGATCGCCGACGCTCAAGCAACCCTCGCCAAAGCCGCAGCCACTCGCCCAGCTGACGCGGGTGCGAATGATCGTCTCGCCGCCCTCGAAGCTCGTTATGCCGAAGAAGTGAAGTCCCTGAAGGCCGTGCAAGAGAACTCCGCTAAGGTTATCAATGATATCAGCGCCCGCGCTGACGTGTTAGCCGGTGCCGCCGAAAAAAACTCTTACCAAGCCGAAGCTGAAGCCGCCAAAAGCCTCGCTGAAATTAAGAAAGCGAGCGACCGCGCAAAAAAAGTCTCAGCTGAGCAATTGGCTCAGCTAAACCAACAACTCCAACAGACCAAGGCTGAAGCGGATAAAGCCGTCAGCGAAGCTAAGACTGACGCCGCCAAGGCAGTCGCCGCCGCTACGGAAACCGCTGCGGCTCACTTGACGGCCATGGAAAAGACTTTGGCCGAAACGACCGCCAAGGCGGCGACCTCCGTCGACGAGGCTAAGAACGCCAGCGAACGAAGCATCGCTGAAACCAAAGATGCCTCCAGCAAAGCCATGGCTGAAGTCCTGGCATCTGCTGAAAAGTCTAACACCGAAATAAAAGCTGCTTCCGATAAAGCCGTGGCCGACGCCAAAGCTGAAACCGAAAAGCTGATCGCCGATTCCAAGGCGGCCATCGAGAAAGCCATGGCTGATTCGGAAGCCAAAGTAGTCGAAGCCAACAAGGCCGCCGAGAAAGCCATCGCCGACGCCCGCAACGACGCGGAAGCCCATGTGGCCGAAGCCAATAAGGCCACCGCCGAAGCCAAAGCTAAAGTCGCTAAGCTCGCCTACTCTGAGTTCAGTGCTCGCTACGCCCTGCTGGAGAGCCGCCTCCGCTCCAAGGTAATCACGGACGACCAATACAAGAGCCAGTTGTCCGACCTCCGCAAAGAGCTCGGTCTCTGACCTTAATTTCACCCGCTGGCCTAAAGCCCGACTTTACCGTCGGGCTTTTTTGTTGGAACAGCCGCCGATCCCGAACACTTTCGGGACATGCCGGAAACGCTTGCCCGCACTCCTCTTTACGCCCTGCACGTCGAACTCGGCGCCCGCTTAGTCCCGTTTGCTGGCTGGGAAATGCCCGTGCAATATACCGGCATCATCGAGGAACACCTCGCCGTCCGCCGCACCGCCGGACTTTTTGATGTCTCCCATATGGGGGAAGCGCGCGTGCGCGGCGCGGACGCGGCCACATTCCTCGACGGCATCATGACTAACGAGATGGCATCCATTCGCATCGGCACCGCCCGTTACACGGTGATGTGCCAGCCGGACGGCGGATGCGTCGACGATCTAATCGTCTATCGTCTGGCTGAAACCGAATTCCTCATCTGCCTTAACGCCTCCAATGCCCCAAAGGATATTGCCTGGATGCGCTCGCTGATCGGCAAGGCGAAGGTCGAAATCATCGACGAGTGTAATGACTGGGCTCAACTCGCGCTCCAAGGACCGTTGGCCGAACAGATTCTCGCCACCCTCACTTCGCTCCCCCTCGCCACCCTCAAGCGCTTTGCCTTCGTCATCGGCGAGGTCGCTGGCGCCGCTGGCTGCATCGTCTCGCGCACCGGCTATACGGGTTCGCCTGGATTCGAAATCTACCTGCCCTCGACTTCCGCCGATAAGGTCGCGCGTGCGCTGCTTGCCGCCGGCCGTCCGTTAGGCCTGATCCCAACTGGTTTGGGCGCACGCGACTCGCTTCGCCTCGAAGCTCATTATCCCCTCTACGGTCACGAGATCTCGGAACGTATTTCGCCCATTCAAGCTGGCCTCGGCTGGACCGTGAAATTCGCCAAGCCGGCCTTTGTCGGTCGCGAGGCCTTAGCCCGCCAAGCCGAAGGCGGTCCGCCATCGTCGGTCATCCTGTTCTCGCTCGATGATCGGAGAATCGCGCGCCAAGGAGCCGCCATCTTTGCGGGTGAAATCTCGGTCGGCGAAGTCCTCTCCGGCACGCTTTCACCCCTGTTAAATAAGCCTATTGGCACCGCCCTGGTCGCAGCCGGCTATGCGGGTTCTGCCGACCTCTGCGTCGATATCCGAGGGCACCGCATCCCGCTGCTCATCGCCACCGCGCCCTTTGTGAAGTGAAAGGTTGAAATAATCCTCCGCCCCCATACCTCGAACCTATGAGCAACGTCCCTGCCAATCTCCGATACACCAAAGACCATGAGTGGATCCGGCTCGACGCTGACGGCACCGCCACCATCGGTATCACGGACCACGCTCAGGCCGCCCTTGGCGACGTGACTTTCGTCGACCTACCTAAGGCCGGGAAAATTTTCGCCCACGGCGATGTTTTTGGCACCGTCGAATCCGTCAAGGCCGCCTCGGATCTCTATAGTCCCGTCGCCTGTGAAATTTTGGAAGCAAACGGCGCGCTCAACAACGCACCCGACTTAGTCAATCGCGAGCCCTACACGAGCGCGTGGATGATTCGCGTCAAGGTGACGAATCCGGCTGAGTTGTCCGCCCTCCTCGACGCCGCAGGCTACTCCGCCGTCCTCTAAGTCGCCGCGGCCCTGCCGCGAACTCTTGCGCTCGTCTGACTTTGGTTTAAATTATCATCCAATGTCTTTCGCCGACGTCCATGCCGCCCATCCGTGGGATGATATGCTCGCCTCGATTCAGGCAAAAACGGATGCCGACGTTCTCCGTTCGCTGGCCCGGGCGGAAAACGGCATCACCGAACTGGAAGACTTCAAGGCCTTCATCTCCCCGGCGGCGGCGCCGCATCTCGAGACCTTGGCCCGGCTCAGCCGTGAACGGACGCTTCGCCGCTTCGGGCGGACGATGCAGCTGTTCGCTCCGGCTTACCTCTCAAACGAGTGCCAAAACGTCTGCACTTATTGCGGCTTTTCGGCGGGCAACAAAGTGGCCCGACGCACGCTCAACCCCGGAGAAATCCTTCGCGAAGCCGGCGCCCTGAAGAAACTTGGTTTCGACCATCTGCTCCTCCTGACCGGCGAATCCAACAAAATAGAGGTTCCTTACTTCGTGGCCGCCCTCGATCTGCTTCGCCCCCACTTCGCATCGCTCTCGATGGAGGTTCAGCCGATGGAAACTGCCGAATACGAAGAGCTTCGCCGCCATGGGCTCAACGCGGTCTTGGTTTATCAAGAGACCTACCATCGCGAAACTTATAACACGCACCACCCCAAGGGTCGTAAATCTGATTTCGCCTACCGCCTCGACGCCCCCGACCGCGTCGGCGCCGCGGGTGTCCATAAAATCGGCTTAGGCGCTCTCTTCGGCCTCGAAGACTGGCGGGCCGAATGCTTCTTCACGGCGCTCCACCTACAATGGCTCGAGCGTAAACACTGGCAAAGCCGTTTCAGTGTTTCCTTCCCGCGCATCCGGCCGCACGAAGGTGAGCTCCAGCCTAAGGTCGAGATGACCGATCGCGATTTAGTCCAGGCAATCTGCGCCTTCCGGCTTTTTAACGGCGAAATCGAACTGACGTTGAGTACCCGCGAAAGTGAAACCTTCCGCAACCACGCCTGTCGCCTCGGTATCACCGCGATGAGCGCCGGCTCTCGGACCAACCCCGGCGGCTACGCTGAAGGCAAGGAAGCCTCGCTGGAACAGTTTGCCATCGAAGACGAGCGCTCGCCGGCCGAGGTAGCCGCGATGCTCAAGGCCGCCGGCTATGAAACCGTCTGGAAGGATTGGGATCCTTCCTACGATCAACCGCTCGCCCTTTCCCGATGAGCCCCCTGCGCGTCTGGATCAGCCACGAACAGGCCCCCGCTTGCAAGCCTGGCGCCCGCGTAAAACTTTCCGCCGAAGAAAGTTCGCACGTCGTCCGCAGCTTACGTGCTCGGCGGGGTGACGCGGTGGTCTTGCTCGACGGCGAAGGTCTGGTCGTCGAAGGCAAACTCGATTCAGCCGACGGAGATGGAGCGACCGTCGAAGTCGTCCGCGCTCGCACCTCCGCTCGTCCCTGCCCGGAAATCACCCTCGCGCAAAGCATGCCCAAGGGCGGCACGATGGACGACCTGGTACGCAGCGTCTGCGAAGCCGGCGCGGCCGCCGTCATTCCGCTGGAAACCGCCCGCTGCGAATTAAAACTCGATGCCGATCGGGCGCGTACCCGCCGCTTGAAGTGGCACCATCAGGCCGTTGAAGCCTGCAAGCAATCCGGCCATCCTTGGCTGGCGGCAATCTCCGAGCCCCAGCGCCTGCGTGAATGGCTCGCCTCCCTGCCACCCTGCTCCCCCGATGAATTACGTCTCACGGGCTCGCTCGAATTCGATGCGGAGCCGGTGGCACATCTGGATTTTTCAAAAGCCAAGAAAGTCCTCTGGCTGATCGGTCCGGAAGGCGACCTCACCTCCGAAGAATATGCCGACGCTCGAGTTGCCGGCTTTCGCGCCGTAGGCCTTGGCCCAACCGTCCTGCGCGCCGAAAACGCTGCGCTGGCGTGCGTCATCGCGACGAACGTGTTAGCGAATCGAGTTTAAGCGGCGCGACGACTTACGCCTTGCCCGGCGCCCGCGCGACAACGGCTTGCATGCGTCGCAAAATCTCGCGGAGTTTTTCGCGCGAGCATCCGAAGTTAAGCCGGACGTGACCAGGCCCGCCAAAGTCGGCGCCGTTACTGAAGCCAATTCCACCCTTTTCAAATTCTGCATGCGCGTCTTCGAAGCCAAGCGCGCGGACGTCAAACCATGCCAAGAAACTGGATTGCGGCCGGGCCTTCAGGACCACCCCTGGCATGGATTTTAACTCCTGCTCAATCAGGTCGAGATTGCCGCGCAGGTAATCGACACAGGCGAGGCGCCATTCTTCGCCATGATCAAACGCCGCCTGCGTGGCCGCCAAGCCGAAGACGTTTTGATCCAGCGACAGTCCTTGCAGGACCCGGCGGAAACGTGTCCGTAACGGTGCGTCAGGGATGATCGCAAAGCCACAGGTCAGTCCGGCGATATTATAAGTCTTGCTGGCAGCCATGAGCGTGACGGTCCGCGCTGAAATATCTTCCCCGAGCGTTGCGAAGATCGTGTGTTCCGCCTTCGGGTCCAGAATCAGATCGCAATGAATCTCGTCCGAGCAGACGACGAGGTCGTGCTTTCGCACCAGAGCGGCCAACCGCTCAAGTTCAGCCCGATCAAAGACGCGCGCCAGCGGGTTGTAAGGATTGCAGAGCAACAGAACCTTGGCGTGCGGTTGCGCACAGGCGGCTTCGAGTTTTTCCCAATCAAAAGTCCAGCGCCCGTCGACAAAGACCATCTCGAGCTTGAGCGGATTGCGTTCTGAAATGACCGGCGCCGTCAGGAACGGAGGATAAACCGGAGCCGTGGTGACGACGGATTCGCCTGGCTTGCTGGCACAACGGATGGTCGCATGAATGCCAGGCACCAGCGAACACATGAACGTAATCCACTCGGGGCGGATTTCCCAGCCGTGCCGGCGGCGGAGGTAGTTGACGATGGAAGCGAAAACTTCATCGCGCTGGGCCGGATAGCCAAAAATACCGTGGTCAGCCCGACGCTTGATGGCCTCGACGATCGCCGGCGGAGAGGCGAAATCCATGTCCGCGATCCAGCATGGGATGATGTCGCGGTTGGCATATTTGTGCCACTTAGTGCTATCCGTCCCAGAGCGTTCCGGACAGCTATCAAAATTGAAAGCCATAGTCTGGGTAGAACCTTGGATTGAACCTGCCGACGGGCAAATGCATTTTTGCGGGCTGATGACTTTACTCATCCCCGTGCTCCCGCCTGAGCCGACGTCTTCCCATGGGACTGCTCGATGACCTGGACCGAGGCTTAGTTGATCTGCTCTTCCCGCGAGACTGCGTCGTGACGCAGTTACCCATGGAAGAGGGCCCACGCCGCCACCTCTCCACCACCGGAGCCTTGGAATTAATTCGCATTCACGACCCGCGATGCTCCACCTGCGGGCATCCGTTTACCGGCCTAATGGAAGGCGACCGCGCTTGCCCTCATTGCCTCGACCTCCACCCGGCCTTTAACCGCGCCGTCTGCGCCTTTCAGGCCAAGGGTTCGGCCAGAGATATCATCCACCAAATCAAATACGGTCGGGCGCTCTACTTGGCCGACGATTTAGTCGACGCGGCCTTGGAAGATCAGGATTTTAAGCGACATCTCAGCGGCTCGATTCTTGTACCCGTTCCGCTCCATGCCCGCCGCCTCAGGGATCGAGGCTATAACCAGACCGAACGCATCGCCCGGGCGCTCGGCCAACGCCTGCCTGGATGCGAAGTTCAATTCCTCTTGGCGAAACATTCTGAGACCGCTTCGCAGACGCGACTCGACCGAGCGGCCCGCCGAAAGAACGTGGCCAAGGCGTTCGCGCTTAAACCCGGCCAGAAGATCGATCCGGCCCGGCGTTACGTAATCATCGATGACGTGCTCACGACGGGTGCAACCTTGCATGCGTGTGCGCAAGTCCTTCGCAGTGCTGGGGCAATCGCCGTCGATGCCGCGGCATTGGCTCATGGGTGAGACCGGGAACACGGCCGTGCAAAAGTGCAAAGGTGTTTTTCTTAGGGGGTAGGGGCGCGACTGCGTCGCGTCCGTTCGCCGAGAGATTATTGATGAGCCGGGCAAGCTATCCCGATCCTACAAAGAGCGTCCGCCTACGGACGCCACGCAGTGGCGCCCGTACCTGAGGCAGGCGGATGCGATGTCAT
>CAINMU010000047.1 GCA_903850885.1 uncultured Opitutia bacterium | reverse complement strand
TGCACCTTTGCACTGCCTCTCTCGTGTCCTCCGGACCTCGTGCCCTCGATTCATGCCTCCCTTGCCAACTGGCCCACCGATCAACGGGTCAACTAGTTTGCCTTGGTCTGTTCAACCGAGCCTCTGAGCCTCTAGATCATCTGCACCCTGCATCCCTTGCCTGCTGGTCAACTTGTCAACCGGCCAGCTAGTTGTTCCCTTCTCTCACTTTTGCACGCGGCTCCGCCGCAGTTGCACCTTTGCACTGTCTTCCCTGATCCCTTCGCCTCCCTCCGGCCCACTGGCCCACTGGCCCACTGGTCAACTAATCAACTAACACCGCCTCTTACCTCCTCCCTCGCGGCGCTTCCGCCGCGCGCTCACGCCGCGCGATTCGGCCGCACATACACGGCCTGGACGACACCGATGTTCCGGTGCTCGAACGCCGCCTGACAATAACGGAAATATAAACGCCACTTCCGGATGAAGCGTTCATCAAACCCCATGCCGCGCACCTGGTCCAGTTTACTCTCGAAGGCGTTGCACCACGCATCGAGCGTACGCGCGTAATCAATTCCAAATTCTTCGAGGCGCTCCAATTGGAAGCCGCTTTTCTGGGTCATGAGGTCGCCGACCCGGTTAATCGACAGGAGTAAAGATCCCGGGAAGATATGTTTCTGGATGAAGTCCACGCCGTCGCGGAACTGCGCATAACGGCTGTCCGGGCACGTGATGTATTGGAAGGCGGCGATGCCGTCAGGCTTAAGCAATCGCCCAATCGACTCGCAGAAAGCCGGCAGGTATTTATGGCCGAGGGCTTCCATCATCTCGATGGAGACGCACTTATCGTAGCTTCCCTGATGGTCCCGGAAATCTTCCAGCTTCACGGTGATGCGGTCCGAGAGTCCAGCCGCCTGGATGCGTTCGACGGCCAGGTCATGCTGCGCTTTTGAAATCGTCAAGGAGGTGACGCGGCAACCATACTTCTTGACGGCGTGCAACGCCCAGCCGCCCCAACCGGTGCCGATTTCGATGACGTGGTCCGTGGGCTTGAGCTGCAGGAATTGGCATAGGGCTTCGTTCTTGTTCGCCTGCGCTTCTTCGAGCGAGGACGCGCCTTCCCAGCGAGCCGATGAATACATCATCGACGGATCTAGGAAGAGGCGGAAGAAGTCATTGGAGACGTCGTAGTGTTCGGAAATATTTCGCCGCACGGTTTTCTTGTCGTTCGGTCGCAACAGGTGGCCGATACGGTCGGCGATCCGGAATAAGCCCACGCCGACGGCCTTGCTTGCCGAGCCCGACATACCTGGGGTCTGGTCGATGTTCTCGATGAAGAAGCCGATGACAGCGTTGAGATCTGGCGAACCCCATTCGCCTTCCATGTAGCCTTCGGTCAGGCCGATATCCGCCGCAAGCATGATGCGCCGGAAGGCGTTGTCGTCCGCGACCTCCAGGCGGGCGCCGCCTTGGGCACGGGAATCGCCCAGGACGAGTTCGGTGCCCTCGGGCAGGCGGAGCGTGAGCCGGCCACGCTTGAGCTTGGCCAGTTCGTTCAAGACGAGTCGGCGGGCGAGAGTTGGTTTAGTCATGTCGGCCAGAAAGTTCGGAGGTGGGGTTGCGCAGGTTGCGTTGCCAGGGAATATCGGCCCCCTTCCGCCGAAACGGAAGTTTTTTTACCAACCCCAGCCAAGCGGCATGCAGGTGGATGAGGGTGATAACTTTTAGGATCAGCAAGGGCATCTTGGCCGTCAGCCACAGCAAGCGCCCGTCCGTCAGCGGTACCTGTCGGCCCGTCCAAGCGCTCATCAGGGTCTTCTGTCCACCTTCATAATGGTCGACGGTCATGGCGAGGCGTTCGTCCGGCAACCGGAGTGTGAATTCGAATTCGGTATCGAGCGCGGAAAAAGGCGAGACGTAGAAACGTTTCGGGGTACGTAGCTGTAGGTAGATTTCGCCGGCGTTATCTTGCTTGAGGCAATCGCGCCCAAGGAACCAGGCTTTGCGCTCCCCGAAGGTATTATGCACCTCCGCGATACCGCTGAGGAGTTTGCCGTCGCGGCTGATCAGATAAAACACGACGGGGTTATAAGATTTACCAAACGCCCGCGGCATCGCGACGAGCTGCACTTTGGCGTCCGGGGGGATGGGTTCGCCTTGCGCGCGACAGAAGGCCCGCACGCGCGCCGCCAATCTGTCGCCCGGTTTGCCGAAATCTTGGGGCGTGGCTTCGGGTTGAAACATCTCTGCCGCGGGCAAGAAATCCTGATCCCGGAATTGATAGGGGCGCCACGCGCCGCCGAGGAGAAGTCGGCCGCGGCCGAGGCGATCCCATTCTTCGAGGTCGACGGCGAAGGCGAACGCACCGTGCGTGAAATGATGCTGCTTCGGCCAAAGCCGGGCATGCATCACCGCCGCATCATAAAGTCGGGCCATCTT
>CAINMU010000046.1 GCA_903850885.1 uncultured Opitutia bacterium | reverse complement strand
CCGCAGCCCCCTTTAAACTTCATTATAAGTGGCTCGTCGCCGCGGGCGAAATCCGCGACGGCGCGGTCTTCCAGCATGCCTATAACGATTTCACGGGGCGGAACGACGCCACCCCCGTCGTGACCGTCATGCGGGCGGAGCAATCAAAGACCCCAGCTAAGAAATAAGAAGTGGGCGACCAAACGCGTCGCGTTCACTTCGTTTTGGTTTTCTTCTTCTTGGCCGCTTTGGCCGTTTCAAGGTTACGACTGCAGGACATATCGTCTTCCATCGGGAAATCATCCGCCTCGCGCAGCGCGATCACCCAGGCTGGCCCGACGTCCTTAGGCGTAAGTGGTTTAAAACCAACCAGCTCTTTTTTCTCGCTCCAACCCTGCGGCAGCGTCCCCAAACTCGTACCACCTTCCGCGGCCGGCAATTTGACCTTTCCGCCAATCACAACGTTACCCTTGAAACGGTTCGGGATATTCTTCGGTCCGACCAAGGAAATCTTCGGATCCAAGGTCGCGGCCTCAATGGCCACCCCACCCGCCGGCTTGATGAAGCGGTTGTTCGCGATGTCGCAATCCGAAGGCATGAGCACCAATTGTTCTTCGGGCCAATGTTTCTTGTAGTCGGAGCCGATTTCCAGATCCACGCCCGTGCAACCGACGATGACATTGTTCGAGACCGTCACTTTCTTGCATTGCGGGTAAGCCGAAACGATTCCGAGAGCATTCTTCGCGGTCTTGGCATTGGATTTTTCGTGAGGAGCGTAACTACTCGTCAGGGCATAGCCGACGAATTCGCCCGCAGAAATCCGGATGCCATAGTCGCATCCAGAAACATAATTACCTTGGACGGTATGATTAGGTCCCGACATCCGCAGGCCGTGCGCCCCGGCCAGGCCTTCGCCCAAGACCACGTTGCCCTTCAGCACGTTGTTGCTACCCCGGCGGATATTGATGCCTCCGAGCGTCGCCACCACGGTATTGTTGATGACCTGGTTGAAATTGGATTTCAGTGAAATGATTTCGGTGCCTTCGCCATCCGCGTGGTCGAAAAGATTTCCCTGGATGGTAAAATAGGCGCCATCGGTCGTTTTTTCGTCGAATTTACCTGAACCCCAGACGCGGATATCTTCCCGGCCATTGCCGACGTCGTAGGGTATGTTCTTAAAGTAGCAGTTCGTGACACCGTTGTGATGGCTGCCCTCGAGTCCGTTACCGACGAGCGGTTGCATATTATTTTTACCTTTGAAATAACAACGGTCAGCCAAGTTGTAATTGCCGTTGAAGAAAACCCAGTAATAGCCGTTGGCGAACTCGGTCGGATTATAATCAACGATGGCCGTATTCCGGACCACCCCGTGGTGCGAGTTGAACATGATGACCGCCCGATCATGATCGTCGCCGGCTGACGTACCTTTGTAAAAAAACAAGCCATCGAGCACCACGTGGGCACCGTTGATCTCGAAAGTCGAAGTACCGCCAAAGATCGCTTCGCCGGGCTGGGCCGACATGATTGTGATCGGGCGGCCTTCCGCGCCGTTATGGGCGACTTTTACGAACACGCTATCGTAGTGCCCTTTGGCGAGCTTGATGACGTCACCGCTCGAAGCGCTGGCCACCGCGCCCTTGAGTTCGGTGACATTCTTGACGGCGACATCGCGGCCAAGCAGCAACCCCATCGAGCCGACCCAAACCACCCACCCCGCCCAGAACCTGGAAGACATCGGCAACATCCTGAAAGGCGTAGTCATGAAAAGCTAATCTGGGAACACCATTAAATCGCCAAGGTCGCAAACCTGTCGGATAAACGGCATATTTTAGACCTTACCTGATATCAGGGCTTCTTGCTGACACCATTCGCTCGCGGCAGCAGAGAATAGACCACTGGCGTGGCGATTAAGGAGAAAAGCATCGATACCCCAAGGGCGCCGATAATGCCGATGGCCAACGGCCGAAGCATATCCGCCCCATGCCCGATTCCCCAGGCCAGAGGAAGCATGGCCAAGGCGGTGGCCAGGGAAGTCATCAAAATCGGACGCAGACGGCGCTGGGCTGAACGCACCAATGCTTCTTCGACCCCGACGCCATCCGCAAGGTGGTGGCGGACCAAGTCGAGCATCAGGATGCCGTTCTTAGCGACGAGGCCGACGCCGATGATGGCACCCAGGAAACTGACGATGTTCATCGTGGTGCCGCTCACCCAGAGCGCCGCCACCGTTCCCGTCAGGGCGAGTAAACTGCCGAAGACGATGGCAATCGGCTCTCGGAAACTTCTGAACTCGATCAACAGCACCGTGAAGACCAACGTGATGCTCATCAGCAACACGACCATCAAATGCCGGAAGCTCTCCTGTTGCTGACGAAAAAGTCCGCCGAATTCGACCACCCCGTGCGCCAGCGTCGGATCTTTGGCCAAGACCTGCTTGATCTCGGCGATGCCACTCCCGAGATCGCGATGCTCAAAGGCCGCCGTCACCGCCACGACTTGGCGCAAATCCTCGCGATTCAACTCCAACTGACCCGACCCCATCACCACATCGGCGACTTGGGAAAGTTTGATCACGCCGCTCTTGGGCGTTCGGATCGGCAAAGCCTGGAGGGCCGAGATCGAAGTCAGGCGGTCTGGGGCGACCACGACGCGGATATCCACGACCCGATCTCCTTCGAGGACGCTCGAAGCCGTCCGCCCGATCATCGCGGTATTCAATGCCGCAGCGACATCTTCACCCGTCAATCCGAAGCTCTGGACATCCGTCTGACGCAGACGGAAACTGACGGTGGGGCCCGTCATCTTTAATCCGTCATTCAAGTCCACGACACCGCTGATCTTAGAAAGCGCCTCTTTTACTTCAGGGGCTTTCTTCATCAACCAAGCCGTATCAGCTGAAAATAATTTGATCTCCACGGGCTTAGGCGAATCGGTCAGATCGCCCAAGAGATCGCCAAGGATGCCCGGAAACTCCCACTCGGCCGCTGGCATGGTGGTATTGAATTTCTTCCGCAGCTCGTCTTTCACTTCTTCGGTCGAGCGCTGACGGTCGGTGCGAAGCTTGACCAAGAAGTCGCTGGTGTTGGGTTCGGCGATCGCCAAGGCCAAGCGGGCGCCGGTGCGGCGGGAATAACCTTCGACTTCTGGCGTCGCCCGCAAGATCGCCTCGGCCTGTCGCATGATGCGATCGGTCTCGGCGAGACTGGTTCCCCATGGCGTCACGCAATCGATGACGAAACCCCCTTCATCCATCTCGGGCATGAATTCGCTGGGCAGCCGCTGATAAACCAAGATGCCACCGAGAGCGACTAACCCGCAGGCGAAGAGGGTCAAAGCACGGCGACGCAAGGCCACCCCCAGCAGACGGGCAAAAATTCCTGAAAGAATACGCATCCAAGGGCCGCCCTGTTCATCCGGCGTCTCTTGGGCCGAGCGGGCAGTATCGCGGACAAAGAGCGAAGCCAAAGCCGGCGTCAGGGTGATGGCGAGGAGCAGCGAAGTCAGCAAAGCGACAACCATCGTCAAGGCGAGCGATCCGAAGAAAACTCCGGGGACTCCATCCAGGAAAGCAAGTGGGATGAAGACGACGACCGGCGTCAGCGTCGAACCGATGAGCGGACGAATCATCTCGCCCATGGCGCCACGGATCGAACCCAGCACCCCTTCTCCGCGTGCCACGCGGGCCGAAACGGCTTCGACGACGACGATGGCGTCGTCGATGATTAGACCAATGGCGGCAGCGATGCCACCCAAGGTCATCAAATTGAACGTTAGCTTGGCGACGAGCATCACCAAGACCGTCGCCAGCACGGAAACCGGAATCACGACGATGGCGGTCAGGACGCTGCCCCAATTTCGCAGGAACAGGTAAAGGATCACGACGGCGAAAAGCAGACCGATGATGATCGCTTCCCAGACGCTATCGACCGAATCGTGGACCAAAATCGATTGATCGTAATAGAACGAAACCTCGGTATCAGCAGGAAGATGAAGTCGCATCTCCGTCAACTGGGCTTTGACGTCAGCGGCGATCTGCAAGACGCTGCTCCCGCGCGGCTGGGCCCGGATATTCAAGAGCACCGCATCGCGACCCTGCGCGTTGACCACGTTAAAGATTGGTTCGGGACCGCGTTCGACTTGAGCAAAATCCCGAATGCGAACGGGCTGATTGCCGCGCATCCGCACCACCAACTCGGCGATTTCCTCCGGAGTCCGCACGCGTCCATCCACCAAAGCAAGGTAGAGCGTATAGTTCTCGGCATGTAAGCCTGCCGAGGCCACGGACGTGTTTTTCTCCAAAGCGGAGGTGATATCGGATAAAGCGAGACCGGCGGCCGCCAACTTGGATGGATCGACCACCACGCGATATTCCGGAGCACGTCCGCCGACCAAATCCACGCGCGCGACGCCCGGAATCCTCAAGAAACGTGGCTTTAAATCATATTGGGCCGTCTCCCACAACGTCGTCAGATCTTGGGTCGGGCTGGTTAGGCTGACGCCCATCACGGGGAAGGCGTTGAAAGTCAGGCGCCAGACGTTGGTCTTACTTCCGGCCGGCAAAGCAGACTTCAACTGAGCCACGCGATTCAGCACATAAAGCTCACTCTGCACCATATCCGCCTGCCAATTGAAGAAAACATTCACTTCGGCGCTGCCGCGACCGGTCGCGGAACGCACCTGGACGACTCCGGGGATATCTTTCATCGCCTCCTCCAGAGGACGCGTGACGGTGGCCATCATCTCGTCGGCCGGCATGACGCCGCTATCGATCAAGACGACGCAGCGCGGGAATTGCGTCTCGGGAAAGACCGACGAAGGCATGCACAAGGCGGCATAAGCTCCGCCTAAACAAATCGCGACGGTGATGAAAATGATCGCCAGACGATGACGGAGCGCAAAAGCCCCCATCCCTGAGTCGTCAGGATTTTTCGGATCCGAGGCAGGCGTCGTGCTCATCGTTTTTATTTAACCGGATTAAGCACCAGCACCTTGGTCTCTTTGGGTAAGCCATAAGAGCCTACCGTCACCACTGTCGCACCTTCGGCCAGGCCGGCGGCGGATACTTCAATCAAGTCGCCTTCACGCAAGCCAACCTTGACGACCATTTGTTTGGCGACATTTGCCTCGATGACCGAAAGCGTACTCACCCCTTCCCCGTCGGTATAAACCGCCGCGAGAGGTACCGCGAGCACGTCAGCATGCGACGCCTGCACCACCTTGGCATGCGTAAATTCACCTTGGCGTAAACCCGAGCTGCCTGGCACCGAAAGCCGAACCAGCACTGTGCCGCTGGTAGGATCGACCTGAGGACTGACAAAAGTGACCGCGCCCTGGGCATCCGCCTTGGCTTCATCGTGGACAAAAAGAAATGCCATCTGGCCGACCTGAAGATGGGCGGCTTCTTCGGCGGGCACTGACAGAGTGACAACCAAGCGGGTCGGATCGACGATTTCGGCTACGACGGTCGTCAAGTCAACCGCCTGACCAGGATGGACGTTGATGCGTGCCACCAGGCCGGCGAGCGGAGACGTCAACTGGACCGCGGCCAATTGCGCCTGGGCGACGGCGAGTTGCTGGCCAGCTTCCTGCAAGGCCTTAATGGAAGTGCCCTCGGCGGCGAAAAGTTTCTTCTGACGCTCAAGTTGCTGTTCAGCCAGGCGGACACTCGCCTGAGCTTGCCGGTCATCCAAGCGAACGACCACCGTTCCGACTTCGACCTTGTCGCCTTCGCGCACGGGCACCGCGAGAACGATACCAGCCGCCGGAGCAGCTAACCGAGCCGCGCCAGCGGCCTTAGCGCCCCCGGCGACCGCGGGCTCAACATAACCATAAGCATCGACATATGAGCGCAGCGTGGCCTTTACGACCTTGCCCGCTTGCACGGGGACCTCGGTGACAGGCTTAGCCTCTTCCTCATGCTCGGCGGGCTTGCAGGCAAGCATCAGGCAAAGCACCGGCAGGAGCCGGAAAGCCAGGGTGAATTTGGGTGAAGATTTCATAGTTAAGTCGGGTGAAGATCAACGGTTGGTCGCAGTCAGCGCGGCTTCGATGCCACCTGGTGCCTGAAGCATCTCATCAAGTGCGCCAAGTGCCTGCTGCGCCTGATTCAGGGCCTCGGCCTGCGCCAAGGCGACGGTCGTCAGCTCCTGCTGACGTAGCGCCAACTCCACGCGGGAAATTTCGCCGGCGGCGAGCATGGTTTCCGCCGTACTGAATTGCGTCGCGATATCATGGTTGAGGGCCTGAGCGGCGGCAGTCTTCCGCAAGGCGCCCCGATAATTGGCAATCGCCTGAGCAACATCGGAAATCACACGGGCCTGCAAGGCATTGAATTTGGCTGCTGCTGCCGACCGATTCGCCTCGGCTTCTGCGATGCCACCTTGATTGCTGTGAAATAGCGGTAGGTCGAAACCCAGACCTAATGACCATTTATTATCGGTCTGATCCATCTGCCATCCGGGGCTGAAGTGTACGTCGGGGTATTGCTTGGCGATGGCAAGTTGGAGCGCGGATTGGGCGGCGGCATATTCTGCCAAGCCGCCAAGGATGTCCGCGCGATGGAGGAGTGCTTGACGCTGTGCCGCAACCGTCGGCACGGCGGTCGGTATTTTTTTAAACTCGGTAAGGTTGAATTTGACTCCGATCAAAGCAGCCGGCGTAACGCCGATTGCTTCCGCTAATTGCATCCGGGCGGTCACATTTAGATTCTCGGCGTCCTGCAGCGCGAAGCGCGACTGATTGAGGCTGGCCCTGGCCTGGGTGACCTCATAAGCCGAAATCGCCCCGGCCTTATGCTGGAGTTCCAAGAGTCGGAATGCTTCGCCCTGGGTTGTTGATAGCTTTTTAAGCAAGGTGATCGATTCGCCGGAAGCATGGAGCGCAAGCAAAGCTTTGCGCACCCGGCCCCGGACCTGCCAGGCCGTGGCCGCGAGATTCAGTTGCGCGGCTTCGGTGAGATGAGCGGCCTGTGCCTGACGATAGCCGCGCTTCCCTGCGGTCTCCCACGTCAGGTCAAGCGTCACGCCATAAATCCAAGGGGGGCCGACCGTCGAATTATATCCAGGCGCCAGCGCCAAAGTTGGATTAGGTCGCTCTCCGCTCGAAACGCCTACGCCTTGAGCCGCCGCAAATTGGGCTCGCGCCAGATCTAGGTCGGGGTGGTAGTAATAAGCGACCAATGCGAGAGTCGGAAAATCCCAAACACCATCCGTGGCGGGCGACTTGACACCCTGCTGTTGAAGGAATTCCAACAGTTTCGGGCTGTTCAATTTTCGTTGGGAAAAATCTTTGAGTCCGGTTTCGGCTGAAAGTGGGCGCGCGGTGAAATCAACACAGCCAGTCAAGCCCCCTAAAAACAGCGAAGCCAGAAGGGCCAGAAAGGGAGAGAACCGGGAATACATAAAGGGGAAGTAGCGACGAAGGGGGAATGTCGCCGACAGGCTCTTTTAAAAAGCACCCACGAAGAGAGTCAACGCCGTGTGCCCGAGTTTAAACCGTAATTTAGCAGCAACCCATGAAACGCAGGCTTAAAATCTATTTAACCCGCACCGACTTCGCAGGTAATTCCGGGACGATCGCAGGCTTCCAGCCGCCACCGAGTGCCTTAATGAGTTGTACCGTCGAATTAAGCCGGAGGTTCTGAATCTGAGCGGCAGCAAGCTCGCTGGCCAAAAGCGTACGTTGCGCGTCCATCAGCTGATAATAAGGGGTAAGGCCGCTACGATATTGCATTTCCACCAGCCGAGCCGTCTCGCGGGCGGAGGCTACCATCCGAGCCTGCGATTCGGCAGCACTGACCCGATTGCTCAAATCATTCAGGACATCTTCCGTCTCCCGGAAAGCAGTGAGAACGGCAGCCCGATAGTTTGCGGTCGCCTCAACAGAGCGCTGCTTCGCGCCTTCGAGAGAAGCATCCAGCCGACCACCTTGGAAAATCGGCAGATGCAGGCTGGGCCCCATCGACCAAACCCGACTTTCCCAACTTACGACCTTGGAGCTATCAATGGTCGAAAAGCCCGCCGAACCGGTGAGCGTCAGCCGGGGATAATAATTAGCCTTCGCTTCGCCGATATCGGCGTTCGCCGCCATCAGCTGATATTCGGCCGCAGCCACGTCAGGCCGACGACCGAGCAACTCCGAAGGCAATCCGGCAGGGATCACCGGCACTTCGGTCGTCAATGGCTTCACGGCGACCGAGAGCTCCGAAGGCGGCACCCCCGTGAGCACCGCCAAAGCATGCTCAACATTGCTACGCTGACGCCGGACTTCATTCAACTGTCCCGTGGTCGCTTCGACTTGGGTGGTCGCCTGCAGGAGGTCGGTCTTGGGCACTAAGCCCGCCTTCACCTGCTTGCCGACCAGCGAAACCTGATGCTGATAAAGTTCGAGGCTCTTGATCAGCATCGCGGACTGCGTATCGAGCCCGCGCAGCGTAAAATAATTCGAAGCCACGCTCGCCTGGACCGACTGCAAGACGACCGCGAACTCGGTGGCCGAAAGCTTGGTGTTAGCGTCAGCGGATTCGCTGAGGCGCCTCACTCGGCCCCAGACATCGAGTTCATAACTTAAATCGAGCGGAACGGCATAAGAGGTCTGCGTCCGCGAGGGCGAGCCGGCCGTGTCGGACGTGCGGTTACGTTGCAGGGATGGATTCAGGCTTAAGGCGGGCCAAAATCCGGCCTGTGCGACATCGCTCAAAGCCTTGGCTTGACCTATCCGCGCAAAAGCGGCGCGGATATTTTCGTTCGCTTTGAGTGCCGATGCTTCCAAGGCATCGAGGTCAGCATCATGGAAAACCGACCACCAATTGGCGCCCAGCGCGGGTGCGCCTTGATAAGGTCCGGTCAGTTCGCGGAAAGCCGCGGAAACGGGGACTTCTGGTCGGACATAATCCGGCCCGACGGCGCAGGCGGAAAGCAAGAGCGCCCCAGCGATGCCAAGGAGACGAACGGGGTGAACGGGGGGCGAAGATTGCATGGCAGAAATTATGAGAAGGAGTTAATTCTGCGGGGCTGGCAATGGCGCAACGGCGCGTAACGCCCGGCGCGAATGCAGCCATCCGCGAAGACGGTCGAAATAGAGGTAGATGACCGGTGTGGTATAGAGGGTCAGCAACTGGCTCACCAGCAAACCGCCGACGATGGCGATACCCAAAGGTCGGCGGAGTTCGGCGCCTTCGCCAAAGCCGATTGCCAAGGGCAAAGCGCCGAACATGGCGGCCATCGTCGTCATCATGATCGGCCGGAAACGTAGCATGCAGGCGGTAAAAATCGCTTCGCGAGCGGGAATCTTTTCGTTCCGCTCGGCATCGAGAGCAAAATCAATCATCATGATCGCGTTCTTCTTCACGATACCGATGAGCAACAGCACGCCGATCAAAGCGATGATGCTGAATTCCATCCCGAAGGCCATCAAAGCTAAGAGCGCGCCGATGCCAGCCGAAGGTAAAGTCGAAAGAATCGTAATCGGGTGGATGTAACTTTCGTACAGGATGCCCAAGATGACATACATCGCGAGGATGGCGCCCAAGATGAGCAGCGGCTGATTGCCCAGCGATTCTTGGAACATCTTCGCCGTTCCCTGGAAACCGCCTTGCACCGAACTCGGCACCCCCAACTCGCCCATCGCCACCCGAATCGCCGCATCCGCATCATTGAGGGTAATGCCGGGAGCAAGATTGAACGAGATCGTAGTGGCGACGAATTGCGACTGGTGATTGACGTTCAGCGGCGCATTGGCGGGCTCGAACTTGGCGAAGGCCATCAAGGGCACGCGCTTCCCGGTCGCGGTCACGACGTAGATATCGCGGAGCGACTCCGGATTCAGGGTACGCTCCGCATTCACCTCCATCACGAGACGGTACTGGTTGAGCGATTTATACAACGTGGCGACGGGCTGTTGGCCAAAAGCGTCATACAAAGTCCGATTGGCAACTTCGACCGAAATACCGTAGGCGGCCATCTTATCCCGATCGTACGTGACGTAGGTCTGCAGCCCACGGTTTTGGGAGTCGGTATTGACGTCGGTCAATTCGGGCAAGGCGGTCATCGCCGTCTGGATTTTAGGTACCCACTCGTTTAATTTGGAAAGTTCCTCCGCCTGAATCGTATACTGATAAAGCGCCGCACTGGAACGTCCGCCGATCCGGATATCTTGGGCCGACATCAGCACCAGCCGAGCCCCCGTGATTTTCGCCGTATCTTGCCTCAGGCGGGCGATGATCACGTCGGCAGATTCGGTCCGTTCACTCATCGGCTTCAATACGACATACATCCGTGCCGAATTTACCGGACCCCCGCGACTGCCTCCAATCGAGACACTGATGACGCTGACGGCGGGATCGCGTTGCACGATATCGGAGATCGCCACCATCTTGGACTCCATCTCGCGGAACGAGATACTTTGGTCTCCGTCAATATTACCTAACAGGAAACCCGTATCCTGTTGCGGAAAGAAACCCTTGGGAATGACCGAGTAAAGCAGGACGTTCAACGCCACCGTCGCCACCAGCGCTACCAGCACCACGAAACTATGGTCCAAAACCCAGCGCAAAGTACGGCGATACCCCGCGAGCAGTCGGGCAAAAAAACGGTCGATGACGCTGAGCTTGGCCTCGCCGGCCGCCTTCGCCTTAAGCAGGAGCGAACACATCATCGGGGTGGTACTCAGCGAGATCACTAAGGAAACCAGGATTGCCACCGAAAGCGTGATGGCGAATTCGCGGAAAAGCCGGCCGATCAGGCCGCCCATCATCAGGATGGGGATAAAAACGGCGATCAGAGAGACGCTAATCGAGAGCACCGTAAAGCCTACCTCCTTGGCCCCCAATAACGCGGCCTCAAGGCGCGGGACACCCCTTTCGATATGCCGCGAGATATTCTCCAGCACCACGATGGCATCATCCACCACGAAGCCCGTGGCGACCGTGAGTGCCATTAAGGTGATATTATTAATCGAGAAGCCCGCCACCGCCATCACGGCGAACGTTCCGAGGATGGAGACAGGCACGACGATGGCTGGGATTAAAGTCATCCGGGCGTCGCCGAGAAAAAGAAAGACCACCAACGTCACCAGGAAGACGGATAGGAGTAGCGAGCGTTCCACCTCATGGAGCGAACTCCGGATGGTGATCGAGCGATCCATCGCCGCGGACATTTCCATGCCGGGCGGGATTTGCGCTTGGAGATCTGGCACCTTCGCCTTGATCCGGTCGACCGTGTCGATGATGTTGGCCCCGGGCTGACGGGTAATAATCATGACGATGGCCGTGCGGCCGTTCATAATGCCGGCGTTGCGCACATCTTCCACCGAACTCGAAACCGTCGCGAGGTCGGAAAGGCGAACGGGGTTCGTGCCACGATAACTGACAATCAGCGGCAAGTAATCTTCTGGTTTCAAGGCCTGGTCATTGGCCATGACCTGCCATCGATGATCAGCCGATTCGACAAAACCTTTCGGCAAGTTGACGTTGGTGGTGACCAAAGTCTTCCGAACATCCTCCAGCGAAACCCCGTAAGAGGCGAGCTGGGCGGGGTTCACGTTCACCCGGATAGCGGGCAAAGCTGAGCCGCCCACGCTGACATCCCCAACCCCTGGAATCTGGGCAATCCGCGGCGCCAAGATTGTCGTGGCGATATCATACATCTCACCCCGGGTGAAGGTATCGGAAGTGACCGCCAGCAACATGATTGGCATATCGGCCGCGTTGGACTTCCGGTAGCTCGGATTAGTCGTCATCGACGACGGGAGCAGGCTGCGCGCCGCACTGATGGCGGATTGGACTTCGCGAGCCGCGCCATTGATATCACGGGAAAGGTCGAATTGGAGCGTGATGTTCGTATTACCGCGCGTACTCGAAGAAGTGATTTCCGTCACGCCGGCGATTCGCCCGAGCGAACGTTCGAGGGGCATCGCTACCGTGGCCGCCATCGTTTCGGGGCTCGCGCCAGACACCGAAGCACGTACTTCGATGGTCGGGAAATCCACCTGCGGCAAGGGCGAGACTGGCAAAGCCCTAAACGCCACGGCCCCCGTGAGGGCGATCCCGATCGTCAGCAAAGTGGTCGCAACGGGACGGCGAATAAAGAACGCAGACAGATTCACGACGACGAGACGGCCGCGCGACGGCGTTGCAAGCGATCAAACCAGAGATAGATGACCGGAGTGGTGAATAAAGTGAGCACCTGACTGACAATGAGACCGCCCACCATCGTGATGCCGAGAGGTTGACGCATTTCCGAACCCATCCCCGACCCGAGCATCAAGGGCAAAGCACCGAGCAGCGCGGCCATGGTCGTCATGAGAATCGGGCGGAACCGTAACAGACACGCCTGATAGATTGCATCTTCCGGCGTCAGCCCTTGCGTCCGTTCCGCATCCAACGCGAAGTCGACCATCATGATGGCATTCTTTTTCACGATACCGATGAGCAAGATGATGCCGATGATGCCGATCACGTCCAAATCCGTCCGCGCCAGCATCAAGGCAAGCAATGCCCCGACCCCGGCCGATGGCAGCGTGGAAAGAATAGTCACCGGATGGATGTAACTTTCGTAAAGCACGCCGAGGACGATATACATCACGACGATGGCGGCCAAGATGAGCCAAAGCTCATTCTTCAGCGCGATCTCAAAGGCCGCCGCCGCTCCTTGGAAAGTCGTGTCGATTGAAACAGGCATGCCCAAATCTTTTTCCGCCTGTTTGATCGCCTTCACGGCATCCCCCAGCGCCGCACCCTCCGCCAAGTTGAACGAAATCCGGGCGCAGGGAAATTGACCGACTCGCGTGATCGCAAGCTGTGCCGGTTGTTCGCGGAACTTTGCAAGATTAGACAGGGGCACCTGGGCACCGCCTGGCGCCGAAACAAAGAGACGTCCCAACGCCTCGGGGCCCTCACGGAACTCGGGCTTCACCTCGAGAATAACCCGATACTGGTTCGACTGCGTAAAGATTGTCGAGATGATGCGCTGACCGAGCGCATCGTAGAGCACATTGTCGATATCCGCGACACTGATGCCATACCGACCAGCGGCCGAACGGTCGATGTCGACGTAGACTTGGCGTCCGTTGATCTGCAAATCCGTGGCAACATCCTTCACCTTCGGGATGGCTTTGATTTTTTCGAGCAGCTGCGGGACCCAGACCGAGAGCTCATTGAGCTTGGGGGTCTGCAGCAGGAACTGGTATTGCGTCCGGCTGACCGTGGTATCGACGGTCATGTCTTGGACGGGCTGAAGATATAGCGTGACGCCTTCCAACTTGGCCATGCGCGTCTTCAGGCGCTCGGCAATCGCCGGAGCACGAGATTTACGCTCTTCCTGCGGGCGGAGATTGATGACGATACGGCCGGAATTGACCGTGGCGCTATTCCCGTCCACGCCGATGAACGAGGCTAGGCTTTCCACGTCCGAATCCGCCAAGATCTCGCGGGCGACTTCCTGCTGTTTGATTGCCATCGCCGAGAACGAGATATCCTGACGGGCTTCAGTGATGCCTTGAATGACGCCCGTATCCTGCAGCGGGAAAAATCCTTTCGGGATGAAGACGTAGAGCAGGCCAGTCAGCAGAAGCGTGCCTGTGGCCACCCAGAGTGTCAGGCGCTGACGATCAAGCACCCAACGCAGAGCCAGACCGTAGCGACGGATGACCTCCTCGAAAAATCTCCCCAAAGCCTGACTGATGCGGCCAGTGTCCCCTTCGGGAGCGTGCCGCAGCATCCGACTACACATCATCGGCGTCAGTGTCAGGGAAATGACCGCCGAAATCAGGATGGAAACCGCCAAGGTGATCGCAAATTCGCGGAACAACCGTCCGACGATATCGGCCATGAAGAGCAGCGGAATCAGGACTGCAATCAACGAGAATGTCAGCGAGATGATGGTGAAACCGATGTCGGCCGACCCCTTGAGGGCGGCCTGCATCGGAGTTTCCCCCTTCTCGATGTACCGTGAAATATTTTCGATCATCACGATCGCATCATCGACGACGAAGCCCGTCGCGATCGTCAACGCCATCAAAGTGAGGTTATTGATGGAGAAATCGCAGAGGTAGATCACCGCAAACGTTCCCACTAAGGAAAGAGGCACCGTGATACCCGGAATGATTGTTGCGGGTACGCTCCGCAAAAAAACGAAGATGACCAAAATCACCAAGATCACCGAAAGCAGTAATTCGAGGCGCACGTCATCGACCGAAGCCCGGATGGTCACCGTTCGATCCGTCAGGACGGTTACCTTGGCCGCCTCCGGCAAAGTCGCCTGTAGAGTCGGCAGGATGGCCTTGATGCGATCGACGACGGCGATGACGTTGGCGCCCGGTTGTCTTTGGATGTTAAGGATGACGCCAGGCGTCTGCCCTCCCGGATTATGGCCTGCCCATGCGGAAAGGTAGATATTTTCGGCGCCGTCCGTCGTCTCCGCGATATCACTCAAGCGCACTGGCGAGCCATTGCGGTAGGCCAAGATTACGCGATTGTAATCGGAAGGTGAGCGCAGCTGATCGTTCGCATCGATGGTCGAGGACTGCGTCACCCCGTCGAATCCACCCTTGGCCGTATTGGCATTGGCTCCGATGATGGCCAGTCGGACCGATTCGAGATTAAGACCGAAAGAGGCGAGCGCCGTAGGGTTGACGCGAATCCGCACGGCCGGTCGTTGCCCCCCAGAGATACTCACTAGGCCCACCCCCGAAATTTGGGATAACTTCTGCGCCAGACGCGTATCCACCAGATCGGCCACCTTCGGCAGCGGCAGGGATTCTGACGTTACCGCCAGGGTCATGATCGGAGCGTCAGCGGGATTCACCTTACTGTAAACGGGGGGCGACGGCAATCCTGGCGGAAGGTAGGCTCCAGCCTCGTTGATGGCGGCCTGAACCTGTTGCTCTGCCACATCGAGCGAGATCGCCAAATCGAACTGCAGAGTGATGGCCGAAGCCCCGGCCGAACTCGTGGAGGCCATTTGCGTCAGCCCCGGCATCTGGCCTAATTTACGTTCCAGCGGAGCGGTCACGGCGGTAATCATTACCTCGGGACTTGCCCCAGGATAATAGGTGGCGACCTGAATAGTCGGGTAATCGACTTCCGGCAAAGCCGAGATGGGGAGGGCCCGATAGCCGATCACCCCGCAAATCATGAGGGCCACCATCAACAACGTGGTGGCGACGGGCCTTTCGATGAACGGTCGAGAAATATTCATGAACCGGACTACTTCTTCGCGGGAACTTCCGGGGGAACGACCGCCGCCTTACGCCGGCCACTCACCAAGACCTTAGTACCGCTTTGCAACCTGTCTAAACCATCGGTCGCCAGGATCTCACCTGCGGCGACGCCTTCGAGAATTTCGGTATTCAGACCATCGACCACGCCCGTCCGGACGGTCCGGCGCGTCACGGTGTCATCGGGATTGAGCACGAAGACAAAGCGATCTTTATCACTGACCTGAACCGCGGCGGTCGGGGCGAGCAAAACCCCTTTCTTACTCTCCACCGTCAGACGAATATTGACGAATTGATTAGGAAAAAGCCGCCGGTCCGCATTGGTAAAAAGCGCGCGTAATTTCAGCGTACCCGTCGAGGCGTCGATCTGGTTATCGAGCGCGGAAAGATCACCGACGGCCAAGACGATGCGCCCGTCGCGATCAAAGGCCTCGGCCTTGAGCTGGGCACCCTGCCCGATGGCATATTGCAAGGCGGGGATATCGCCCTCGGGTACGCCGAAAATAACCGAAAGCGGCTGGAGTTGCGTGATGACGACCAACCCGGTGGCATCGGTAGACGAGATGATATTACCGGCATCGACCTGACGCAGGCCAACGACCCCTGCGATGGGCGCGGTGACTTTAGCGTATTCGAGTTGAAGGCGGGCGTTGGCGACGGAACCTTCGTCGGCCTTCACCGTCCCCTCGAGTTGGGCCACTTGAGCACCGGCGGAATCGAGCTGCTGACGCGTGATGGCTTCCGCGGCATCTTCGTAGCGCTTTAGATCGAGCTTGGCATTCGCAAGCGCCGCGCGATCCCTTGCCAGCTGGCCTTCGGCCTGAGTCAGTACGACCACAAACGGACGAGGGTCGATGTCAGCGAGGGAGTCGCCCGCTTTGACGGTCTGCCCTTCGGTGAAATAAAGTTTCATCAACTGTCCGCTCACGCGCGGGCGGACCGTCACGGTATTCAATGCTTTCACCGCACCGAGAGCAATGATCCGGATCTCGATATCGCCCAAGGCGACGGGGGCGGTCGCGACCGAAACCGGTAGACTTCGTCCGCCCTTCCCGCCGCCTTTGGTGCCGGGAGACTTGCCGCCCTCCTTGGTCTGCGCAAATGACGTGACCGTGAGCAGCCCGACCAAGGCCAGCGAAAAAAGATGAGAAGGGGTCATGGAATACTTAGGGCGATGGGTGAAAATAAACTGGCGCACTTCGAATAAATTCGGGCGACTGAGCCGTAGCGAAACCTTGTCGAAACGCGTTCACGGTGTCAAAGCATGAACCAAGGTTAAGGTTACATTAAAACGTCATCTGCCCGCCGCCTAAACCTCACTGCAAGCAAGCTTTTCGGACCTGACCAAGGGCCGCGGCCTGACGCTCGTGCAAAATGGCTTGGGCACGAGCGACCTTCGCTTTTGCCGAAACCGGATCCTTGGCCATGGCGAGCACGGCCGGGACGATGCCCGCGAGTTGCGGCTCATCATCGAGGTCGAAAAGCCACTCGGAGAGGCCGATGTCTTTCCACATATTCCCTTTGGAAGTTTGTTCAGCCCAGCGGCAGACGATCGCGGGGATACCATTGCCGACGCACATGATGGGCGAGTGCATCTCGTTGCCGAAAAGGCCCGCACTGCGGACGTAGACGCTCAGCGCTTCGTCGGTCAGCCAGTAATCCTGACGCCACACGACGCGGTCTTTTACATCATCGGGCAGCTTGTCGAAAAGGATCTCCTTACCTAAAATCATCTGGGTGCGGTCCTCGGGGCAGATGAGCACCTTGAGGTCAGTCTGCCTCACGATTTGGATAATCGCGGCTCGGAGCTGCGCGTGGTCATGCTCCTTTAATTCATCGTTCCGCTTTTGTTTAACAGGATCAAAAGCGCGCTCCTTATGAATCGTCCAATAAGGCGTGCTGCGATAGCGCGGAATGCAGCAGAGGAACTTACCACGCTCGAGGCCCCATCCGTGCAGGAAGTCCTCGGCTTTCTCCTCGTTACGCATGTCGGTCGCGAATGCACCATCCGGACCAAACTCCATCACGGGACACTTCACGCCGCCAGCCTTGGCGGCCTCGAGCGAGACTGAATCCCGGAAGTAGACGAAGGTGGCACCGTTGAGGATCTCAACGGTCTCGGCCGCTGGCTTGCCCTGCGTGATGCCGAGCACGCCATAGGGCTTCGGCCCTTGCTTACGCCATTGGGCGATCTGTTTTTCACCGACCAACGAGGGCCCGGAACCGTGCAGGAGGAAATCGTTCTCGGCGTAAAGCTTGGCGACGTCGGGCTTGGGTCCGACGAATTGCAATTTCGGGAAGCGCACCGCCAGCATTTCCTTCACGCCATTATCGACGTTAGAAGGCCAGAGGGTGATCACGGCTTCCGGAAAATATTTCTCCAGTAAAGCCAGCATGCCGGGCGTATGAGCGATATCACCAATGTTTACGGTCTGCCAGGAAGAGCGTAGAACGACGCGCGGCGCCCGCTTGCCTTCGGCGGCGCCCAGCGAGGCGGCGATGGCGGCGACAAAGGTAGATTCCAGGAAACGACGACGAGAGAGCATGGGGGAGAAAGGGCTAGGGCCAGGTCTGGGGTGAGTCAAACCACCCTTCTCTGCGGGAAAGATATCGAACAACAAGGGAGACCGGAAACCGTAACGAGTTCTGCGGTGCATTGGGTAGGGTTGAGCGGCCCGCTCAACCGCGGCTGACCGGGCCAGTCAGCCCTACCTAAAAATGCCCCAGCCAATCATCCGGTCTCCGGTTTGTATCTATCCGTACCACTGATTTCCAGGTTTCAGGTCTCGGCTACAGGTACAGGAACAGGTTCGGGAGCCAGCCCCGGGACCTGCACCCGAACCTGAATACCTAAACCAGACACCCGATGGCCGAGACCTGAGACCTGAAAATGCCCCCCAGCAATCATCCGGTCTCCGGTTTCCCTTTGAGCGATTGATTACCTACCCCTGCCCCTATCCCTACCCTAAGCCCTGCTTCAGCCTAATTCTTTTTCGCGACTTCGTGCTTGGGCAGCATCGCAAGATACTGGTCCTGCGCAGCCTTCACCTTGACCTTCAGCGGTTCGACCTGAGGAGTGAGTTCGGCGTAAGACTTGGCGATTTCTTCGAGATGCTTGTCGCGTTGCGGAATGTCTTTCTGGGCGGCGAGGAGGGCTTTTTCAGCGTTGGCCTTTTCGCTCTTGGTCAATTCAAGATTCTTGGTCGCCGCCTCCACTGCTAGACGCTTGGCCTCGACCGGCTTAGCCGCTTCCGCGATCTGGGCGTGGACGGCTGCAAGTGCTTTTTCCAAGGGTGCCATGCCCTCTTTCGCTTTTTGTAAAGCCGCCTGCAGGGCAGGTAATTTTGCGGCGAATTCTTTTTCCGCTAAGATCGCCCCGGCCGCGATTTTCTCCCTTTCGGCCAAACGCATCGAGCGCTCTTTCGTCACTGCCGCTAATTCGGCATAGGTCGGCGCGGCCGTCTTCTCCGCCATTTCGAAGGCTGCGAGGGCCGCCGCGGCGTTGGCTCTTTGAGATTGGTCAATGACCTTGGCGGCGGCGAGGGCCTGGTCTGCAATCGCCTGCTGGACTTGGGCGGTAGCCAACGCTTGCTGGGATGCGGTTAAAGCTTTTTGGGCCAGCTGTAATTGCACTGTCGTTTCCTGCTTTTTTGCGAAATAGTGGAATGAGAAGAGCGCCTTGAATTGCCGCGCCACCGCGAAGGATTGCACGGCATTGGCTTCTTGCGTCACAGCGGATGCTTGCACCCCCGTCGCAGCGCTCGCAGCCTTCTCGGCCAGCCCGACCGCCTGTCGGGCGGCCTCGGTCTTCGCCACGGCATCCGCAGCGGCGACCTTGGCCTTGGTCATAGCCTCGTGCAAAGCTGCCGATTGTTTCTTTAAGCCGTCACTTTTCAGCGTCAGCTCGGTAAGACGGACCTTAAGCGGGCTCGTATATTTATCGCGATAAGCTTCGACGGCGGCCTTGATCACCGTCACCGCCGCATCGCGATCTTGGCCGAGCCGGACAATGGCCTCGCTTTCGCTTTCGATCATCTTGCTCTGGCCTTCGATCTTTCCCTGCGCTTCGGATTCGACGAGGCGCAGCGGCGATAAAGTTTTGTCTAGGCTTACGAATTCGGCCTTCAGCTTCAGGAGTTCATCCTCGAGCTTGGGCAATAAATCTTGGTTCTGGGCGATGGTCTTGCGGGATGACTCAATGCGGGCCGCATCCGTTATCTTGGCGGCCTCGTTATCCGCCTTGGCGGTAATTAAATCAGCGATGTCGGTCTCGAGTTTGGCGAGCTTATCGGTCTCCGAGAGCACCCCGACATTGAATTGGGCCGCTTTAAGAGTGACGATGCGTTCGCGGTGCGCGGCGATCTCGGCGGCGACGTCGCGCGCCTTGGCCTGGGCGGTGGCGAGTTCGGTCCGGCCCTTGGCAAGCTCGGCTTCGGCGGTGCGGAAAGCGGTGGCGGCTGGTTTAACCTTGGTTATTTCCTGCCCCAGATAGGTCAGGCCCCCTCGGCAATCGGAGATACCCTTCGTGGCCGTGGCTTTGTCCAAGGCGTTGGCCGCCTTCTTCAACATGCCCTGCCAATATTCGAGTCCCTTGGCGACTTCGGCATTCTTGGCCTCATGTTCAGCCAGCTTCTTGGCGGCAGGTTCGCCGTCGACTTTCACCTTAGCCAACGCAGCCTCGGCGGCGGGGATGCCGGCTTCAGCGGCCTTCGCATTAGCCTCCGCGGGGGCGAGCGCTGGTTCCAATTCGGTCAGACGCTTCTCGGCGATGGTCACGCGATCGGCAATCTTAGGCGGATTACTGGAGACTTGGGTGATCTCGCGCCCGGTCGCGGTCTCGAAGAAACGGATCTCTCCCAGCCAATTACTCGAGACGAAAGCCTTCGAGTCGTAGAGCCCGACGACGCGGGCGACTTGATCGTTTTGCTTGATACCCTGAGGATGCTCAAGCCGCTTACCCTCGATGCTCCACATCGCGGTGGTGCCGTCGCCGCCGCCGGAAAGGAGCCGTCCGTCTGGCGTAAATGATACCGATTGCACGTTGCCTCCGTGGGCGGACCAATTCGCAACTAATTTCCCCGTCTTCATTTCCCATGTAGAAATCGTCCCATCAGCGGCGCAACTCGCCAGGATATTGGAATCCGCCCGCCAAGAGAGGTCGGTGACGCTGCCCTTATGTTGGCCCAGATTATAAAATTCGCCGCCATTATCGGCCTCCCAGACGAAAACATTTCCATTGCGGTCGGAAGTGGCGAGCAAGATGCCGTCCGGGCTGAAATCCGCGCCGGTCACCCACTCGGTGTGCTTACTGATCAGGTAAAGCTGTTCGCCGGTGGCGACATCGAAGCATTTCACTTTCTTAGTGTTCGTCGCTAGCACGACCTTGCTGTGATCCGGCGAAATATCCGCCGACATGATCTGGTCGAACTCCTTGCCGACTTCCGTCACGCGTTTCCCCGTCTTGACATCCCAAACAACAGCATGGCCGAACTTACCGGTCCGCCCTCCGCCCAAGACGAGCAGCGAGCCGTTCGAACTAAATTTAAGCGAACGAGCGTAGCCCTCGGGGTAAGGCAGGATACCGGCGAGCTCCTTCGTGTCGGTGTCGTAAAGCAGGATTTGTTTCTGTCCAGCCACCGCGAGCAGAGAAGTCCAAGGGCTGGCGGCCATCGCGGTCACGGCCGTCGTGCGCGGAGTGACGACCACGGGTTCAAGAAGGACATTTTCCGGACGAGCGGCGGGACCGCTGGGCTTGCCGACATCACCGTTGAAAGTCAGATCGACTTTGGGACGGTTTGATTTGCGCGCCACGCTTCCCTTGGCTTGCAGCACCCCGCCAGCAATCCACTTCGATAACAGTGCGAGATCTTTGGCTTCAAGGGGTGCCCCTTCGGGCGGCATGTAAGGCTCTTCCTTCTTGGAACTGCAGGTCCAAAGTCGGCTGCCTTGTGGATTACCGGCATCGACGACGGCGCCGCCGCTCCCGCCGTTCATGAGACCGGAGTAACTCGTCAGTTCGAGGCCGCCCTTCTTCTTATCAGGATTATGACAGGAGAAACATTTATTCTCCAGCAAAGGCCGCACGTGGTCGTCGTAGGTCAGCTTTTCCGTTTCTTGCGCCCAGAGCGCAGCCACGGAGAGCGTGGTCGCCGCCAACGTCAGACAACGGCGACTCAACCAACGAAAGGACGGCAAAGAGGAGGACATGCGAAGACAACTCAGTGATTAAAGTAAAACTCCTTGGAGTTCATCAGCGCCCAGAAAGCATCTTCGAGCACCACCTGACGGTTCGTCGGTTCGGTCGCGATTGCGTCGGTCACCGACTTCATCTCGACACCGGACGGCAAGCGACCGAACACCCGGAGGAAAAGCTCCCGGATGATCTCGTCGTCCTTCTTACCGGCCGTGATCATCTTTTCGACGACCTGGCCGCGACGGATCCGATCGTTCACGGCATCGCCATTCATGAGGTGCAGGGCCTGAGAAAGATTAGGGTCGGTTTTCACCTCGGTCGAGGCGACGGATTCGCGCTTCGAGCGCCCGAAAGTGGTCAGGAAGTAGTTCGAGACCGCCCCGTCGGCGATTTGGACCGCGCGCGCGCCCACCGGCAGGCCTTGGAATTTGTTTGGGGTCTCGGTGATCTGAGAAATCGCATCGAGCAGCACCTCGGCTCGGACGCGGCGCACCTGCGCGCGGGCAAAGTTGAGTTTGTCACCCGCGTTGGTGTCGTTGGTCTTGGTGCTGCGCTGGTAAGCGGCCGAAGCGGTGATGTCGCGAACGAGTTTACGCACGTCATATTTATAATCCGTCAGGTGCTGCGCCAGTTCGTCGAGTAGCTCAAGATTGGAGGGCGGATTCGAGACCCGGACGTCATCCACCGGGTCGACCACGCCGACACCGACGAAGTGTGCCCAGATCAGATTGGCGATATTGCGGGCAAAAAACGGGTTGCGCGGCGAGGCGAGCCATTCGGCCATCACGCGACGCCGGTCTTCGCCCGGCTTGAGTTCAGGCTCTTCGCCGCCCAAGAACTTTGGCTTCACGTTCTTCTTGGTCAGGAAATGCTGCGTTTCTCCACCCTTGCTATTGAAGACGATCACCTCCTGAGGGTCGTCGGTATTCTTCCGCCCGATCTGGGCGAAGAAGGCGTTAAACCCATAGTAATCGTTCATCGTCCAGCGGTCGAACGGATGGTTATGACATTGGGCGCACTGCAACCGCATCCCCATGAAGACTTGGGCGATATTCTCGCTGATCTTGAGCCGATCGAGTTCGCCTTGGTAATAATTGACAGCGGGCACCGAAACCGTGCCGCCGGAGGCGGACAGGAGATCGATTACGATCTGGTTGATCGGGACGTTCTTGCCGATCTCAGCCGCGAGCCAGTTATAATAGAGCAAGGCATTCTTATAAAACGGGGGTGCATTATTGCCCGCATTGATGCCCGAGCGGATCTGAAGCAATTCCGCCCACTTCATCACCCATAACTCCGTGAATTCCTTCCGCTGCAACAGGCCTTCGACCAAGAGCGGGCGCTTGTCGGGGCGCTTGTCTTCCAAGAAAGCCTTCAACTCCTCGGGCTTAGGATACAGGCCGACGACATCGATATAGACCCGGCGGACGAACTCCTCGTCGGTACAGACGCCCGAGGGCACGATGCGCAGGCGGTGCAGGCGTTCATTGACGGCCTTATCGATATAATTGACCTCGGCGGTCTTCGGCCGCTCGTAAACCAAACCCTTCGGGATGACCACGACCTGGGCGGTCACGCTAAAGACGTTGAAACGCGCGAGCATGAAGGCGGCGCCCCGTTCGGCCGATTTCACCACGCCGTCTTTGCTGATCGCAGCGACCGGATCGTTATTGGACATGAACAAGGCCAACTTCGTCACATCGCGATCGGTACCGTCGGAATAAGTCGCCCGGACGGTGATCTGCTGCGTGGACTCCTTGCCTTCGAGGACGATCTGCTTGGGGAAGACCTCGATACCCGTCACCTTCGCGATGTCCGCCGGGTCGTCCTTGGCACCGTTGGCGATCCACTCGAGGATCGCCTTGTTATACTGCGAATCAGCATCGTAAAGTTTGTTACCCGAATGCGGAACCGCACCCGTGGTCTTTTCCACCATGGCGCTTTCCTCCGGAATCGCCAAGTTGATGCGACGGCCGATCATTTCCCGGGTCAGACGGATATAATCGCCATCCGGATCCATGCCGAAAAGGGAAAGCCGGAAGCCATCTTTACCGCGGGCGGCGCCGTGACAGCCCCCGCTGTTACAAGTGGCTCGCAAAAAGACTGGCATAACGTCGAGTCGGAAAGAAATCGCCCGGTCCTTCTGTCCGTCTTTCACCGCGACGGGCGCGCGCGCCGTCTGCCCACCAAGCTCGGCCACAACCTCGGTCTTGCCGCTGTCGGCGACGGCGTGGACGGAGTAACCATCGAACTTGGCGACCTTCTCGTCGCTCATGCGCAGGTTGGCGAAAGCCGTCACATCGCGCGTGGTGGCGTCTTTAAAGGTAGCGAAGACCACGAGCCGATGAAAATCCCGCTTCGTCTCGAGATTGATACTTTCGGGAAAAATCTCGAGCTTCTCCAAGGTCGGCAATTTTTGTTTCAGATCGGCGAGCGCTTCTTCTTTCGCCTTATTCTTGGCGACCAACGTGACGCCTGCCGTCCAGGTCGCGCCTTCGGCTACCCAGCGGCGGAGAACGTCGATTTCGGCCGCAGGCAGCGGGCCGCCCTTGGGGGGCATGATATCCTCGTGGTCTTTCGGCAGATTCAATCGCTTCAGCAGCTCGCTCTTAACGGGATCACCCGCGACCAAGGTCGTGCCGCTCTCGCCGCCTTTGAGGAAGGCTTCGCGCGAAGTCATCAATAACTTTCCTTTGGTCTTATCAGGATTATGACATTCCAGACATTTTCCCTCCAAGATCACGCGCACTTCCTCAAAGGAGACGGGAGCGGCCGAAGCAAAAGCCGCTAGGGCCAAAAGCGTTGAGGTGAAAACGAACGAAAGGACACGGGCGGGCATGTGGAAATTAGTTCTTCGGGGTTTCCGTCTTTTGGCGCAGTTGCTCGAGTCGCGAGAGTACGACGGGGGCGGCGGAGGGTGCCGGCGTCGCGGGCTTAGCGGAGGGAGTTACGGCGGCCTTGGCGACCGGAGCTGGCGCCGCTTTGCGCGGAGCATCCAACCGTAGGATCGAGCCGACCGCCACCCGATGCGTGGTCGTGCCCTTGCCGGCGGGAATATCTACCTGAACGAAAAGATTCTCTTTCTTGCCCACGGGAGACTTCTCATTGGTCACCACCGTGAAGCGAAGTTCTTTCGTATCCTTGGTCACCTTAATCGAAGGAATCGAGATTGTGTCAGGCACGCCGACGAGCGTGGCCACGGCCTCGCCATCGAAGGGACGTTGCACTTCGAAGTTAGTCACCATCAGGCCTGGCGTACCGATTTCCATCGCCGTAAGCGGGATGGCGTTGGCGGCGACATAGGGAGCTTCGGTGACCAGCTCGGCGAAAGGTGAAGCATTAAAAACGCGCCCGTTGCCGGCGTCGGCTTCGCCCATCACCACGAACTTCCAGGCCTTGGTGTCGATGTTGCCGTTGGCGTTTAATTGGAAATAACATTCGTTCGAATCTGCCGCAATCGTCTGTTCGCCCAGCGACGAGATCCCTGGTGGCGTCCAGGACATGAAGACGCGAATCGGGCCCTTGAATTCCGCCTTACGTTGCGCGACGACCTTAAGATTGAATACCCCGTTGCGCACCAACGGCACGAGAGGCTTCTCGATCTCGAGGGAATAGGGAGCTTCCTCCACGACGGCGACCGCCATCTTATCTTCGATGCCTTGGTAATAGATCGTGTTCCCGAGCCGGACGATGTCATAGATCTGACGCTGCTGGCCAGTGATCTTATTCTTAGGGTCGATGGGCAGCAACTGAGCGGTAGCCACGGCGCCGGCGAGCGGAGCGTCCGCGGCGGCCTCCAGGACGAGAGGTACGCCGGGCAAATCCCCGGGAGCAGAGTCGGAGAGCAACTTCACTCCGGCGGGCAAGCCTTTCACGTCAAAACGATATTCGCCACCGACCCCGTTACGGGTGAAGTTTTCGAGCAGCACCATGCGGCCGCCGCGCGGGACGGCCAAGAATTGCCGGTAGTTGGTGTCGTTGACCGAATAGTCAGGCGAGGCGAACGTCAGGCTGGGTTGCGAGGCGATCATCTCGACGCGATAGACGAAATTCGGCCCACCCCGCTCGAGGTGGTCCGTGATGCGCACCGAGTAGATGCCGTCTGCCGCCACGGTAAATTTGAATTTGGAATCAAGGCGCCGCATGCCGCCGCCGTCGTCGTTGGAACTCATCGTATTTCCCTTAGGCCCGAGTACGGTCACGGTCGGATCGAGCGGGGAGCCCAACGCCTGGGCGAAGCAGCGACAATCAAAGACCTGTCCTTTTTTTAGAACTACCTTGAAGAAGTCTACGTCCCCCGGCTTATCGATGATCCCATTAAGAGCATAAGTCTCGGCATCCTTGGCCACCGTAGCCTGCTCCAAGGTATTATTCGGTTCGGCTTCAAGGGTGTTGTCGAAGGTCGAAAGGCGGAAAGTATTTCCGGAAGGCGCGGACGTCTGCGACTTCGGGTAAAGCATAAACTCCGGATCTTCTTCGGTCGGTAGCGTCACTTCTTCCGCAAATGATTCCTTGTTGTCGACGAAGTTCACCTTGAGTTTGGAGCCTAATTTACCCCCGGCAGGATAGAGGGCGTCGGGGCGGCGGAAACTCCCCACGTGGAGCCGATAAAAAGAGTTCGCCGAGCCGCGGTACGAAGATTCGCGAATCATCACGTAGTAATCGCCATCGTACTCGGCGGCGAAAGAGCAGAAACCGTCCTGACGATGCAGGATCGTATCATCCGAGAAGGCCTTCTCGAACTTATCCTTATCCAGAATCGCGATGTACGGATCGCAGACGCCGTAGCCTAAACGCAGGGCGTCGACTTCGAGACTGATGCGTTGGCCTTTCTTGACCGTTAGTTTGAAGTAATCGACATCCTCGGGCAGGATGACTCCTTCGATGGTCTGATTGAGCTGAATCGGCTGCGCGTTCGCGAATTCCGAATTCGGCTCGACCTCGTCCACGTTAGGAAATGGGCTCACGAAAAACTGGCGGGCGTGGGAGATACCTGACTTTGTCCGGATACGCACGAGGTGATTACCCGGCGGCACGTTGGGCGCAATCGCCAGAGTCAGTTCAACTTTATTACTGGCGCGCGTTTCCACGCTCTTCACCTTGAAGCCCGGCGAGAAAAACAACAGATCCTCGAAGTCGGCTAGGCGGGCGCCATTGAGCGTGAGCTTAAGTTCCGAACCCAATTGGCCACCGTTCGGTTTCGTGGAATTGAAATCCGGGTAAGCCGCACGCGCGGCAAGCGACGTGAGCAACAGGGCGATAAATAAACGAGCGAACATAAAGCGGGGCGGCGGGGCGCAGCCCGTCTGCGTCACCCTGGAGGCGAGCAGCACGGCAGGCGCGAGATCAGGCTAGCCAGTCGGTCATGATACGACCGCCGTTGACAATGTCGACGGGACGGCCGCCGTCCGAGACGATGCGTTTTTCGGCATTGATTCCGAGCACGCGGTACATGGTCTTGGCGAGGTCTTCGGGACCGACCGCATCGCGATCAGGTTCGCCGCCCAAGGCATCGGAGGCGCCGTGAATGTAACCCTCTTTCATGCCACCGCCGGCCATGGCGACAGAGAACACGCGCGGCCAGTGGTCACGGCCGTTAGTGCCATTGATTTTAGGGGTACGACCGAACTCGGAACTCACGAGCACGAGCGTGCGCTTGAGCATGCCGCGATCCTGGAGATCGGTGATGAGCCGCGCAAAAGCTTGGTCGAAATTCGGAGCCTGTCCGTCAAAAGCGCTCTTGATGTTGGAGTGGTGATCCCAACCGCCGAATGTGACGGAGACCATACGGACTCCGGCCTCGACGAGGCGACGGGCCAGCAGGAAACGCTGCCCGGCGGTGTTGCGACCGTATTCGTCGCGCACCTTGTCAGATTCCTTGCTTAGGTCGAATGCTTCGCGGGCCTTGGCACTGCTGACGAGGCCGTAGGCGGCTTGCTGGAAGCTATCCATGGCGCCGATGGCATCGGATTTTTCGGTGGTACGGAAATGCTCATCGACGGCGGCTAACATGCTGCGGCGGCGGTCGAAGCGCTGCGTGGTGACATCTTTCGGACCTTGCAGATCGCGCACAGCAAAACCCTTATCGGCCGGATCGCTACCAAGCGCGAACGGACCGAAGGCGCTGCTCATGTAACCCGTGCCCTGATCAGGAATTGTCTGGCTGGGCACGACGACATAAGGCGGCAGGTTATTGCGGCTGCCCTGCTCGTGCGAGATGATCGAACCGTAGCTCGGGAACTTAATGGCGGGACTGGGGCGATAACCCGTGAACATGTTGTGCGTGCCGCGCTCGTGAGCCGCTTCGCCGTGCGTCATCGATCGGACGATGGTCAGCTTATTCATGATCTTCGCAATGTTGACGAACTTCTCACCGACGTATTCGCCGGGGATGGAAGTCTTGATCGGGGTGTAAGGGCCGCGATAATCCGGCGACGCGAAAGGCTTCGGATCCCAAGATTCGTGCTGCGCCATTCCGCCCGGAAGATAGATGTGAATAACCGAATCCGCCATCGCTGCATAAGCCTCAACTTTAGGCATTTCGGCCGCCTGCAAACGCAACATATGGGAGAGGCTGAAACCCATCGTACCAATCATGCCCACTTGAAGAAAATCGCGCCGACTTAAGCCCGAAAGGGTGTCGGGGTGGTTGCCCTGGCAGTGCTTGTGGAGTTTCATGAGGATGGGGGTGCTTGAGTTTTAGACAGACGGACATCCATCAGGTTGCAAATAAAACACCTATATAAGAACGCTTTGATACGATTGGTAATAATCATATATCATTTAGTTCATAATTTTTTGAACATCTGTTGGCGGTGCCCTAATGACCTTTTGACACCATCCCTAAGTCCGAGTTAAAAATGCATATACCCACCCCCTATGAGCCCCCCTACCCATGATGACCACTCCGGCGATGAGCCTAAAAGCTTAAGTTGGGGCTTCCGCTTCATCTTAATCACCTCGGCTTTATACATCGCAGGTTGTTCGGCATTCTTCTCGGTCCGAGGTCTGGGCTTACTCTTCATCGGGTCCGACGTGCAGGTCATGATTATGGCTGCGAGCCTCGAGATCGGCAAACTCGTCGCCGCCTCTTTCCTCTATCGTTATTGGGAATTAATCAATGGTGCCCTGCGCTTTTACCTTACCCTCGCCGTCCTGGTCCTGATCGCCATCACCTCCTTGGGAAATTACGGTTACCTGGCCCGCGCCTACGAAAAAACCGTCATCAATAACGCGCGCAATGAAGCGGCGATTGCAGACCTCGACAAACAAATCTCCGAGGTGCAGCGCCAGATTGAAGAATCGCGCGGCAAAAACTCCCGCATCAATAACTCCGGCCGGGAAGATATCGCCAAGGCCCAGGCCCGCCTGACGCAGGCGACCGAATCGCTCAACCAATCGCTCGCCCGCCTCCAAGAGCAACGCAAGGCCCTGAGCGAACGTCGGACGCAGGAATTAGCCGCGCCGATGCTACGCACCGCGGAGCAAGTGGGCGTCATCACCAAGAGTATCGCCGCGGAAGAGGCCGCCAGTGCCAAGGCCGTGGGAGCCGAAGAGTCGACCATCGCCGGCCTCAATGACCGTATTAAAAATCTCGACCAAGCCGTCGAAGGTTACACCAAGCAAGGCGTAACGAATCAGCTCTTGTTCTTCGAAAAAGATAACATCCGTCTCGGCCAGGAACTCCGCGAACAACAGAAGCCCGAGCGCGACCAGATTCTCGCCAAACTCACCGAAACCAGCAACCGCATCGAAAAGATGCGCAGCGAGGCTAACGCCCGCATCGAGCGCCTTCGCGGCGAACAATCGAAGAACAACGAAGCGACCACCCAGGAAGTTTCCCAGCTCCGCGATTTCTTCAACATCGAACTCACCCGCATCGATAATGAAGAAAAGAGCCTGCGCAAGAGCGGCTCGGACGGCATCGCGGATCTGGAAAAGCAACTCGCAGCCCTGCAGGAAAATTCCCAAGGCAAGGCGACCATGACCGATGCTGAGATCGAAGGCCTTAATAAGAATATCCGCACACGCCACGAAGAGATCAGCCAGCTGCGCGATACGATTGCAGCTTCCGACATCGGCTCATACCGCTTCGTCGCCCGCGCCTTCGACGCCGAAGCCGACGATGTTGTCAAGTGGCTCATGCTGGCGCTGGTCGCCGTGTTTGACCCGCTCGCCGTGACGCTGATCATCGCGTTTAACATGGCCGTCCAAGTCCGCCGCAAGCGCCGTACCAGCGAAGCCCGCGAAAGCCAAGGTGCCGCCGGCCAAGCGGCTCGCACTGCCTGGAGCGCATGGGAAATCACCGTGGTCGTGGTCCTGACCAGCATCATCGCGCTCATCGCCGCCTGGCTCTGGGCCACGGAACGCTCCAATCAATCCGCCCGTTCCAACGCCGGCACTTCGAGCCTGATTCCCGGAGACAGTTTCGCCGTCGTGACTTTTCGCCCCGACGAACTTCGCCAAAAAGGAAGCCAAGCCTTCCCGGAATGGCTCGAACGCACGGGCGGCAAAGGGATGACGGTGGCGATCGCCGAGCTGTTGAAGAACGGCCTCGACCCCCATTCTGAAATTTATGGCTTCGCTAAATTTCCGACCAACAAGCTAGGCCAAGGCACCCACCAAAACCCGGTCATGATTTGCGGTGCGATTATCCGCGTCACCGATCCCGTCGTCGCCGAAGTCGCGCTCTCGCGCATCGCCGACCAGATGAACGAAGCCATCCGCAGCGAAACCGGCCGCGGCGCCTCCAAACTGACCCGCAGCCGTTCGATGGTGAAATATGGGGAGGGCCGTTACATGGACCCGGAAGGCGGGTTTTTTACCTTTGGTCTGACGAACCGGACCGCCATCATCTTAGTTGAGTTCGAAGGTAACAGCGCAACGCCTTGCGTGGAACAAGAAATCCGCGAATGCCTCACCCGCTTTGACTCCAAAAATCTCAAGCCGGGAGAATTGCGCGACAAACTCCCCTCTTATGCCAAAAGCAGCCCAGGCGCCTTGACCTTCTGGCTCGACTCCAACCGTTTCTTTCGTCGCCTGCCAATGAGCGACGTCACCCGGGTTCGCTACGAACAGATGCAGACCGCGCTGGATTTCGAATTACTGATGACCGTCCGCACGAACGGCAATGACAGCTTGGTGCTAAACGGACGGTATGTTTATCAGTTCGACCGCTTCCGCGAAGGGGCCAGCCGCGACCCCTTGCAGCTCGTCGCTTCAGGCATCAATCCGAAGTCACCGGACTTGGGCTGGAAGATGATCAATCGTTGCGTCGACACGCTTGACTACGAATCGATGGTCGAACGTATGCGCGGAGCCTTGAGCGACGAAAAAGCCGTCGGTGCCCAGCAGGTCCTGGTGGAGAAATCCATCAGCACCCCACGCGATGCGAAGTTCACAATTAATACGCGCTTCGACGCCAAGGCCGGACCGCCAATCATGGCCGCCCTGCAAATCCTTTCCCAATAAGCCCATGAGCCTGCGCACGCACCTCAATCTCGGGCTCATCGCCGCCGGCGCGGGATTGCTCACCGGCTGCGCCGCAGGTTCCGCCGACAAAGGGGCGGACGCAAGCAATGCCAGCCCAACAGCGGTCAAAGAATCTCATTGGTATAAACCCGATTGGCTCAGCTTACCCTCGTGGAAAATCTTCGGCGGAGAAGAGGCCAAGCCTCAACCCAAAGCCGTGGCAGCCAAGAGCCCGCCCCCCGACGCCAAGGATACCAACGCCGAGGCCTGGAATGAACCCAAGGCAAAGCCCAGCAGCCGCGAGGCAAGCAAAGAGGAGACCAAGCCCAAGCCCGTCGCCCCAACCAATACGGAGACCAAGCCTAAGCCTGAAACCACGGTGGCAGTCAAAACGGCCGTGACGGTGGACGATTCGAAAAAGTTCAACTCAACGATCATCAAGTTATCCGAGATCAAAACCCCTTCGACCACCGTCTCAGCCCAAGGTGTGGCGATTAATGGCGCCGGCGGCAATGTGAGCAGCAAGCCACGCATCCCCTTGCCTTTCCGTCTCAGCGAATGGATTTCAGACGAACAGGCCCATAAGGCCTGGCGCGATAAACAGGTCGAAAAACTTTCGGATGAAGCCCGTAACCGGCTCGAGCAACAGCAGAAAATCCACGGGGCGATTGCTCGCTTCAAGATTAACGAACAGACGGGCGAGATCGAGAAAGTAGCGGAATTGCCGGAAAAGAAATAATTCCTGGTTCAGTCCCCTAAAAACAAAGGAGGGCGGGATTGCTCCCGCCCTGCTTTGTTTAAATTGAGCTAAGACTTACTTGATTTCGGCGACCGAGATGTTGCGATACTCGACCTTCATCGCCAACCCTGGGTGAATCTGGAGGCCGATGGGGGCCGCCTTAGGGTAGCCGGCGTCGACGTAATTCGAAACCTGCTCGCCATTCAGCCAGACGGTATAGGTGTCGGCTTTGGCCTGGAAGCGGATCTTGTTCCATTCGTTGTTCTTCCAGAGGGTGGAGACTTTCGGAGCCCAGCCGGCTTCAGGATACTTGCCGACGTAGAAGGCGCAGGTCATGTCTTTCTTCAGGCTGCGGGAGACACCGATCTGCATCTGCATGTCTTTCTTCCCCTTTTCATCTTTCCGCATCATGATACCGCTGTCGATTTCTCCGGAGAAGCGCACTTCGCACTCGATGATGGCGTCTTGGTAAGTTTTCTCCGTGTAGAGCATATTGCCTTTCTTTGCGGCGTTATTTTCGCCGACCAGCACGCCGTCGACGGCCTTCCAGAACTCGTTGTTTTCGCCGTTCTGCCAACCGTTGAGGTTTTTGCCGTTGAAGGCTGACTCGAACTTAAGCTCAGCGGCGGAGGCCGAGACGATGAGAGCGGCGAGAGCCGCGAGGAAACGGAGGGTTTTCATATGCTTTAGGTTTAGGGATAGGGATACGGATAGGGGGCCGTTCAGAAGATACAATAAAAGAGCGATGCCGAAAAGGGGTCCCGAATGCCCTATTCCATTTGCAAGCCGTCGCGCCACCCCCTACCCCTATCCCAACCCCACTCCTTCACAACAACATGTCCACCCTACGTATCCTAACCCTCCTCGCCGTGTGCTCTCTCGCCCAAGCTGCCGAAGTAAAATATGAATTCGTGCCCAATTTCTTCGGCACGCCCCCCGGCAAGGAGCAAATCGGGAACGGCCACGGCGAAATCGCCGTCGACTCAGCGGGTAACTTCTACGTCAGCGTCCAAGATAAAGACGCTGGCCTGCAAGTTTACGGAAAAAACGGTAAATACCTCAAGACCCTCGCCCTACCGGCGTCCCTGCACGGCTTCGTCATTCGTAAGACGGAAGAAGGCGAATTCATCTTCGCGGCGGTCCTCGGCGAACAGCGCTTCATTAAAGCTAAGCTCGACGGCACCATCGTCATGGAAATCAAGCCCGATGCCTTCCCCGAAGTCCAAGGCAAGACCAAGGAAGGAAAGAACGCGTTGAAACTCACCAACTGCGACGTGGCGCCGAACGGCGATATCTACCTCGTCGACGGCTACGGCAAGAGCTGGATCTTCGTCTTCGATAAGACGGGCAAGTTCAAGAAAGTCTTCGGCGGCCCCACCCAAATAGTGGACGGCAAGGCCTTTGCTAACACCCATAAAATCTTCATCGACCCGCGCTTCTCGCCGGTCCGCCTGCTCTGCCTCGACCGCGGCAACAACCGCATGTTCCACCTCGACCTCGACGGCGGCAACCCGCAGATGATTGCCAACACCGGCCTACGCAACCCCTCCTCCGCCTCGTTCAACGGCGACCTGATGTGCGTCGCCGAGATCGCCGGACGCGTCTCGGTCTGGAACAAGGAAGGCACCATGGTCGCCGCGATGGGCGATAACGACCGCATCGCCGAGGACAAGGCCAAGGGCATCAAGAAGGAAACCAATACCCCCAAGGTACCCCCGTCTGACTGGCGCGAAGGCGTGGTGACCTCGCCCCATGGCATCACTTTCGACGCCCAAGGAAATATCTTAGAAACAGAGTGGAATCAATTCGGCCGAGTGCTACGCTGGGACCGTAAGTGATTCGCACGCTCCGCAGATTCATCCTGACCTGGGGAGCACTTTTGCTCCCCTTGTTTGTTTGCGCCCATAACGGCGAATTTCTGCTGGCAAAACTTCAGCTCCACCCCGACGGCTCCTGCACGCTTAAGGTCACGGCCGATGCTGATGCTAATTTCAATATTCAAGACCGGGTGCAAATGAAGGATGCCGCTCCACGTTTTTTCGAGCTCTCTAGTGGCAAGGAGACGCGGTCGCTCACAAAAATCGCCGGTGAGCCGACTTATGCGACCGCCCAAAAGCTCGATCCAGAGGCGCCGCTGGGACATTCTCCCGAAGAGCTCGCCAAAAGCTATCGGCTGGAAATCGCCGAATGGAACTGGGTTCCGGAAGCTTCGAAGTTTGTCCTCCGCGTCCCGGAGATGAGCCCGCACACGTTCATCCTCTGGCTGGTTGATGAGCGCGTACCCGCCCAAAAACCGCGCTGGGTAATGATGATTGCGGAAGACGAGTCGCCATTGATCGAACTGTCCAAGTCCACGGAGGCGCCGCGCGACGGCTGGGATATGCTTCTGATCGCGTTGGTGGCTTTTACAATCGGCACTCCCCTGCTCGGCTCGGTCTTTGTCTGGTACAAGAATCGCCAACTTTCGGGGTCGCGCGGATAAGTCAGGCCATCACGGCATCGATAAAACCAGCCCGAGCATCGAAATGCGGATTATGTCCGCTTTCCGGCAAGGTAACCCCATCAGCTTGCGGAAAATAGCCTTTGATCTGAACCGCATCGGCATCGCTGATATAGTGGGATTTGCCGCCGCGGATAAAACGCGTCGGCCCTGGCCAATTTTCCCCCGGCACCAGCGGATTCGAAAGGATTTCCGGTAAAGCCTGGGTGAGCGCCTCCCGATTGACCATCCAGGCCCAACGCCCATCCGGACCCTGGCCGAGGTTTGTCAGGATAAATTGCCGCATCCCCCATTCCGGCACCGCCGTGGAAAGTTTCTCTTCGGCATCCTTGCGCGATTTAATCTCGGACAAGTCCAACGCGTTCATCGCCGTGAATTCCTGTCGGATGCGATCGGCGTAAGCGCGGGGAGCGATATCGACGACGGTGAGGCGGGCTACCAAATCAGGCCGATCCATCACCAAACGCATCGCCACCTTGCCGCCCATGCTATGCCCAAGCAGATGCACGGGTCCGAAGGATGCTTTTTCCAAAAGTGCGATGACGTCACCAGCTAACGCCGCATAGGAGCAGTCGTCTGCCCAAGGCGACGAGCCATGATTACGCAAATCCGGCGCCAGCACGCGGTGACCGCGCTCCGCGAGCGCCACGCCGGCGGATTGCCAGTTGCGCGACGAGCCCAACAAGCCATGCAGGACGACGAGCGGCGCACCGGCGCCGCCAAGTTCACGGACAATCAATGGAAGCGGCGTAGGCACGGGGATAAAAATGATAAGTTGAATAAGAAACCTTCGGGGTCGATGCATTTTCCATCCCGCTGGGCTTGTATCCTGAAACCGGGCGGCTAAGCGTGTTGCATGCTCTTCCGTTTACTCGCCAGCCTCGCCCTGACCGCTTCGGCGTTCGCCGCCATCGAAGTCATCAAGCTCCCCGGCGCCGAAGACTTGCACGAGCCTTTCAGCATCGCCTTTGACGCTAAAGGCGACGCTTACGGGGTCGAATTCCAGCCCGCAAACCGCATCTTCCATCTCCATGATCGCAAGATTGAGTATATCTCTGGTGTGAAATGGAACAGCACGGCCAAGAGTGCCAAAGTGCCGGCCCCGGCTAAGCTTCTCGACCTCGCACCCGCCGTCTATAACGGCATGCACGACCTCTCGATCGCGCCCGACGGATCAATCTACGCCTCAGACAGTTTTCAACATCGCATCATCCGCCTCGACCCCAAGACGCACGCTACGACGGTCTTCGCCGGCACAGGTAAATCTGGCTTCGAGGGCGACGGCGGCCCCGCCGACCAAGCGCAGTTCAATATCCCGATGTGCGGCGTCATCGACCCCACCGGCAAATTCATGGTCATCGCCGACATCGGTAACCACCGCGTGCGCCAGATCGACCTCGCGACCAGAGTAATCACGACCATCGCTGGCAATGGTAAGAAGGGATTGCCGAAGGATGGCGACGACGCGCTGCATACGTCGATGGGCGACGCCCGGGCGGCCTGCACGGCCAAGGATGGAACGGTCTACGTCCTGCTCCGTGGAGGCAATGCGCTTGCAGCCGTCAAGGACGGCAAGGTCACCGTCGTGGTGAACAAGGCTGGCAAGGCCGGCCCGGCGACCGACGGCCCGGCGGCCGAGGCCACGATGCGCGGCCCGAAATATGTGACCATGGACGCCAAGGGCAACGTGCTCATCCTCGACACGGAGAACCATTGCCTCCGCCTCTTTGATCCGGCGAAGCTGACCATCCGCACCATCGCTGGTAACGGCAAAAAAGGTCAGGCAGTCGGTCAGGATTGGGCCAGCACGCAGCTCAACCGACCACACGGCGCCCGCATCGGCCCCGACGGCCGCCTCTTCGTGACGGATACGGAAAACAACCGAATCCTCATGGGTCCGGCCCCTTAATCGGGCTTCTAAAGGCTTGGCGGGGTTTTGGGTTTGTCTCTTTTGGGAGGGGACGGTTGTTTCTGAGGTCAAATCACTTCGCAATGTCCTCGCCTGGTTCCAGCCTTTCTCGCCGCTCCTTTGGCCCCCGCGCCTTCGTGGGAGCCCATACGGCCTTGGTCACGCCCTTCCTCAACGGAGCGGTGTCCTGGGATGATTTGAAGAAGTTGGTCGAATTTCAAATTCATGACGGCATCGACGGGCTGGTTGCGGTAGGCACGACCGGCGAATCCCCCACGCTTGATTACGATGAACATATCGAAGTGATCCGTCGCACCGTGGAGTATGCCGCGGGCCGCGTCCCGGTCATGGCTGGCACGGGTTCTAATGCCACGACCGAAGCCTTGGATCTGACGAAGCGGGCGGACGAAGTGGGAGCCGATGCCTTTTTACTGGTCGCCCCTTATTACAACAAGCCTAGCCAAGAAGGCCTCTTCCGCCATTTCGCGCTCCTCGCCGAGTCTACCGCCAAGCCGATTATCCTTTATTCGATTCCGGGCCGTTGCGGCATCGAGATCACGGTAGAGACCACGCTGCGCCTGCGCAAGAATTACGCTAACATCATCGGCATCAAGGAAGCGGGCGGACAAGTTGAGAAGGCGGCTCGCCTCGTGCGCGAGTCTGACCCCGAGTTCATCGTCTTGAGCGGCGACGACTCCCTTACCCTGCCCTTCGCTGAAGTCGGTGGCCAAGGCATCATCTCCGTCGCTTCCAATCTCATTCCCGGGCCCGTCGCAAAATTGGCGAACCTGGCGCGCCACCAGCAATTCATTGAAGCCAGGGTCTTGCACGAAAAGCTCGCCGCGATTTTCAAGACGCTGTTCGTCGAGCCTAATCCTGTGCCCGTGAAGCATTGCATGCAGCGCGAAGGGATCATCCAGTCCGCTGAAGTCCGCCTACCGCTCTGCGAGATGTCTGACGCCAATCGTCTTCAAGTCGAAAAGGTCTCCGACGCCACCCTCGCCTCTTTCCGATGAGCCAACCTATCCGCATTCTTCTTAATGGTGCCAAGGGTCGCATGGGCCAGGCCATCCTCTCCGTCGCCCCGTCCGAACAGGGCGCCATCGCGGCGGCCGTTGACCAAGGCGACAACCTCGCTGCGCACATTGGCGCCGTCGACGTCGTCATCGATTTCTCTTTTCACGCCGTCACGCTCGGCGTCGCTCAGCTCTGCGCTCAACACAAGAAGCCGCTCGTCATCGGCACTACCGGCCACACCGCCGAAGAAAAAGCCGCGATCCAAGCCGCTATCAAAGGACTCCCGGTCGTCTGGGCCGGCAATTACTCCGTGGGCGTCACGCTGCTGAACGCGCTGGTCCGCCAGGCGGCCCGGTCGCTCGCCGATGCCGGACGCTGGGATATCGAAGTCCTCGAGATGCACCACCGTCTAAAGAAGGACGCTCCTTCCGGCACCGCCGAGACACTCCTCAAGATTCTGCTCGAAGAACGTAAGCTTGCGACCGAGACCCTGAAGCATGGCCGCGACGGACTCGTCGGCGAACGTCCGCTCAATGAAATCGGTGTTCATGCCATTCGCGGCGGCGACGTCGTGGGTGACCACACCGTAGTCTTTGCGGCCGAAGGCGAACGCCTTGAACTCACGCACAAGGCTTCCAATCGCGAGATCTTCGCGCGGGGCGCTGTGCGCGCGGCTCGCTGGCTTGCGAACCAACCTGCCGGCCTGTATGGGATGGAAGATGTGTTGGGGCTGAAGTAAGGGTTAGGGGGCAACATAGTTGACCGGTTGATCAGTTGGCCCGTTGGCCAGGGATGCATCGGGTAGGGGCAGCACCGCGTGCTGCCCTAGCATGTTCGTATTAGGTGGCGGGAAAGATACAGAGGAACTCAATGGGAAACCGGAGACCGGATGATTGGCTGGGGGCATATTTCTCCCACTAACATTCCGGTCTCCCCTTGTTTCTGTATCGCCTGCCTTGGGTAGGGATGCGACGACGTCGCATCCGTTCGAAACCGAAGCGGGAAGTCGTCGGGTCTTAGCCAAGCCCAATCGAGATTCGCATACGGCCTAGCGAACGGACGTGATGGTGATCACGCCCCCCTACCCATTACATTCCTTGTCTCCCTGGCCAACTGGCCCACTGGTCAACGGGTCAAGTCGTGTTGTCTTTCTTCTGGCCAACCGGCCAACCGATCAACAGGTCAACTTAGCCTCCCCCATGCCCACGTGTCCCCTTGCCAGCGTGTCCCCTCGCGAGGGCGCTTCAGCGTCCAAGCGCAGCCTTCACGAGTTGATCGGCGCTGGCACCGGTACCGAGTTTCGTCAGCGCGGTGCGGACGCCCTTGTCGGCGTCGATGGGCTTGAAGCCGAGCGCGATGAGCGCGGCCAAGGCGTCAGAAGCGGGCGTGGGGGCGACGGCACTCGCCGACGCCAACGTCGAGACAACCGTGGTGGCGGCACCTTCGAGTCCGACCTTATCCTTAAGCTCCATAACGAGGCGCTCAGCGGTCTTCTTGCCGATGCCCGGGCACTGGGAAAGTAAGGCGACGTCGCCGCGCAGGATCGCATCACGCAGAATGGGCAAAGCCATCCGGCTTAAAATATTAAGCGCCATCTTAGGGCCGACCCCGGAAACTTTCTCGACGAGCAGGCGGAAAAATTCACGTTCCTCAGCGACAGCGAAGCCGTAGAGTGCCTGACCATCTTCGCGAAAGACGTGATGGATGAGCAGAAAGACCTCGGTACCCAGCTTAGGCAGGCGCTCGGCGGTCGTGACCGGGACATTAACCTCATAGCCAACGCCAGAGGATTCGATGACCACGCGCAGGACGCTCGCTTCGATGAGTTTGCCGCGCAGAGAAACGATCATGGCGTGATTAAAGCGGAAAGGCGGCTGGAGTTAAGCCCGAATCTCGATGATGAAGCCTTTTAGGTAACGACTTTCCGGAAAATTCAGCAGCACCGGGTGGTCCGCCGGCTGGGACGTGCGCTCCAGGACCACGGCCTCGCGGCGGGCGTCCGACGCAGCAGCCTCGATGACCTCGAGGTACATCTCTTCCGAAACGCGGTGCGAACAGGAATAAGTAGCCAGGATACCGCCGGGAGCCAGGAGGCGCAGCGCCCGCAAATTAAGTTCCTTATAACCCCGCAAGGCACCGTCGACCGAGTCTTTGCTGCGAGCGAACGGCGGCGGATCCAGGATGATGAGGTCGAACGAGGCTTCGCGGTGTTCGGTGAACCAATCGAAGACATTGGCGACTTCGAAAGAGGCGTTTAATCCGTTACGTTCGGCCGCGGAGCGGGCGGCCGCGATGGCGTCTTCGGAAGAGTCGAGCCCCAGGACACTCGTCGCGCCAGCCTTGGCGCAGGCCAGACCGAAGCCGCCCTGATTACAAAAAGCGTCGAGCACGCGCCGACCCTTGGCGAGTTTGGCCACATTCGCATGCTGGTCGAGCTGGTCGAGGTACATCCCGGTTTTTTGGCCACTGACGAGATCAATCTTAACCTGCACGCCGCCGACTTCCATCCACGAAGGCTCCAGAACTTTGCCTGAAGCCGTCCGTATCTCGACGTCCATACCTTCGAGTTTTCGCGAAGGTGCATCGTTACGGATGACGATTTCGCGGGGCTTCAGTAAACGCTGTAAAATATCGAGAATCACGCCGAGTCGCTGATCGATACCCAACGTCAGCGCCTGGACGGTGAGTAGATCGTTATAACGATCGACGACCAAACCCGGAAGACTATCCGCCTCGGACCAGATTAGGCGACAGACCAGTTTACCGGCGCGACGTTGAACGGCGGCGGTGACCAGCTCTTCGAGCAAAGGCCCGTCGAGCGAGATGGGCCGACGCGAATAACGCCGCCAAGCGATCTGCGATTTTCCATTCCAGAGACCTGCGCCGACACAGCGTCCCTTCACGTCGCTCAATTCGACGCACTCGCCATCCAGCGGTGGCTGACCGGCAAAATCGACTTCCCCGAGAAAGGCCCAAGGGTGACCACGGAGGGCGCGCGCGGGACGTCCGGGGCGAATACGAATAGCTCTTAGCATGATGATTAATTAACCGCCTTCAACTTCGGCACCACCCAAGCAGCCGTCAAGACTACGGGCAACCAAGCCGCGACGATGGGCGGCAGGGCCCCACTCTCGCCGAAGGCGGAGCAGAGCGACGAAACAAAGAAGTAGACGAGGAAAAGTCCGAAGGTCTTGGCCACCCCAACCATCGGGCTGATGCGCCCGCCCGCGACAGAAAAAGGAATGGCGACGGCGATGACGACCAAGCAAATCATCGGTGCGGACATGATGGCATGATAACGCATCGCGTAAGCGGCGTTACGGCCGGTCGGATTCGAGCCCGTCTGCTCGACGAAACGACTCACCTCGCGCAGCGACAATGTGTCCGGTGCGCGCGTCGCAAAGAGCATGACCTCGGGGTCGTCGTCGTAATCGGGCACAGTCAGTTCCTTGAAACGAGGCTGCGATAACAGCGAGCCGGTCGCGGGATCGAAATGTAAATCACGCCCCTCGCGGAAAGTCCATTGCCAGCGCCCGGCGACTTTCTTGAAATCGGCGAAACGAGCGGAGACCGTCCGGAGTTCGCGACCTTTTTCGTCAAAAGAATGGACGATGACCTCGAAGGCCTGGCCGGTCGTCAGTCCCAGGCGAGTCATGAACCAGAGACGATGGGCCTTGGTATTATCAAAGGAAATGAATTCGCTCTGATTCGAGGGCAGCACCGCGCCACCCTTCTTACGGAGAGCAGCGAATTGTTCGCGTTCGTGGATTGCGGTTTGCTGCTCCAGCGCATCGGGCACCCAATAGGCATTCAACGCGGCGAGAAAGCCGGCAAAAAAGAGCCCTACCGCCCAAAGCGGGGCGGTCAGGCGCCACATGCCGATACCAGCGGCACGGGCGGCGGCTAATTCCTGATTTCGATTCATCGTCGCCAGGACAAAGATGACCGAAATCAGCAAAGAAATCGGCAGAAGCATCGACATGAACGTCACCAAAGAAAGCCCGAGATAAGTCGAGATGGTCGCGAAAGAAGAACCCCAGGAAAGGAATTCCGGTATCCAATTATAAGCCTCGGAGAGCATCAGCAACCCGCCAAAGCTCAGGAGGCACAAGGCGAATACCTTGACCCATTCCGTCAGTAAATAGCGATCGAGGATGCGCACTGGAACGCATGACAACACGGACGGGCTTTCCAGCAACCTCAAAGGGTGGCGGCCGTTCCTTGTTTACCGCCCAATCGGCCCGCGGTTAAGCTTAATCATATTGAAACCTTTGGCCGTATTCCCTGTATCATTCATAAGACTTGAACCCAGTACAGGCCACTCACCCGGCAAGCCGATTCATTACCCCACCCAAATTTGTAAAAGTTCATGCCGCGGACGACCCTCCCTCTGCCGATCCTGATTGCCGGCCTGATTACCGGCCTGCCCGGTGCTTCGTTCGCCGTCGAACCTAAGCCGCTCGACTTCAACGCCGACATTCGGCCCATTCTCTCGGAAAACTGCTTTTATTGTCACGGCCCAGACGCCAACAAACGCAAATCGAAACTCCGCTTGGATATCAGGGAAGAAGCCCTCAAGAAAAAGGCTTTCGTGCCCGGCGACATCCATGCCAGCGAATTAGTCAAACGCCTCTTCTCCAAGGACTCGGAAGAAGTCATGCCCCCGCCTGACTCGCATCGCAGCGTGACGGAGGCCCAACGAGCCATCTTGAAGCGCTGGATTGCGGAAGGTGCCGTCTACACGCCGCACTGGACCTTCATCGCACCCGTCCGCTCTCCACTTCCCGCGAACGGTGAAAAAAATCCGTTAGACGCCTTTGTGGTCGAAAAGCTGGCTAAGGCCGGCCTGACACTTTCACCCGAGGCCCCGAAGGCCACGTTACTGCGCCGCCTTTCTCTGGACCTTACCGGCCTGCCCCCCTCGCCCGAAGAAACCGCTGCCTTCATCGCGGATACGAGCCCCGTTGCTTACGAGAAACAAATCGACCGCCTGATGGCCTCGCCCCACTACGGCGAACGCATGGCCCTGCCTTGGCTGGATGCTTCGCGCTATGCGGACAGCAACGGCTTCCAACAAGACGGGGATACCTTCCAGTGGATCTGGCGAGATTGGTTGGTGAAAAACCTCAACGAAGACAAGCCCTTCGACCAACTTAGCACCGAGATGCTGGCGGGCGATCTGTTGCCCAACGCCACGCCCGAGCAAAAAATCGCGACGGCTTTCAATCGCAACCACATCCTTAACGGCGAGGGCGGTAACATCGCCGAAGAACAACGCTACGTCAGCCTCTTCGACCGCGTCGAAAGCACCACGACCACTTGGCTCGGACTCACGGTCGCCTGCGCCCAATGCCACGACCACAAGTACGATCCGATTACGCAAAAAGATTACTATCAGTGGATGGATGCCTTTAATCATGTGAAGGAACGCGGCACGCCGAGTGGCGGCCCCACGCCGACCGGCGGCCGCAGTCGCTTCCGCCTCGACACCACCGTCGTCGAATACCCTTCCGCCGAACAGACCGCGGAACTCGTGAAGCTCCAAGCCGATTTCGACACCAAGAATAAAGACTTCTTCACTCTGCAAAACACAGCCTTTGCGAACTGGCTCGCAAAACCTAATAAAGATAAAGGCATGCTGCCCAAGGAACTCGAGGCCCTGCTCGCGCCGGACAAGAAGCGCACCGCGGCGGAGACGAAGAAACTCCGCGCCCACTTCGATAAAGTCGTATTCGTCGAAGAGCGTAAAAAAATCCCGGGCGTCATGACTATCGATAAGGCAAAGGCCGCGCTCGACGGTTTCCGGGGCGACACCCTTCCGCGCGTGATGGTGATGTCCGACGACATGCCCCGCGAGACCAACATCCTCGACCGCGGTGCCTACCTTGCAAAAAAAGATAAGGTCACCTTCGACGCCCCCGGCTTTCTTCCACCGCTGCCGAAAGACGCTCCCAAGAATCGTCTCGGGCTGGCCCAATGGCTTTTCAGCCCAGAGCATCCGCTCGCGGCGCGCGTGCAAGTGAATCGGCAATGGCAACAATTCTTCGGCAAGGGCATCGTGCGCACCTCCGAAGACCTCGGTGTCCAGAGTGATCGGCCGACCCACCAAGAACTCCTCGATTGGCTTGCCGTCGAATTCCGTGAATCCGGATGGAAATTAAAGGCGCTCCAGAAACTCATTCTCACGAGCAAAACCTATCGTCAGTCCAGCCACATCACGCCTGAACAGCTGCAGAAGGACCCGGAAAATAAACTGCTCTCGCACGCCCCTCGACTCCGGTTGCCTTCGATGGTCCTGCGCGATGTCGCCTTAGCTTCCAGCGGTTTACTTAACGGAAAAATCGGCGGCGTTCCCGTCTATCCTTACCTGCCAGACAGCCCCTGGGAAAGCCTCGCGATTACCAAAGAGCGGGATTTCACCTACCCGACTTCACACGGCACGGATCTCTATCGCCGTTCGCTCTACACCTTCTGGCGCCGCACCATCGCGCCGGTGAACATGTTCGATAGCTCGGCGCGTCAGACCTGCCGGGTGCGAACCGCCACGACCTCTTCGCCCCTGCACGCACTCACGATGCTCAATGATCCCACCTGGGTCGAAGCCGCCCGCGTGCTCGCCCAAAGCGTGACCAAGGAACAGACGACCGACGAAGCCCGTCTCGCGCGCGCCTTCGCCCGCGTGCTCGGCCGTGAACCCTCCGGCAAAGAACCCGCCCTACTTGCCAAGCTGCTCGCCAACCAGCGAGCGGTCTACGCCGCCGACGCGAAGGCCGCCGACGCGCTACTCGTGATTGGTGAAAGCAAACGCGACCCGAAGCTCCCCGTCGCCGAACACGCCGCTCTCACCGCCACCTGCCTCGCCCTTTACAATCTCGACGCTGCCGTCACTCGCGACTGAACCCCATGGACTTCGAACTCTCTCCCTCTGAATGGCGGACGCGACTCACGCGACGCAGCTTCCTTAGTGCTGGCGTCCAAGGCATCGGCGCCGTCGCCCTCGGCTCCCTGCTCGCCCGCGACGCCAAGGCCGCGAACAACCCCATCGGCGGCCTGCCCGGCCTGCCGCACTTCGCCCCCAAGGCCAAGCGGATGATTTGCCTCTGGCAGGGCGGCGGACCTTCGCACGTCGACCTCTTCGACCACAAACCGCTCCTCGAGAAAATGGCCGGACAGGAAATCCCGGCGAGCGTGCGCGGCGACACGCGTCTCTCCTCGATGTCGAGCGGCTACGCGAAATATAACTGCGTCGGTGCCATCAAACCGTTCAAAAAGTGGGGCTCCAGCGGCATCGAGCTGAGCGAAATGCTGCCTTTCACCGGTGCGATTGCCGACGAGCTCTGCATCGTGCGCTCGATGAACACCGAGGCGGTGAACCATGCGCCTGGCGTGACGTTTTTCATGACGGGCTCGCAGATTCCCGGCCGCCCGTCGATGGGTGCTTGGTTGTCTTACGGACTGGGTACGATGAACGAAGATCTACCCTCCTACGTGGTCATGACCTCGTCGGATACGGCCAAGACCTGCGGTCAACTCTTCTTCGAACACTATTGGTCCAACGGCTTCCTGCCCGGTAAGCATCAAGGCGTCCGCTTCCGGGGCGTCGGCGATCCGGTACCCTACGTCGGCAACCCGGCGGGAGTCAGCCGCGACGCGCGACGCACGATGCTCGACGACATGCAGGCGCTCAACCGCGAGCACTTCGGTCAGGTCGGCGACCCCGAAATCGATACGCGCATCTCGCAATATGAGATGGCCTTCCGCATGCAGACGTCGGTCCCTGGTCTACTCGACTTCAAGAACGAACCGAAGTCCGTCCTCGAGATGTACGGCCCCGATGTCCTCAAGCCGGGAACGTTCGCTAATAACTGCCTCATCGCCCGACGCCTCGCCGAGCGCGGCGTACGTTTCACGCAGCTGATGCATTCGGGTTGGGATCAGCATAATAATCTTACCACTGGACAGCTCGCGCAGCAGTGCCTCGATACCGACCAAGCCAGCGCCGCGCTCGTGAAGGATCTTAAGCAGCGCGGCCTACTCGACGACACCCTCGTCGTCTGGGGCGGCGAGTTCGGCCGCACCCCGTTCGGTCAGAACCAACAAGGCACTGGCTTCAAGGGTCGCGACCATTTTGGCCGCGCCTACTCCTGGTGGCTCGCTGGCGGCGGCGTGAAGCCGGGATACGTCCATGGCGCCACCGATGAGTTCGGCTGGAACATCACCAAAGACCGGGTTCATATCCACGATATGCAGGCCACCCTCATGCACCTCTTCGGGATCAACCACGAGGGCCTCCTCTTCCGCTACCAAGGCCGTCAATTCCGCCTGACCGACGTCGAAGGTCACGTGGTGAAGGGCATCCTAAAACAGGCCTGAACCAGCCTGCGGACTGGTCGAGAAGGCCGGGATGGCCTTTTTAAACGCTTTTCCCCTTGCCCCCGACCCCTCCTGCCCTTTTCTCCAACCTTCCACCCACCTTACGGCCATGACCCAGCACAACAGTTTTAAAACCGGCGGTTCCTCTTCGGGCACCAAGCGCAACGTCTTGAAGCGCTTCGAACGCGTGGAATTGCTCAAAAAGCGCGGCACCATCAAGGACATCAAGCGCGTGACCAAGCTTCCAAAGACCAAACCTGACGCCTAAGTCCGGGTTTCGTTCCTTTGCGAAAAGCCCACCCGGACAACCGGGTGGGCTTTTTGTTTTTACAGGACCAAACCCACGCTCGCCAGTCCACCCCCCTTCTCACCACCCTCTTACTTTCGACCGCTATGGAAAACCCTCGGCAGAAATATCGCCCCTTCGAGACCGTCAAGCTCCCCGATCGGCGCTGGCCTGACGCCCGTCTCGAGCAAGCTCCGCGCTGGTGCTCCGTCGACCTCCGCGACGGTAACCAAGCCTTGGCGATCCCGATGAACGTGCCAGAGAAGCACGAGATGTTCCAGATGCTTTGCCGGATCGGCTTCAAAGAAATTGAAATTGGCTTTCCTTCCGCTTCTGACACCGAGTTCGCTTTCACCCGGGAGTTGATCGAAAAGAAACTGGTTCCCGAGGACGTCTCCGTCCAAGTGCTCGTCCAAGCGCGCGAACATCTAATCCGGCGCACACTCGAATCGCTCAAAGGCGCCCACCGCGCGATTGTCCACCTCTACACGCCGACCAACCCCGCCCAGCGCGACATCGTCTTCGGGCTGTCCAAAGCCCAAGTGCTCGAGATGGCGGTGAATGGGACCAAGCTCATCCGCGAACTCACCGAAGCGCAGCCCGAGACGCATTGGCAATTGGAATTCAGCCCCGAGACGTTCGTGCTCACCGAGCCCGATTACGCCCTCGAAGTCTGCGAAGCTGTGGCCGCGGCCTGGGGCGCCTCTGCCCAAAAGAAGATCATCCTAAACCTGCCGCTGACCGTCGAAGCCGGCACACCCAATACGCACGCCGACCAGATCGAGTGGTTCTGCCGCCATCTCAGCAACCGCGCGATGGCCATCGTCTCATTGCACACGCACAACGACCGCGGCACCGGCGTCGCCGCGACCGAACTCGGCCTGATGGCGGGCGCGGACCGCGTCGAAGGCACGCTTTTCGGTAACGGCGAGCGCACGGGCAACGTGGATATCGTCACCGTTGCGCTCAATCTTTTCTCGCACGGCATCGATCCGCATTTGGACTTCCGCAACCTCGGCGCGATCCGCGAAGTCTTCGAGCGCGTGACCCGTATGAGCGTGCATGACCGCCACCCGTATGGCGGCGACCTCGTCTTCACGGCCTTCTCGGGCTCCCACCAGGACGCCATCAAGAAGGTCATGGATCGCCGCGGCAAGATCGGCCACGACGCCCTCTGGGACGTCCCCTACCTCACCATCGACCCGATGGACATCGGCCGTTCGTACGAGGCCATCATCCGCATCAACTCGCAGAGCGGCAAGGGCGGCGTCGCCTACGTGCTCGATCGCGAGTTCGGCTTCGATCTCCCGAAGCTCATGCACCCGGAAGTCGGCAACCTCATCGGCAAGCACGCCGACAAGCTCAGCAAGGAACTCTCGCCCGCCGAGATCCACGACTGCTTCCGCCAGAACTTCGTCAACGTCTCCGCGCCCCTCGAGCTCGTCGCGTTCAGCTCCGCGCCCGTCAGCAAGGAAGCCGTGCGCTGCCAGGCCGAGGTCCGTCGCGACGGCAAGACCCTCACCCTCACTGGTGAAGGTAACGGCCCGATCAGCGCCCTCGTGCATGCCCTCGATTCGAAGGGCTGGGCGAACTTCTCCCTCAAGGATTACCGCTCGCACGCTTTGACCGCCGGCTCGGAATCTTCCGCCGCCGCCTACGTCTCCCTGCAGTCCAAGGACGGCCGCACCGTCTGGGGTTGCGGCGTCGATGCGAATATCGAACTCGCCGGCCTCAAGGCCCTCGTCAGCGCGGCGAACCGCCTCGAACGATGACCATCGAAACCATTGCTGCGTCGGACATCGAAGACGAACGCGCGCGAAACTCGCTGCTGCTCGACGTCCGTTCGCCGGCTGAATTCCGCGGCGGACATGTCCGCGGCGCGATCAATCTTCCGCTCGAACTGGTCACCGTCGCTAAAGTCAGCGCACTCCGCGGCGTCGATGTCACCCGCCACGTCGTGCTCCTCTGCGCCGCCGGCAAGCGCGCCACCGTCGCAGCCGAACGCCTCTCCGGCAAAGGCCTCCAACTTCTGGTGGTCACCGGTGGCACCGCCGCCTGCGCTCAGGCTGGCCTACCTTTGGATAAGATTTCCACCGGTGTCATCTCCATCGAACGCCAGGTCCGCATCGCCGCGGGTACGCTGGTTTTCGGCGGCGTGCTACTCGGCGCCAACGTCCACCCCGGCTTCTACGGCCTCAGCGGCTTCGTCGGCGCCGGCCTCGTCTTCGCCGGCGTCACCGACTGGTGCGGTATGGGACTGTTGATCGCCAAGGCGCCGTGGAATAAGTGATTGGTACAGGGGGCACGTGGGCAAGGTGACACGGTGACAAGGGGCAAATAAGTTGACCGGTTGACCAGTTGGCGAGTTGACAAGGGATGCAATGGGTAGGGACGGGACCGCGTCACGACATAGCTGTATCGAGGTAGGGTTGGCACTGCGTGCCGACCTAGTTGAATCGGACCCTAGGTCAGCACGCAGTGCTGACCCTACCCATTAGAGCCTCTACGCTTCCCCGTGCCCACGTGTCACCTTGCCAGCATGCCCCCTGCGAAGGCTTTGCCTTCGCTCGACTTTTGTACCTGGACGGGTAAATCTCCTGCATGTCTAAAAAGCCTGCCAAGCCGACCACTTACCCTGAATTCCTGAAGGAACTGCTCGAGGCCAAGTCCCCGACCGGCCACGAGTTCGCGGCCCAGAAGGTCATCGACGACCACGTCGAGAAGGCGGCCGACAAGTATTCCAAGGACGCGCTCGGCAACCGCATCGCCGAGCTCAAGGGCGACGGCGGCCCCACGCTGATGTT
>CAINMU010000045.1 GCA_903850885.1 uncultured Opitutia bacterium | reverse complement strand
TTGCACGCCTGGTTTGCCCGGCCAGACGATGAGTTTCTGCACCGCGACGAGCGCTTTCTGGATGCCCGAGTCTTTGCTCTTTCCGAACTTAACCAAGGCGGCGGGTTCGGCTTCGCATTTGATCGGCCGCTTGGCGGTGACGGTCGGATGCGCGGCCAACGAGCCGAGCAAGGTCAGCTGTTGGGATTTCAAGGGCATGGCGGCGATGACATTCAACGCTTTCTCGACGCGAGCGGATTTTCTTTCGGCAAACACGCAACGCAACAAAGCCGCGGGCAAGGTTTTACTATAGAGTTCGGGCTTCCGGACGATGGCCGTAAAGACTTCGAGTTCCCGTCCCTGCAAGCCGCTGATGAGCGCATCTTGGATGAAAGAAACTTCTTCGGCGCGATGCGCCAAGGCGGCGGCGCTGAGGTAGGCATCGAAGTCCGGTTCGAGCGCGAGCGTCCGCGCCTCTCCGAGCGAGAGCACGAGCTGTTGTTGCACTTCAGGCGCGGTTTCGGTGAGCGCGACGGCTTTGAGCAACGCCACCGCATCTTCCGACTTAGGCGCGCTCAGGAAAGATTCCGCATTACGGACGCCTGCCGCCCGCACGCGCGGATCGGCATGGCGGATGCAAGCCGCCACGGCTTCCCAGCGCAGCGCGCCCATGCCTTCGAGCGTCCATAAGGCGTGGACGCGGCCCATCGGGGCGGCGCCGTTCGTCGCGACATCCACTAGGGCCGGTGTAAGGTTGGCGTCATTCCGTTCGACGAGCAGGCGTTGCGCGGTTTCGCGGCGCCAAGCATTGCCGCTCGAAAGTTCCGCAATCCATTCTGCAGGGGTCATCTCCGAAAGTTTCTTGGCCGCGACCGGAGCGACGCCTTCGGGCGCGATGCGCCAGACCCGGCCGAGCGCCAGCGGCTTATCCAAGCCGCGCTTCACGATTTGGTCGCGCAGGTAAGTCGTCAGCGAGATGCGGTGCTGGATGATGCCACGATAGAGATCGATGACATACAGCGCGCCGTCCGGTCCGGTGATTAGATTGACCGGGCGGAAACGTTCGTCGGTCGACGCCAGAAATTCTTTCTGATCGTAATAAGGTTTGGCCGAGAGGGCGCCTTTCTCCGCTGTGAGCACGTTGCGTTTGATGAGATTGCCGGCTGGTTCGCAGATGAACGCGTTACCATAAGCGTCGGCCGGCAACAAGTCGGCCCGATAGATGAACGGCGCGCAGGCCGCGGTGAATTCCTTCAACTTATTATCGCGCAGCATTTCGGGACGATAGCCGCGGTTGATGCCCGGGTTGACGCGGATGGGCCAGACGAGTTGTTCGGTGGCGACTTTCCAATTCAGGCCGGTGGTGCGCCCGAGGTTGGGGTTACGTGCCAGGTAAGACGAAGGGATGATATCGGCGCGGAGTTGGTCGCTGTTGCTGTTATGAAAAATACGACCGTAATCATCCTGCCCTTGGCCCCATTGCCCGCGGAAATTACTGAGCCCGCGGATCCAGCGGCCGTCCTTGAATTTGAAGCGCGCGGTGTAAGCGCTGACCTGGAGCCAGTTGTCATGGCCCCAGAGCAAAGCATTCGGAGCGCGCTCCGGGTTGGCGAGCTGCGGGCGAGTGGGGTCGACCCGCACGCCGAAGTCGTTGGCGAGTTCGATTTTTTCGTCCGCCTTGCCGTCGCCGTTCGTATCGCGGCAGAACCAGAGATGCGGCGGAGCGCCGACCAGCACGCCATCGCGATGGAGGGCGAGGGCGCGCGGCATCACGATTTGATCGAGGAAGACTTCGACCTTATCGAACACCCCGTCGTTATTCGTATCCGTCAGCACCACGACGCGGCCGTGCGGTTGATCTTCGGTCGAGCCTTCGAGGTCGGGCATGTAGCCTTGCATCTCGACGATCCACAGGCGGCCATCGGGGCCGAAGACACCGGCGACCGGATCGCCGATGAGCGGATCGCTGGCGGCGAGTTCGATTTTATACCCCGGGGCGAGCTGAAAAGATTTCAGCTCTTGATAGGGAGATTGGGCGGGAGAAGGGGGTACCAGCGAATCCGGGACGAGCTGGATTTGCGCTTCGCCTTTTTTGTCACCGATTTGGGCGAGGCAGGGGAGAGCGGAACCCAGTAAAAGAGCCATACTCGCGATTGGGGTAGAAAACCGCATGGGTTTTAATTAGGGGACAAGTGGGCACGGGGGCAAGGGTACGCGATGAAATCGCGAGGGGACAAGTGGGCAAGGGGGCACGGGGACATGAGAGTGGTAGGTCTCGAGGTAGGGGCAGCACCGCGTGCTGCCCTAGTTGAATCGAGGGTAGGGATGCGATGACATCGCATCCGCGCTGGCTCTCAGGTAGGGTCAGCACTGCGTGGCGTCCGTAGGCGAGCTGACTTGGCAGGATCGAGATAACTTGCCCGGCTCATCAATAATCTCTCCGCGAACGGACGCGACGCAGTCGCGCCCCTACCCATTGATGTATCGGGTAGGGTTGAGCGCCCTCGCTCAACCGCGGCTGACCAGGGCCGGTCAGCCCTACCACAAGGCAAGTGAACGAGCAGCAAAGGGTAAGGACAGCACCACGTGCTGTCGTAGTTGTGCTCTCAGGTAGGGGCGCCACCGCGTGGCGTCCGTGGGCGGACGGTCTTTGTAGGATCGAGATAACTTGCCCGGCTCATCAATAATCTCTCTGCGAACGGACGCGACGCAGTCGCGCCCCTACCCAATGCATTCCTGGCCAACATGCCAGCCAGTCAACGGGTCAACTCATGCTGCTTTTCCAGGTCCAGATTCAGAAACCTTCCTGCGTCTGTCCCTGTATCTGCCCCAAGGAATCGAAACCTGTCCCTGCCCCTGCCCCTGTCCCCTTGTCTTTAATAAGGTAGGGTCAGCACTGCGTGCTGACCTAGCTGTATCTTAGGTAGGGTTGAGCGCCCTCGCTCAACCGCGGCTGACCAGGGCCGG
>CAINMU010000044.1 GCA_903850885.1 uncultured Opitutia bacterium | reverse complement strand
GTGATTCCCAACGGCCGCAAGGGCTACCAGTGGATTCCAGCGTCCCATCGCTGGGATTTCTGACGCTCGTTGACGGCTGAGGGCAAAGGGGTTGAGATAACCCTATGTCCTCGGACTATTGTTCCTCCCGCCACCGCACGATCCGCCGCCTTACCCGCGTCGTGAACGTAGGCGGCGTAGCTGTGGGGGGTCTGAATCCGATTCGCCTGCAGTCGATGACGACCTCCGACACGGAGGACGTCGCGGCGACACTCGCCCAAGCGATCCGTCTCGCTGAGGCAGGTTGCGAGATTATCCGCATCACAGCCCCCAATAAGGCCGCAGCGATTGCGCTGAAGGACATCCATAAGCAGTTCCGCGCGGCGGGCTTCAACCAGCCGCTCGTCGCCGACATCCACTTCCTCCCGGTCGCCGCGATGGAGGCGGTCGAACACGTGGAGAAGGTCCGCGTGAACCCGGGCAACTACGCCGACAAGAAGAAGTTCGCGGTATTGGAATACACGGACAAAGCCTACGCCGAGGAGCTCGAACGCCTACACGATGCCTTCACGCCGCTGGTCCTCCGCGCCAAGGCCCTCGGGCGGTCGCTCCGCATCGGCACCAACCACGGTTCGCTCTCGGACCGCATCATGAACCGCTTCGGCGATTCGCCGAACGGGATGGTGGAGTCCGCACTCGAATTCATCCGCATCGCGGAATCCCACGGCTTCAAGGACATGATCCTTTCCCTGAAGTCCTCGAATCCGAAGGTGATGGTCGAGGCCTACCGCCTGGCGGCCGCCCGCATGTCGGACCTCGGCATGGATTACCCGCTGCACCTCGGTGTGACCGAGGCTGGCGAAGGCGAAGACGCCCGCATCAAGTCCGCCATCGGTATCGGCTCGCTCCTCGCCGACGGCTTGGGCGATACCATCCGCGTCTCGCTCACGGAAGACGCGTGGCACGAGATCCCGGTCTGCAAAGAGATTGTCAGCCGAGCCGAAGGCTTCGCCGCGCTCGGCGCCGCTTCGTCAGTCAAACTGCCCGCCGATCCGGCCGACCCGTTCTCCTTCGTCCGTCGTGAGACCGAGCTCATCGTACTTTCAACGAATTGCCTCGCGGGCTCGGGTGAAGTCCCGCGCGTCATCGTTCGCAGCATCGCCGGCTTGGCCAATTGGCAGGCCGCTGCAAAGGAGATTCTCGACGCCCATGCGGCCCAGCGCGAAGTGCGCGCCGAAGGCCTGCTCGTGCGCCTCGACGATATCGCCCATGCCCCCGGTCTGCGCTCGCTACGCAAGGCCCTCGGACAGTCCGTACCAGCCCTGTTTGTTGAGACGAGTCTCTCCTCTGCCGACTTCCCCTTCGACGGCTCGGGCAGCCGCCTAGTGGTCGTGAAGGCTTTCGCCTCCACCGACGGCGCCGACGTCAAAGCCTGGGGTGAAGCCGTGACGAAGCATGACGCGATCCTCGCCGTCGACCTCGATGGCCCAACGCTCGCTGCGCTCGCCAAGGATCTCGCCGCCATTCCCGCCGGCAGGCTCATCCTCACGTCCTCGCAGCCGCAGGATGGCCTGCACGCGACAGGTACCTATCGCGAAATCGTCCGCTGCGCGACCACCGCCAAAATCAAGGCGCCGCTTTGGATTCGTACGACCGTCGCCAATGCCGTGCGTCTCGACCCTGGCTTCCAATCGCGCCTGATTGAGGCCTCTATTCTCGCGGGCGGACTACTTGTCGATGGATACGGCGACTTCCTTTCGTGCGAGACGCCGACTTCTTCGGCAAAGTCGCTCACGCTCGCCTATGACATCCTGCAAGGCGCGCGCATGCGCCAGACCAAGACCGAGTATGTCGCCTGCCCAAGCTGCGGACGCACCCTCTTCGATATCCAGTCGACGACCCTCAAGATCAAGGAGCGCACCGGTCACCTCAAGTCCGTC
>CAINMU010000043.1 GCA_903850885.1 uncultured Opitutia bacterium | reverse complement strand
CTTCTTCGCGGATACGAGCAACGTCTTTGGGGAAAATGACCGCTCCCTTGTTGCCAAAAGAGTTACGCACATAAGAAGCCACGGCGGCGATCCACTCGTCGTCGTTCATGGCCATGGGCACCATTTGGGCGTCATAGGTCTTGCCGCCGATGGGGCCAGACATGCCGTTGAGCAAAGCACGGACGATACCATCGCGGTGTCCGCGGACCGTCTTGGAATTACTCAGAGGCGGTGCGATGGTCATGCCAGGCTTAGGGCCGTCGATGGCCATGCCTTTGCCATCATAACCGTGGCAAGCGAAACAAAGCTCCCGGAAGATGGCCTGGCCCTTGACGAGCAGTTTGTTCTCTTCGCCGGTGTATTCCTTGCCACCGGTCTGTTCGTTGCCGGTCAGGATAGTGGCGCCGAGTTCTTTCACGCCCTTAGAAGTCGTAATGAGTAAGGTCTTTTGAATGAACTTCGAGCTATCGGCCCAAGCCTTGATATCATTCGAGCCAAGAAGTTTGGCAGTCATGATGGATTGCAAGACCACCGACGCATCCTTGTCGGCGCCGAGTTTCGCGAAGTCGTCGATCAAAGATTTATCACCCGCCCGGGCGAGCGACTCACCGGCACGAAGGCCTTGTTGACGGAGCTGCGGAGAAGCGTCGGTTAGGAAAGCCTTTACGGTCTTGGCCTCCAGCGCGCCCAGACCTTCAAGCGTCCAAAGCGCGTGCGTCCGCCCCAGGGCATCCGTACCATGCAAGGCGAGCTCATTGAGCGCCGGCACGACAGACTTGTCGCCCTTGAGCACGAGGAGCTTCTGAGCCGTATCGCGCCACCAACCGTTGGGGTGCGAAAGATAGGCGACCAACTGGGCTGGGGTCTCATCCAGCATATGAGGCTGAGGGCCAGGTTTGAAATCCTTGTGTACGAGGCGCCAGACGCGTCCATGACCGTAAACTTTATCAAGGCCATACTGTTGGACGACTTTACGCAGGTAGCTTCCGTCCTTCACCCAATTGCCTTCCTGGATGATTCCGCGATACATATCGACGAGGTAAAGGCAGCCATCTGGTCCATTGACCATGTTGACGATGCGGAAATTCGGATCACTCGAACGGATAAATTCCGACTGAGCATACGGATTGGCAATATGGGTGATGCCATCCTCGACGGTCACCTTGGCTCGGCGGATCAGGCGACCCACCGGTTCGGAGATGAGGACGTCGCCACGAAGGTCGGCCGGCAGGCGATCGCCGCGGACGACTTCTTGTCCGCACGAAGCGGTGAAGTGATTAAGGGTCTTATCCAAGCGCGTGCGGCCAGCACCGCCTTGGTGGTCGGCGAGGCCGAGCTTTGGCCAGACCTGCACGAAGTCTTCGGCGAACTGTCCTTTGACATCAAAAGCACCGTAAAGGATCGGGGTTTGGAAGTGCCAAAGACCTTTTTCGCCACCAGCATTCGACCACCAAATCTTTCCTTGGTCATCCTGGGCGAGTCCCCATTGGCCTCCTCCGTTTGGGATGCTTTCCTTTAAGGGCTCTTTGGTGCCATTCCAGCGCAAGCGATACGCGTTATAGGTTTGGTAGATCCAATTATCCATCGTCCAGATCAAGCCGCTCTGTTGGTGCTCAAGGTTGCCGTTCTTCGGGCCGCCCACGAACCAAGGCTCCTTGGTGTCAGCGATACCGTCGCCGTTGGTATCACGGTAGACAAAAATATCCAGAGTGTCGGTCTCGTTAATCAAGACCCGGTCGTCCAGCGGCAAAACCATGCGCGGGAGTAACATCTTGTCGCGATAGAGAGTATGTTTGTCAAAGTTGCCATCGCGCTTGGTACTCTCGTGACGCGAAACGACGCCGATGGGGTCGTGTTCATTACTACCGTCGATGTCCTGCATGTAGGTTCGCAGCTCGGCGATATACATCCGGCCGTTACCATCAAAGGTGAGATTAGCCGGCTCCTTGATACCATCACGCTCGCTGAGCACGAGCTCGAGGCGATAGCCTTCCGGGAGATCGATGGTCTTCAACTCCTCTTCGGGTGAAAGAATCTTGACCGGTGGTTGGGGAGTAAAGTCGGGCTCATAGACTTTATCCTCGGCGGCATAGGCAGCCACGAAGGTGAGCGCAGACAAGAAGACAGCGAATCGCATGGGGGTATGACCTTTAATCTCGGTTAAAGTTCACCTCTTACAAGTTGATTTAACTTCAGCCGAAAATGGGCTTTGCCAGAATCTCCCGACAGGTCTTTCTATTCCCATGCCCCTCCTGCTTTTAGCCCTTTTAGCCGCCTTCCATACCCTCGCCTACGCGGCTCAACCCCCGAATGTCGTCATTATCCTAGCGGATGACCTAGGCTACGGCGACCTTGGCTGTTACGGCCACCCGACCATCCGCACGCCTAACCTCGATAAGATGGCCGCCGAAGGCATGAGGTTTACGCAGTTCTACGTCGCCGCCGAAGTCTGTACTCCCAGTCGCGCGGCTTTGATGACGGGTCGTTACCCGATTCGTAGCGGCATGACCAGTTACCAATACCGCGTTCTCCGGGCTAACTCTGCCGGTGGCCTGCCTGCCTCCGAGATCACCCTCGCCCAAGCGATGAAAGCCCAGGGCTATGCCACGGGTATGATCGGCAAGTGGCACTTGGGCGTATGGACGAACAACCCAGAACACCATCCGCTCAAACACGGTTTCGATTTCCACTTCGGCCTCCCGCATTCCAATGATATGAACCCGTCTCCCGGCAACCCGCCCAAGGCCGGTGCCAATGCTGAACAAAATGCCGCTTGGTGGAATGCCCCGCTCTACCGCGGCTACGAACTTCTCGATTCCAAGGCCGACCAGACTCAACTCACCCGCCGCTATACCGAGGAGGCCCAAAAATTCATCACTGACAACAAGACCAAGCCGTTCTTCCTTTATCTCGCCCATACTTTCCCGCACACGCCGCTCTTCGCCTCGGATCATTTTAAAGGTAAGAGTACTCGCGGCATCTACGGCGACGTCGTCGAAGAACTTGATTGGAGCGTCGGGCAAGTCCTTAAGACCTTAAAAGATCAGGGCCTTGCCGAAAATACCCTCGTCGTCTTTACGAGTGATAACGGTCCCTGGACCCTGATGGGTACCGAGACCGGTGGTAGCGCCGGTCTCTTGCGTGACGGCAAAGGCAGCACTTGGGAAGGCGGCATGCGCGTCCCCGGCATCTTCTGGTGGCCCGGTAAGATCCGACCCTCGGTGACCACCAATGTCGCGGGTACCATGGACCTCTTCCCGACTGCGATAAAGTTAGCGGGCGGCACGGTGCCCAAAGATCGTCCCATGGATGGCGTCGATCTATCCAGCCTCTTGTTCAACGGTGAAGCCATCGAACGCGAAATCTATTGTTACTACCGCGGCGAAAAACTTTATGCCGCCCGTCTGGGCGCCTGGAAAATCCACTACGTCACCCAAAACGGCTACAACGACAAACCCGTCGTCCACGAACAGCCTTGGTTGTATAACCTCGAAGTCGATCCTTCCGAAAACCACGAAATCTCTGCCTCGCACCCGGAAATCGTCGCCCGCATCGTCGCTGCCGTCGAGAAGCACAAGGCCACCGTCGTCGCAGCGCCGAGCCAGCTGATTGAAGTTGTCAAATAAGCTGCGTCGAACCGCGGATTCTTCCTTTCCTCCGGCCAAAGGTTGGCCTATAAAAGCCTCACGGGCCTATAGCTCAATGGTTAGAGCAGAGAACTCATAATTCTTTGGTTTCCGGTTCAAGTCCGGATGGGCCCACCCTCTTTTTCGGCTGATAGATAAGGATAGTTCTTATTCGTCACCGCTACGAGTAAAGATCTAAGTCCGATATTCAGGCAACCTGCGCTCAGAAAGGAAAGATGATCGTATTTCTACAACATTAAGGCCGCGTTAAGGTCACTGAATTATCAATTCCGTAATTTACATTGAAAGATAAAAGCATTTTGTGCCGTCTTCATGTTTAACCAAAAATTTCTCTCCACCGCCAGTGTCGCATTAGCCGTTGGGCTGCTTGCACCCAGTCGCAGTAGCGCAGCTGATGTCACTTGGCTCGATAGTGTTAAGATCGACGGTGTTTTTTATAGATTCATGAAAGCCCCACCAGCGACGGATGCTTCTGTTATATATTTCGGAAATCCGATTCAAGGTTGTGGAAGTATTACAGACGGAGGGCTCGAAAGTGCATTTATGTTTTTAAATGATTTCACTCTACCCGCACTAGGCGCTAATGCTTTTGGTCATAACGCATCGCGGGCCTATAATACCTCTATAGGTGCAGATTCCGGGGTAGTAACAGGGTACAGCTATAACGATTCAGGCTTTAAGCGTGCCGTTGTCTGGGGTGGCGATTATGGAATTTTTGATCTTGGAACCCTCGGCTCTAACGAATCTGAGGCCAGAGGATCTGCAGAGAATAGTAGCAAGGCTGGAGAATACATAATTGTCGGAACTTCAATCGGGGTTTCAACATCGACCGCTTTCGTTACCACCTTCGGCTTCGCTACCGGAAACGTTGGGACCATGCGCAGCCTCGACCCGAGTAATGCCTCCGAAGCCAATGCCATATCATCCGACGGGACGGTGATTATTGGACGGTCTTCGATTGTTGGAGGTTATGGCAAAGCAATGGCGGTTACCTATGATCCTGCCTCAGGAAATATAGGGTCAATCGTTAGCTTAGATGACGTTGTCGCGCCAAGTCTCAGCAATGGATACAGTCGGGCAAACGCTGTTTCTATGCTTGGTAGTGTCATCGTCGGAGGCCGAAGCTGGCGGGATCCGGAACAAGCATTTGCAATCACCTTCAATAAACTTTCCGGTACGCACGGAGAGATGTGCATCCTTGGGGGTATCAATTATACCGATAGCTCTTGGGCCAACGGCGTCTCCTGGGATGGCAAACTCGTCGTTGGCGGAAGTAATAATGGCACCATTACCCGCGCTTTTGCCGTTACCTACGACCCGATTACCAATACCCATGGCACCATGACGGCACTGCCTTCACTGGGTGCTAATACAAATAATAATTCAGAGGCGTTTGGTTCGTTCGAAACCTCGTCAGGCTCTTCCGCTAATGTTATTTTCGGTTATAGTGAAAACGACGATTTAATTAAGCATGCGGCTGTATGGGCACTTGATTACACTGCAGGACCAGACCCTAAAGTATACATGGTCGACACGACGGAGTGGATGCAATCCCTCAGCGGGCCATCAGGCATTCTGCCTATCGTAACGTCGTTGACATCCCTACCGATGGAAGGCGCGCACCACCGGCCTCTGATGTCCCTCGATGCGATGGGCAAGACGAGCCAAGTCTGGGTAACGGGTGATTTCGGAGCACGCTCCCGCACCTCTGACAGCCACACCACGAGTGGTGAAGCCGGCGTCAGCCGCACCTTCGGCAATGTCGTCGCTGGTGTCGCCGCAGGCTACGGTGAACAGAACAACGATCTTCTTTTTGGGGGTGCAAGTCATGTTTCCGGCCAATACTTCCTCGGTGAAGTCGACACCCGGCTCCCTGATAATCAGAGTATCCTCTCGCTCACTGCGATGTTCGGCAGCTGGAAGTCTGCTTCCAGCCGTGGGTATGGCATCAGCGGTGGCCTTACGGATTACTCCCAAGGCTCCACGAACCTCAACTCCGCGAGCGTCCGCCTGCGCCTCGACGGACCGTCCTTCAAGATGGTCGACCGTGTTACGATTACCCCGTTTACCTCATTCACTTGGAGCAGCGTCTCTGTCGATGCCTATGACGAAAGCGGTGGCTCGTTCGATGCCCACTTCAATGACCAGAAGCATATCTCACGCGAAGGTCGTCTCGGTCTGACCTCAAAGTTCACGCTCAACCCAGACACCACCCTCCTCGCCACCGCCGAATGGATTCATCGCTTTGATAAAACTGAATCCGCCTTCTCCGGTACCGACATCGATCATGGTGCCTTAGCTTTTAATGTCTCAGGTGCAGTCATCACCGCCAACCAAGCCCGCTTTGGTTTCGACGTGGATCACAAGCTGACCGCTGATACCATGCTCAACCTCACGGTACACGTCTCGGGCGTCGGGCCCTCGGCCGACGTTTCAGGCGCGCTCAGCATCCGCCGCGCATTTTAGCTATAATTTGAAAACAAAAAGCCCACCGTTACTGGTGGGTTTTTTGTTTGGGTGTAATCTAAAAACTTTCGGCCTAACCTCGTAAAGGATTCCGCCATGGGCGAATCACTTGCCGGCCTTCTTGGCGGCTTTTTTCTCCACATCCGCATTCTTCGCAGCGATCTTCGCCTCGATTTCTTTTTGTAACTGTTTCGTACGTTCTTGTCCGAGCAAACGATCTTCTGGCGAAACCTTTTCGTCCAACCTGGCAAAGGCCTCGCTGGCAGTTTCATTCGCCATTCCGGCAAGGTTGTAATAGGCATAGGCTTCGGTGACATCCTTCACGACGCCTTCGCCATAATAGTAGCAATACCCGAGGTGATATTGGGCAGAATTATCGCCCTGATCCGCGGCCTTGCGATACCAGGAAACCGCTTGAGCGAAGTCCTTTAAGACACCCTCACCCTTGGCGTAACAATGCCCTAAGACAGACTGGGCATTGGCCTGTCCCTTTTCCGCGGCCTTTCGCCACCACGCTACGGCTTGGGCGAAATCCTTCCGGACGCCCTCCCCCACCGCGTAGCAATGGCCAAGCTCAAATTGGGCATTGGCATGACCTTGTTCGGCCGCCTTGCGCCACCACGCGGCAGCCTGAATAGGATCCGCCGCTACGCCTTCCGCCTCGGCGTAGTGACGCCCGAGGTTATATTGGGCATTGGCATCACCTTTGCCGGCCAAGACCCTATCGTCCTTAAACTGCTTAATCTCTTCGGGCATCATCCCAGCAACCCCCTGCGTCGGCCTTAATATCAGGGCACCAAGACTGAAAACCATCAGCCAAAGCTTCGGTGCGCGTGGAGTCATAAGATGGTTTTAGAAAGCAAACCTAAGCCGACCTCCGAGGTCAACCGGGTATCGCCTCAGCGGGCGAGCTTCTTCTGATGTAGATGATCTAACCTACGCCGGTTAGATCAACATCCTGGAGGTGCGCCCTTCGGTGTCTCTTCGGGAAATACCCCAGAGTCTAAGGCGCTCTGATTAGCCCAGAAAAGTTTAACCCCGCTTTCAGCCCGGTATAAAATCACCGTGGAAGGACCGTTTTCGAGCCAGATAAATACGCCTCCGCGAGGATCGCCAGCAGAAATTTGCTTAACCCCCCACCCTGACACGGCATCAATCTGCGATTTATTTAGGTTATGAGGAAATTTTTCGTTTTTGTGATGAAGCATAGTAAGTATTTATTAAATACGACCCTCGTCTTCAAACTCTAAAATCAAAACCCGAACCCCCGCCCGAGTAAGCCGTTAGCTCACTTTTTTTTGCCGTTTCTCGGGCCCGGAGAAGTATCGATAATCCTGATGCAGGCGCTCGGTAATGACTTAAATCAGCGCTAAACGCAGAATCATCCCCCCGCGGCACTGAGTAAAGTCCTGCTCCAGCTATCCCTGCCTGATTCAGGATAAAACCCACCTTCGCTGAGCCTTTTAAAGCCATCCGGGCCGACGTTTCCCTCTTTACTAAAACTTCTGGAACTCCGCCGGCATCTGGTTTACAAATCATTTAGCCCCCCTATGCGTAATACCCTCTTAGGACTATTCCTCCTCGCCATCGTCGGCATCAGCGCCTGGCGCTACCTCGCCCCAGCTCCTGCTCCGAAGTCCCCGATTGATCGCATGAAGGCCTCTGTCCCCGTCGAAAAAATCAGTTACAAGTCAAAGCCTTCAAAGACGATTGTCCGCGAAACCGCGCAAGCGCCCAAGGAAGACGTTGTCCGCGCGAAAATGGAAGAACGCTTCACCGACCTGAAAGAAGAAGGTAAACGCATCCGTGAGACTCTCATGGCCAGCGACCCGAAGGCCGCTCAAGCTATGATAACCCTCGTTAAACGTCCGGAGTATCGGGAGATTCTTGATAAACGCCACAAGATCGAAGCCGACTGGCCCAATGCCTCTGAAGGTGAACGCGAGGGTATGCTCGCCGAGATGAATAGCCTCCGCCAACAGGGCGTCGGTCTGCTCATGATGGAGATTCAGCAAATGAACAGTCAGCCTTTAGCTGCGCCTATTCCTGCGGCCAAAGGCGTTCCGCAAGTCACGACCGCCCCCGGCGCACCCGCTGCCGAACCAGCTCCCCCACCTTTCATTCAGTAAGCTGTTTCGAATGCCTCCGTTGCTCTTCGCTTGGCTTTGTCTTATTAAGCCGAAGATAAAACGACGCCCTCGCCCACCGTTAAGGCGCAGACGACCCTTTCATGAGCCAAAACTCGGTTAAAGAAGACCTACGCCAGAAGCTGAATAGTTGGGACTGGCTGGTCCTGGTCGTCGCCGTCGTATCCTTGCTGCTGGTTTTTCTAGAAACCTTCGTCCACATCCCGCCTCGCACGCTGCTCGTTCTGCGTGATATCGACCGTCTGGCCTGTGCCATCTTTCTGGCGGATATCGTCGTACGCTGGCGGCGTGAAAAATGGGCGGCCTCATTCTGGCGCTGGGGATGGGTCGATTTACTGGCAAGTATCCCCTTCGATTCAGCGTTCCGCACCCTGCAGGCGATCCGCATCTATCGTGTTATCCGACTGATCCGCGTCCTCAAAAAACTGCAGACACTGACGGGCGGGACCAGTTTGAACGAAAAGCTGCTGGCGCTGCCAGCCATCGCCTTGGTGATGGTTTTCTTCAGCACCAACCTCATCCTGGAAGTAGAACGGCTTGACCCCACTTCGAATATCAAGAACGCGGGAGATGCCCTATGGTGGGCCCTTTCGACCGTCACCACCGTGGGTTACGGGGACACTTATCCCGTGACGACCGAAGGCCGTATCATCGCCGCGGTCCTGATGCTCATCGGTATCGCGCTCTTTGGTTCGATGTCCGCCATCATTACCTCCAAGCTCATCCTTCCCAAAGATATGAAGGACCACGAAGAGATGCGCCAAGAGATGCGCCAACTTCACGCCGAGATCAAAGACCTCCGCGATGAATTGAAGAAGAAAAACTAAGGCGTTTACGAGCCCCAGCTAAACCGCTCCGGCACCCAAGCATATTGGTCACCCTTGGGAACGACGGTACCGATACCCGGCCAAGGCAGATGGAATCCAAAAGCACGGGACTTATTGGCCGCCATCCGCGTGAAGAGCTTCTGGCGAGTCTTGACCGCCGTTTCTGGGTCGTGGTCCATGGCGACCGTCCAACCGACGTTATCAAACATAAGCACGTGGTGATGCACGACATCGCTGATGTGCACAAGCGACTCCTCGCCCGAGCGGATTTCAAAGCACGCATGCCCATCCGTATGCCCAGGGGCGGCGATGACTTCGACAGCGTCGTGGAAAAGCTTTTGCCCGTCTTTGGCGATGACGAGCTGGTCCTTCAGGATGTCGAAGTTCTTGCAGATCGTCTTCACCATCGCGGGTAAAGGCTTCTTATCCCGCTTCGACTTGGAGAAGTCAGGGTTCGGCCCGCGCCAGAAGTCATACTCCTCCTGGAGCAGGTAGATCTTGGCGTTCGGGAAGGCCGGCTTGCCGTCGGCGACAAAACCATCGAGGTGGTCGGAGTGCGAGTGACTGAGGAAACCCGTGGTCACTTGCTCGGGCTTGATGCCCAACTGACGGAGGCCTTCGGCCAACCAGCCGAAATTGACGTTGGGATGACGTTCACCGAAGCCGGCATCGATCAGCGCTACTTCGTCGCCGATCTTTAAGCCCATGATATTAATATAGAGCGGCAGCGCGTCGAGGCGCTCCCGGTTAAAGACCAACGCGTCCTTCATCTTCGGACGATCCGCCTCGGGCCACATCAGCTCCAGACCTTGCTTAAAGAGCATATGACCGTCGCTGATGGAGAAGGCCTCGATCTTACCGATGTTGAACTTGTAAACGAAGGGATTTGGCGGGCGCTTCACCGATGTCTTAGGCCCATCGGCGGCGGTGAGCCGCGAAGCGGTTGCGAGACCGGCCAGGGCAAAGGCCGCGGCACCGAGGAATTCGCGACGCGAGGACGAGAGGGATACGGAGTCCATAGGGGTAGCCCTGAGTCTTTCTTTGCCCTTCCAATTATCCAGCCATTTTAACGACGGAATGTGAGCTGTTTAGCTTATCGGGATATATGTTGAAACCCCAAGCCGGCTGCCTTGTCTTATCCCTACTCCATGGCTCTCGCCCCTCGTCTCACGCTGTTATTGTGCGCTTTCAGCATGCTTCCGGTGTTCGGGGAAGAGGTGCAGTTTAATCGCGACATTCGCCCCATCCTCTCCGAAAACTGCCTAAGTTGCCACGGCAGCGACGAAAAGGCCCGCAAGGCAAAGCTTCGTCTCGATAATGCAGCCGACGCCACCCGTGAGCGTAAAGGTGTTACGCCCATCGTGCCAGGTAGCCTGAAAGAGAGCGCTATCTGGGAGCGTATCCTCTCGACTGACCCGGAAGAAGTGATGCCGCCGCCCAAGTCGCACCTCACCCTGACCGCGAAAGATAAGGCCAAGATCAAGGCGTGGATCGAACAAGGCGCGAAGTATGAGGACCATTGGGCCTTCGTTCCCCCGAAGCGTCCTGCCCTGCCCGCGACGAAGGATCTCAATCCCATTGATTGGCTTGTCCGCAAAAAGTTAGCCGATGAAGCATTGCAACCCTCCCCGGAGGCGGATCGCTACACCTTGATCCGACGTCTTTCCTTTGACCTAACCGGACTTCCGCCCTCCGCCGAAGAGGTGGAAAGTTTTGTCGAAGACCGCAATCCCGATGCTTATGCCCGACTTGTCGACCGTCTGCTGAAGAGTCCGCACTTCGGCGAACGCATGGCACTCGATTGGCTCGATGCTGCCCGCTATTCGGACACCAACGGCTTTTCCATCGACGGCGGACGACACCTCTGGCTCTGGCGCGATTGGGTGATCCAAGCTTTCAACGACAACAAGCCTTACGACAAGTTCATCGCCGAACAGATTGCTGGCGACCTGATGCCCGATACCGACGACGGCAAGCTCATCGCCACGGGTTTCCAGCGCAACAACATGAACACCCATGAAGGGGGCACGATTTTAGCGGAGAATCTAGTCAACTATAACGCCGACCGCGTCAAGACCCTCGGCGAATCCGTCTTGGGCCTCACGCTCGGCTGCGCCCAATGTCACGACCACAAGTTCGACCCTATCAGCCAAAAGGATTACTACCAGATGTTCGCGTTCTTCAATACCTTGGAAGATCGCGGCGTGGACGGTAATGCCGGCGTCAACTCGCTGCCTTCAGCCATGCGGAAGACGGTGTTGAAGACAGACGAAATTAAAACCCTCGAGGCCAGCCTAGCCTCTTTACGGGATCAATTACGCACGCCGAACCAAGCGATACTAAGGGCTTGGGAAAACATTCAACAACAGCGACTCCAAGAGCGTCGGCTTGGTCTCGAGATTATCCCGATTAAATTGACCAAGATTTCCACCCCTAATAGCGGCGGCGGCTTCACCATCGAAGGGAATAAATTCATGGGCCTAGGCAAGGCCGTCTACGACCTCTTGGGCGAAACCCCGAAGACCCAAGCACCGATCACCGGCCTGCGCTTAGTCTTTCCCAATGTCGATGAACCCGCTAAGACCGCCAAAGGAAAAGCTATCGCTAAGTCGAAAAGCAAAATGGTCGGAGATTTCCCCGCCAACTTCATCCTGACCGCCGTGGACGCGACCGCGGACAAGATCCCCAGCGACCAAGTTAACATCCATAAGCTGTTAAAGTTCAGCCGCATCACCGCCAGCTCATGGGTCGAAGGCTTTCCGGCTGCAGACGTCCGAGCCTTTGACGTCCTAAGCAAGGGCTGGGGTCCTGACCCTAAGCTCGAAGGCCCGGCGCATATTACGCTCACCTTTGCCACGCCGATCAAGGCCGAGACGCATCCCTATTTGACGACTCAGATTTATTTCGGAAACCGTATGGGCGGCAATCCGAGCACGGGAGAACTTTTCGCGATTACCGGCCATGATGATGGTACGGACTTACCTGAGCATGTCATTCGCATGCTGGAAACTAAAGCCTATCAGCGTTCTGCCGCCCAAACCGAAGCTCTGTGGGCTTACTGTTCAGCTCATTCCGACGAAATGAAAGCGACTCGCATCGATCTCGCCAACGCCGCAGAACGTCTCAAGTCCCTTACTGAACCGCAATCGACGATGGTTATGAATATCTCCGCCAAAGCCCGCGAGACGTTCATCCTTAATCGCGGCGACTACTCACAACCAACCGTCAAGGTCGAAGCCGGCACTCCGACGAAACTTCCGGCCATGCCTGCCGGATCCCCTGCCAATCGCTTGGGCTTGGCCAAATGGTTGGTGATGAAAGAAAATCCGCTCACCGCGCGTGTCGCCGTCAACCGTACCTGGAAACTCCTCTTCGGTGCCGGCATCGTGTCTTCGGTTTCGGATTTCGGCTTCCAAGGGCAATGGCCCAGTCATCCCGAATTACTGGACCAATTGACCGTCGATTTCGTCGAGTCCGGCTGGGACGTCAAAGGCCTCATTCGCCAGATCGTCAGCAGCGCCACCTATCGTCAGACCTCGCGGACGTCCCCCGAACTACTGGAGAAGGATCCATCCAACAAGTTGCTCGCCCGAGGGCCGCGCTTCCGGTTGCCAGCGGAATTCATTCGCGATAATGCCCTTAAGACCAGTGGCTTGCTCGTCTCACAACTTGGCGGCCCGAGCGTCAACCCCTACTCACCCTTCGATCTCTGGCGTGAAGTCAGCCACTACGGCAGCTCGCCCGCGACTTCGCAGGTCTTTGTCCAAGACCACGGCGAGAAACTTTATCGTCGTTCGATGTATACCTACTGGAAGCGCACCGCCCCGCCGGCCAACATGGTGACGTTTGACGCGCCTAACCGAGAAGTCTGTACGGTCAGCCGAGGCAATACCACGACGCCGCTGCAAGCCCTCGTCACTTTGAACGACGTGCAGTTCGTTGAAGCCTCGCGGGCCTTCGCGCAGCGCATCCTGAAACACGCAGGCGATGACCAGGCACGACTACGCTGGGCCTTTCTTGAAACCTTATCCCGTCCGCCCTCTAATCCTGAACTTGAGGTCGTGCGCCACGCGTTAGCACGTGAACGGGCCCGCTACGCTAAGGATACCGACCGAGCCGCTAAGGTCTTGCAGCATGGCGAATCGCCTCGCGACCCGACCCTTGATATTTCGGAGCACGCCGCCTGGATGCAGGTCGCCACCCTGCTCCTTAACCTGAGCGAAACCGTCACCTGCAACTAATTCCATGAACCCTTTCGCTGAATATCAAAACCATCTCGCCCGCCGTACCTTCATCGGCCAGACCGCCCGTGGCGTCGGCGGGTTGGCCTTGGGTTCAATGCTCTTCCCTGAATTACTCGGACGGCCGGACGTCAGTACGTCCCAAAAGGTCCGGGAAGGCGGTCTGGCTGGCCTTCCGCACTTCGCGCCCAAGGCCAAGCGGGTCTTGTGCTTGTTCCAGTCCGGCGGCCTATCCCATGTGGACCTCTTTGACGACAAGCCGGCTTTACACGAGATGGCTGGCAAGGACCTTCCCCCGTCCATCAAAGGCACCCAGCGACTCACCGGCATGACCTCCGGGCAAAAGGGCTACCCGGTTCGCCCTCCGCTTGAGAATGGCAAACGCTGCGGCAAACATGGTACCTGGATCAGCGATCTGCTCCCACACATCCAGACCATCGCGGATGATATCTGTATTATTAAAACGTTGAACACCGAGGCCATCAACCATGACCCGGCGATCACTTTCCTAAACACCGGCAACCAGCAACCCGGATACGCCAGCATGGGCGCCTGGGCCAGTTATGGCCTCGGAACCGAAAATGCCAATCTCCCAGCCTTTATCGCTATGGTCTCCCAGGGGACGGGGAAGAATCCTGGTCAGCCGGTCTTCTCACGTCTTTGGGGTAGCGGCTTCCTCCCCTCCAACCATCAAGGCGTCGGTCTGCGCCCTGGGGCTAATCCGGTGCTGTATTTGCAAAATCCCACCACGGTCGATAGCGCCCAGCGACGCGAAATGCTGGATGACCTCTCATCCTTAAACGAAGCCCGTGCCCGTGAACTCGGCGACCCCGAGACTTTGACGCGCATCAAGGCCTACGAGATGGCCTTCCGCATGCAGACGTCCGTGCCCGAGCTCGCGGATATCTCGCAAGAGTCACGCGCCACCCTCGACTCGTACGGACCCGAAGTCACCCGCCCCGGATCCTATGCGGCCAACTGCCTGCTCGCCCGGCGTCTGCTTGAGCGCGACGTGCGCTTCGTCCAGCTCTTCCATCGTGGCTGGGATCAGCACGTCGCCTTGGCTCGCCAGTTGCCCAACCAATGTCACGACATTGATCAGCCTACGGCCGCATTGATCAAGGACCTTAAAGCCCGCGGCCTACTGGAAGACACCCTCGTCGTCTTTGCCACGGAGTTCGGTCGCACCGCCTTTACCCAAGGCGGCTTCGGCACTCCGTCCAGCGGGCGAGATCACCATGGTCGCTGCTTCTCCATTTTCTTGGCTGGTGGTGGCATCAAGCCGGGTTTCGAGTACGGACAGACCGACGAGTTCTCCTACAATGTCGCCAAAGATGGTGTCCACTTACGCGACCTCCACGCGACCATCTTACATTGCATGGGCATCGACCATGAGCGCTTCACGTTCAAGTTCCGCGGATTGAACGTCAAACTGACCGGCGTCGAAGAAGCCCACGTCGTCAAAGGCGTACTCAGTTAAG
>CAINMU010000042.1 GCA_903850885.1 uncultured Opitutia bacterium | reverse complement strand
GTTCGCAAGGCAAGGCACGATGAGACGGGCCAGGTTATCAGACTCGATAAAGACTGTTAGCCTACGGACGCGACGCAGTCGCGTCCCTACCTCAAGACAACTAGGGCAGCACGCGGTACTGCCCCTACCCGTTGCATCCCTTGTCAACGTGTCAACTAGTCAACCTGTCAACTAACGCTGTATCGATCTGGCCAACTGGCCAACTATTCAACGGGTCAACTAACCTGCCGCCTATCCAATCTCTTGCGGGCTTTCCGATCCTTCTTTCTGACCCATATTTTCGGCCGAAGACTGGTCAACAAAAGCGATGAGGGTCGCGGCGATAATCGCGATCATACACGTAATGGGCGTGAACCAAAAAAGTAGTTCCACGCACGCGTGCATAGAGATGAGGATCAGGATACAGGCCAGGGGAATGGCTTCCGGATGGCCGCGATAAAACGCCCGACGAATCCATCTTCCCAACCACCACAACCCTACGGCTATAGGAATAAACCCTAAAATCCCGATCTCCGCCAGCAACTGCAGCCAATCGAAGTGCGCATAGGTCGCGCGTACTTTTAAACGACCATCCGTATGCTGCATCTCTTTTTGCTGAGCTTGGAAATAAGGCGAGACCCAGCGGTAGGAACCGGCGCCCCAACCCGTCCAAATCTTGCCGGTCGCACCGCCCGCTGACGCCATTTCCAAAGTCGCATGGCGCAAGGGGGCTCGATCGTCTGCTCCCGCTGCCTGATAGTTGGCAACCTTCGTATTAAACTTTTTTTCCATGCCCTTGAAATTAGCCGAGAATAAAAAGATGAACGAAACCGTGAGCAAAGCGCCGAGGGTCACGAAGGCGACTTCCTTATAGGCCATCGATTCGCGTGGCATGCCCATGAAGTAAGCCAGCGGAGCCACCACCAACGCTAAGGCCATAATTATGCCCATCGCCCCGACGCTGTTGGTGAAGGTTGCAAAGAGGGCCAGGAAGAGCGCCAGAAATGCGGCCATCAAATGCGGGCCACCTCGCAGCGCGACATCCCCGGCCCGACGAATATGCCAATAGACCAAAGCCATCGCCAAGGTGGCGTTCAGATAAAAATAGGCCCCCGCATGGTTGCGGTTAATGAAAGTACCGAAGGGTGTACAATTATCCGGGATCTTGAATCCGAGGATAGCCATCCCGGGTTTATTTTGGTTTAATAAAGCAAAAACCGCAAAGACGCACGTGGCCCCAATGGCAATCCAGGCCAGCTGCACATAACCCCGGCGGCGGCGAAGGCCGGCGCGCAAGGCGCAGAATAACATCCAGGGCACTGCGATAATCATCATTAGGCGCCAGGCGTTCATGCCGCCCGGATCTTCGTCGGAAAGGAAAGGCGCACTCAGTCCGGAAGGCAGCCAGCTGATCGGATTTTCTTTGGTGATACGCCAGAAAAGATCCCGCTCGATGACCGTACCCCAAGGATTAAGCCCCTGCACAGCTATATAGGCGAAGAGCGCGATACCCGCCCAGAAGGGTATCGACCCCATCAGGTCCCGGAAACAATTAAGCGCGGGTCGCGAACGGTTATCCCCCGAAAGTAGGAAAGCCGGGACGGCTTGGCCGATGAAAGCGGCGACCGGGAAAGCGAAATAATCCAGCCAATGCGCGGTGAACGGATCGGCGTCCATCGGGACCTGCGTGAAGGCCACCAAGATGGCGCCGAACCAAAGCACGAGGGCATAACGTTGGACCATCAAGGTGCCCACGGCGGCCAGTAAAGCGGCGGTCGTCAGGCCCAACGCGGCCGCGACCGTCCAGAGCACAACCCCACCCCAACCCCAGGGTACCAAGATGGCGATGGCGCTCGCGAGGATCAGTACCGCCCTCTCGCGCGGCGTAAGCGCCGGCCTCTCCCGGCGGGCTTTTTCAATTAAACGTGGGTCATGACTCATAGAATAAATTGAGTTTGAGATTAAACGATGCCGGCTTGGTAAATATCGTGGATACGGATTAGCCCGAGACACCGCTGGGTCGCCGCCTCCGTGACGGGTAAGACTGAAATCTGCGAAGGACGGTCTTCCATAATCCGAGCCGCTTCACCCAGGGCCATCAGAGCGTGGGCGCGGACGGGGTTCTGGGTCATGATATCCTGAGCGCGGGCGGAATTGATATCGACCCCGCGGCCTAAGGCGCGACGCAGGTCGCCATCCGTAATCAACCCGGCCAAGGTACCATCTGGATGCAAGACGCAGGCGGCACCGTGCGGGAAGCGGGTCATCGCGATAACTGTCTCGCGCAAAGAATCACCCGGTGAAGCCGTCGCGCAGCGCTCCAGAGGTTGCAGGACTTCGCCGACCGTCAGCAGTAAGTTACGTCCCAATTGGCCAGCGGGATGAAAACGGGCAAAGTCCGCAGCCTGGAAGCCGCGGTGGGTCATGAGGGCGGCGGCCAAGGCATCGCCCAAAGCAAGCGTCAGCAAAGCACTGGTCGTCGGAACAAGACCCAGTGGATCGGCTTCGGGCCGGGCGCCGATATCCAGCACGTGATCAGCCTGAGCGGCGATGGGCGATTGCATATTGCCCACGATCGCGATCAAGGGCGCCTTAAAAGAACGCAGTACGGGAATCAGTCGAATCAGTTCGGCCGTCGTTCCCGAGCGCGAAAGTAAGATAACCGGATCGCCAGACTGCAAGATGCCTAAATCGCCATGGACGGCATCGGAAGCGTGTAAGAAAATCGCGGGGGTGCCGGTGCTGCAAAGCGTGGCGGCGATTTTTTGCCCAATGAGGCCGGACTTACCGACGCCGCAGAGCACGACTTTACCCGAGTGCGAGGCAATAAGTTCGACGACCTTGGTGAAAGATCCGTCTAAGCGGGAACTCAATTCAGCGAGCGCAGTGGCTTCGGCTTTTAAAAGAGCGCGAGCAGAATCAAGTGGGGTGGACATCGAGGGGGGGGCGCGGGGGGAGACTAGAGGCTGAGTTGACCAGAGAGGCAAATTAGCTGGCAGGTTGACAAGTTGACCGGTGGGCAAGGGAGGCCAGAGACAGACTAGAGGCTGAGTTGATCGGAGGCGAGGAGGCTCAGCTAAGGCAAATAAGCCGGTCAGTTGACCAGGGGGCTAGGGATAAGGAAGGCTGAAGGCCGATTAACAAGTTGACCAGTTGATTAGTGGGCCGGTGGGCGGGACGAGAAACAGACTAGAGGCTGAGAGTAGGCTACAGAGTTGATTGGTTGATCGGTTGGCCGGTTGGCCAGAGAGACAAATTAGCTGGCAGGTTGACAAGTTGACCGGTGGGCAAGGGAGGCCTGAAGGCCGATTAACAAGTTGATCAGTTGATTAGTTGGCCGGTTGGCCAGGGAGAGGCCCGAAGGTAGGGACGTGATCACTATCGCGTCCTAAAGTTACGCAGGCGGATGCGATGTCATCGCATCCCTACCACGAGACAAAGTACTAAACTGAAAGGGAAACCGGAGACCGGTTGTATAGCTGCGGTGGTTGGGTGCTAACCCGTACCCGCACCTGAACCCGAACACCCGAACCTGGTTCCTGATAGCCGAGACCCGGGACCTGAAAATGCATCTCTTAGGACAGCACGTGGTGCTGTCCCTACCTCACGATAACTCATTAATTCCGATGCTTTCGCCGTCGACGATGACGGCATCTTTCTCGAGTCGAATCTGACAACCGACAGCCGTGACAAAAATGATGTCTTCTCCCGTAGCGGTCAGCCGCCGGGCATACGACGGGGTCTTCGCACCGTAATATCCGGAATGCCAACCCTCACCGGTAGTCTCATCTGCGGTCAGCCAACTTTCTGCTGAAGCGACCGAGCAGGCGATCGATAGTTTTTCTAAGCCAGCGCGCGAACGTCCATGCCAGCGCAACGTCCATTCGCCAGGTTGACGATTCATCCCGCGCAAGCGATCGATGATTACAAAGCCTTGGGGAAATTTCAGGAGACGACGCTCGGCAACAAACCCTGGATAGCCGGAATGCATCGCGCAGTAGCCTCGAGTTTCGGGAAGACGTTGGCAGGCCGTCCAAGGCAGCCACAGAAATCGCCCTGCCCTTTTCATCGGATCGAGACCGTTGCAGGTCGCGACATTATGATAGCGCGCCCCAGCCAGCCCATTCATCACCCCTGGGGCATTATAAGAATAAGTGCCCGGATCTTCGGTGATCCACTCATTATCCCAGCGCAGCGTAACATGCAATTGATCGGCGTGGGCGGGACGGTGTCGAAAGATTGTCGGAGCGCGAAAGAACGCCGTACCGCGCGCATGATGCAAGGATGAGACGCCCGAGGTCGGGTGGTCGTAAGTGAAAGCTAGTTCCGAGCCGGCGCTGGCGGGGAGCGGGCCTAATAAAAATATCGCAGCTTCGTCCCACGGACCGGCGGGTAAACGTTCACCGAGAAAAAGTGCGGCCGCTACTCCCAGGGCTGGCCTAAAATCAGCGTAACCGCAGCCGCTTAATTGAAAAAGGTTAGCCCCATCGTCGGCCCCGTAGCGCGGTACCGTTCCATCGGCTGCCATTAAAGACAGCAGGAAGCGGACGGCTTGGCTTACGCGTTGTCGCGTTGCGGCCGGCAAAGTTGTGCCGGCGGCTCGTTGGACGAGCTCGCCCCAAGTCATCAACTGTAAGAACAACCGGTGATAGTTGGTGGAGTGCTGGCTGAAGCCACCATCGTCGGCGACAAGATTTGCGACCTGTGCTTCGAGGGCTTGTAGGCCCTGTTGGCGCCAGGAAGCGGCGGCGGACAACTCGGGCCAAAACGTGCCCGCGGTCAAGAGGCCTAGGGCTTCGGAAATCCCGTGATTATTAGACTGTGAAAGCGCGTAATCGAAATGAACTAAGATACGGCGGGCCGTCGCATCGGCGAAACGTGCCCCCAGTAACACGCGCTCGTCGGTCGTCGCGGGATGATAGCGGAACGCTTGCAGCGCATAAGTGAAGGCGATCAAGCGGAGGGCGGCTTCCTGGCCGCACATCCAATTCGGCCCACGGTTGGGCGGATTTTTTTCCATCCAATCTTCGACTAACTTCCAGAAGAGCTCGACGTGGCGGGCCTCGCCATCGAGTGCCCAGGCTCGGACGAGGGTGAACGCCCATGAGAAACGCGAGACCTCCCAAACGCCTTTGATATCATCCGCCCCGGCATCGCTACTTTTCGTCCAATGCGCGCTGCTCGAAAGCGTCTGGCCCGTGAGGACGTTCTTCGCCCATTGGGGGGGATAACCTAAATCACTAAAGGTGTGGGAAAAAATCCGGAATTGCCCGCGAGCCATCGCCTCCGCTTCGGCGACCGGAGAGTGACCGCTCGCCAAAGCCCATGCTTCGAGGTGGGGGGCGAGAAAAGTTCGGTTGAGTTTGGTGATCGGTAACGACGGCGACTGAACCCTCCAAGCTGGATTAGTTTTCGCAGATCCGAAACTCGCCCAGGGAAGTTGCGGCGAACGTTTAGCCAGCAGGCCCAACTTCCGTTCCAACGCAAACCAGGTTCGTTGGGCAAGCCATCGCGGACCGAGATGATGGAGAAGCGGAAGGAGCAAGAGACGAGGGTTGAGAGAGGCCGATTGACTAGAGGCTGGGGCAACATGTTGACCCGTTGATTAGTTGGCCGGTTGGTCGGTTGGCCAGAGAGACAAATTAGCTGCCCGGTTGACAAGTTGACCGGTGGGCAAGGGAGGTCAGAAGGCTGATTAGCAAGTTGATTGGTTGATTAGTTGGCCGGTTGGCCAGTTGGCCAGAGAGACAAATTAGCTGGCCGGTTGACAAGTTGACCGGTGGGCAAGGGAGGTCAGAGGCCGATTAACAAGTTGATTCGTTGGCCAGAGAGAGGCCCGAAGGTAGGGGCGCGACTGCGTCGCGTCCGTTCACAACGTAAGGCACGAAGAGATGGGCTAGGTTATCAGACTCTATAAAGATTGTTCGCCTACGGACGCGACGCAGTCGCGCCCTTACCTCAAGGCAACTAGGGCAGCACGCGGTGCTGCCCCTACCGCTCTTTCATTTCACCAGTCCGCGGGTATCGACCAAGGCCTTGCCGGCGAGCTGGGCTAACGTCAACGAACCGAAACCACGATGATCGACCAAGACCAAGATAATGGAAGCGCGAGAGACGGCCTCGTCGAGCGAGACCAATTCTGCCTTCCCTGCCAGACGCGCAGGCAAACTTTGGATATTTGGTTCGACGGCTAATAATTTGAATCCCTCGGCGGCGAGGTGTTCGGCGATTTCCAACGAGGGAGATTCGCGCAGATCATCCACGTTCGCCTTGAACGCCAAGCCCAAGCAGGCGATGACCGGATTTTTCTGCTGTGCGGCGGCGGCGCGCACCTGAGCGATAACATAATGCGGCTTACTATCGTTGACCTCGCGGGCCGTGCGCATCAGGCGTGCTTCGGCGGGGGCGGCATCGATGATGAACCATGGGTCGACGGCGATACAGTGACCACCCACACCCGGACCGGGAGAAAGTATTTTTACGCGCGGGTGCCGATTCGCCAGCCGGATGAGCTCCCAGACGTTGATGTCGAGCCGGTCGCAAATCAACGAGAGCTCATTCGCGAAGGCGATATTGACGTCGCGGAAAGCGTTTTCGGTCAACTTAGCCAATTCCGCCGTCCGGGCGTCGGTCAGGAAAATCTGCGCGGTGCAGAAGATTTCGTAGAGCGCCTTAGATTTCTCGGAAGCCTCGGGGGTAAGCCCGCCGCAAATGCGGTCGTTGGAAACCAGTTCCTTCAGCATCTGCCCGGGTAAGATACGTTCGGGACAATGCGCATAGAGCAGACCGTCGACCTTGCGGCCCAGCTTGGACAATTCGTCATCGATCCAGACTTTGATCTTTTCGGTCGTGCCGACCGGCGAAGTCGATTCGAGGATAATCAGATTTCCGGCCCCGACCACCGGGGCGACCGAACGAGCGGCGGCTTCGACGTATTTTAAATCAGGAATCCGGGCACCGCTGGCGGTCACGGAAAAAGGGGTCGGCACCGCGATGATGAAGGTGTCAGCGGCGGCGGGCTTAAGCGCAGCCTTGAGATAGCCGGATTGAACGGCCGCTCGTACAAGCACATCGAGATCTGGTTCTTGGATATGAATGCGGCCGCTGTTGATTGTTTCGACCACGGAGGGGACGACATCGACGCCGAGTACCTGCCGACCTTTGGTCGCAAAGATTGAAGCGGTAGGAAGGCCGATATAACCTAGGCCGAGAACGCAAAGAGAGGAGGACATTGTGAAGAGGAGTTGACGGAAGACTGATTAGAGGCTGAGAGTAGGCTACAGAGTTGATTGGTTAATCGGTTGGCCAGTTGGCCAGAGAGGCTGAAGGCCGATTAAGAAGTTGATTCGTTGATCGGTTGGCCGGTTGGCCAGAGAGACAAATTAGCTGGCAGATTAGCAAGTTGATTGGTTGATCAGTTGGCCGGTTGGCCAGAGAGGCAAACTAGCTGGCAAGTTGACAAGTTGACCGGTGGGCAAGGGAGGCAAAGCGGCG
>CAINMU010000041.1 GCA_903850885.1 uncultured Opitutia bacterium | reverse complement strand
CTGCTCGCCCTCATGGGCCTGCCGAAGCCGGCCGAGATGACCGGCGAGTCGCTGATCGCCGGGTAAGTGTTAGGTAGGGACAGCACCACGTGCTGTCCTCCGGCCGCCGCAGGGCGGCCGATGGCAGGGCTGACCACCCTTGGTCAGCCACGGTTGAGCGAGGGCGCTCAACCCTACCTAACAAGACATCAGGACAGCACGGGGTGCTGTCCCTACCTTCGCGTCTACCTGCCGACACCTGTCGCGAAACTAATCCCGAGCGAATCGGCGACGGCGCGGACGATTTCAATCTCGGCTTCCTCGGCCTTGCCGTCGTTGAGCATGGCTGCGCCGCACGCACGTACGAATTTGCGGCGGTCGTAGACCGCTTGACCAGCGATCACGCCCAAGGCTTCGTCGACCTTTTGCAAATCGACCTGCTCAGCGGCAATCATGGTCGAACTAAGGCCAGGCAATCCAAGTAAGCCGGCACCCAACTGATAAGCCTCAACCTGCGCCGCAGGAGTCTCACTCGAAGTCTGGACGACCGCGGAGAGGACGAGGCCGCAGGCCGCCGGCAGATCGCCGACACGGGACGCGGGGTTCTTCTCCTTCGAAAGATAACGGCGCATGGACGCCTGGATGAGCAAGACGATGAGACCGTCATCCGCATCGTAGCCGACTTTTTCGAGGGCGAGGCGGAACAAGGCTTGTTGCTCAGCCGAAAGCAGGCGTAACGCCGGCATCGAGAGGTCGAGCAACGGGAGGCGCGAACCTGCTGGTAAGTCACGGAGAAGGGGTTCGAATTTTTTGGCTTCACGGGCGACTTCGCCACCAGCAAGACTGCTGGCTTTCTCAAGCTGGGCCGTGCGCAACCCAGCATCGCGGCGCAAAATCAGCCCGAGCACCAAGCCCATCGCGCTGACGGGGTCCTGTGAAGCGTCACGCAGCTCGGCCGGAATCGTCCCGTGAAATCCGACGGCATCCTGAATCTGTAAATCGGTCGGCAGGGCGCGTGAAGCTGACGGTAAAGGCGGCGGAACCGCGGGCGATGCAGGCGCGAAACCAGCCGTTGGTTCGGACGACGCGACCTGGGCCGAGACAATATCTGGAATGATACCATCGAAGGCGGGGTCGATGCGCTTGATCCGATCACCAATCGGCGGGTGCGTGGAGAAAAGGAAGTTTAGAAATCCACCCGAGGAAGCGAAAAACAGATGCTGCGACTCCAGGTCCGCAGTCGTAGTCTCACGGCTGGCCCCCGAAAGACCGGCTACTTTTTTCAGGGCTGAAGACAAACCGAGCGGATGGCGCGTAAACTGCACCGCCGACGCATCGGCGAGGTATTCGCGCTGACGCGAGACGGAAGCCTGGATAAGACGGGCGAAAAATACCCCGCCGAAGCCGATGAGGACGACGACCAATCCGGCCACCGCGAGCGGCCAGACGCCACCTTTTCGATCGGAACTCGAAGACAAGCCTAAGCGGATAAATATATAACCGAGCTGGGCCAGCGCGGTCAGCCCAGCGACCGCGCCGATGATGCGCAAACTCAGCTTGATATCGCCGTTACCGATATGGCTGAATTCATGGGCGATGACGCCCTGCAATTCATCACGGCTGAGGTTCGCAAGGGCGCCACGTGTCACGCCGATTGCGGCATCCTGCGGCGTATTGCCAGCCGCGAAAGCATTGATCGTTTGATCGCTGTCGATCACGTAACATAGCGGTACGGGCAGGCCGGCCGCGAGGGCCATCTCCTGCACGACGTTGAGGTAGCGGCGTTCGGCGGGGTCGATTGTATTCGCCCCGACCAAGCGGCCGCCGAGGCGTTCGGCGATCGCACCGCCCCCTTTAGAAAGCTCGGCGATGCGGAGCAGGCTTCCGCCCAGAATGACCACGAGCGCGACCCCGGAAGTTGCTAAGAAGAGCTTGGGCTGGAACCACTCGGGTTCACCGGGCTCGAGGCCGAGCACCGCCAGCACGTAGAACGAGCCAGCGAGCACGAGTATCGCCAAAACCAGAAGCACGACCAACTTGGTCGTGCGTCCGCGGGCCTCGTCCTGCGCCCGGAAGAAATTCATCGTCACCGCCATGGGCCGACTTCAGCTTAGAAAGAAACCTTCGGAGCTTCGCGCTCGGCTTCGCTTTCGACCTTAAAGAACTCGGCGACGGTGAAACCAAAAGCGTTGGCGATGAATACGCGAGGGAAAGTCTCGCGGCCGGTATTATAAAAAAGGACGGCGTCGTTGTAAGCCTGACGCGCGAAAGCGATCCGATTTTCGGTCGAGGCCAATTCCTCCATCAGGCTGCGCACGGTGGCGTCGGCCTTCAGGTCGGGATATTGTTCTGAAACCACCATCAGGCGACCCAAGGCGCCGCTCAGACCGGATTCCGCCTTGATGACGTCGTTCATCGCCGCCGGGTCGCCAGGGTTGCCGGCAAAACGCACATTGGCCTGCGTGGCCTTGGCCCGGGCCTCGATTACGGCCGTAAGGGTGCCGCTTTCGTGCGCCATGTAACCCTTGGCCGAGGCAACGAGATTAGGGATTAGGTCGTGGCGACGCTTAAGCTGCACGTCGACTTGGGCGAAGGCGTTACGAAAGAGGTTACGGAGCTCAATGAGCCCATTATACATGCCGACGGCGATAAAACCGGCGAGCAACGCCACCACGGCCAAGCCAAGCACTATCGGGAATATGTTCATAATTAAACACACTCTACCAGCGGAAGCCTCGGGCGCAAGTCGTCTGTAACCCAACTCTATAATAATTATGTGTAATAATTGGAACGACCCCCTTATTCCCCCGCAACAATCAGCCTTAAATCAAGGCCTCTAACCGCTGGCATACCTCATCGATTAAGAAAGCGGGGGTCGAGGCACCGGCCGTCACGCCGACCACTTGATACCGCGACACCGCCTTAAAATCGAGTTCGGCGGCAGTTTCCACATGGAAGCAGGGCAACCCTTGCAACTCCACCAGTTTGGCCAACTTCACGGTATTGGCCGAATGACGGCCGCCGATGACGACGATCGCCTCGCACCCCTGACGGCGCAGCTCGACCACGTCAGCCTGCCGATCTTTGGTCGCCCCGCAGATGGTATCAAATATCAAGGCGCTCGGAACGCGCTTTTTCAGATGGGCGGCAAGTTTCTCAAACTCATCGGTGAACATTGTCGACTGCGAGACCATGCAGACCTGCGCACCAAGATCCGGCAGCGCATCGATTTCAGCCACGGATGTGATGACGTGTCCATGCCCTTCGGCATAGCCAAGCAGACCGATGACCTCGGGATGCTTCGGGTCGCCGAAAATCACTGTCTTAAAACCCTTCTTGGCGTGCATCCGCACCTTGCCGGCGATGATGCCGACATCCGGACAGGTCGCGTCGCGAAATTCCATGCCCAGGGATTTGAGATAAGCACGACGCTCAGGCGAGATACCGTGCGCCCGGACCACCATGACCGCTTGGTCATCCGCCGCCTTGACGACTTCGAGCTGGGCTTGGCTGCTGTAATCGCCCACTTCGCGAATACCTTCGCCCGTAAGCACTTCCATCATCTGGCGGTTATGAATCAACGGACCATCGGTGTAGACGGGGTGCCGACCCTTCTGGGCATATTCGCGGGCGATATCGATGGCGCGTTCGACGCCCCAACAAAACCCCGCGGACTTGGCTCGGATGACCTTCACGCCCTACAAGGTGAAGATAACCCGGAGCGATTCAAGCAAAGTCAGCCGAAGGCCTATTGGGCCGGCACGCCCCAGACCTCCGCTTCGACATAATCGTTCGAAGGCGCCGCCGAATTGCCCTTGGAGTAGAAGCGGACGTAACGCGCCTTGACGCCGGAGACCGGCATAACCCGGCCTTCGTTCGATTCATAATAAGAATAATCGGAGCCCTTCCCGAGCCCAAGCTCATTCTCGGCGTCGTTGTTATAGACCGTCACGACGTCTTTCTTAAATTGGGAATCGTTCGAAAGCTGGACGACGACGTCCAGGTAGACCCGACGTTCGCGGTGGAAGTGCCACAAGGCGATGGCGTGGATCTCGCCCAGCTTGGCCAGATCGATCTGCATCCATTGCGCTCCGCGGGGCAGCTCGACTTCAAAACCTTCTTCGCCCCCCTTATCGCCATCCGTCAGGTAGGAGAAGTCACCAGCATTCGCTTCCTTGGCGCTCGACGTCACGACGCAACCCTTCGCCAGGTTTTGCGCGGCAGCAGGGACCTTGGGTAAAACCCGTGGACCTTTACTAACCGGCTCGAGGTTGGAAATCTTGAAAGGGCGAGGCGTGCCCATGGCCACGGATTTAGGTAGGACCAGCGGCAGCTCCTTGTCTTGGGCCAAGAGCAAGGTAGGGCTAAGGAGAAATAAAAGGCTGAGTCGGAGCATAGGGGGATGAAAAGTAGACAATCTAACGAGGGGAAAGTTTCAAGCCCGCGGTGCGTCCAAGGTGCGTACCCGCCGGTTCTTCAACGGGAAACGCAAGGTCACGGTCGTACCCACCTCGGGCGTGCTCTGAATGTCAACCGTCCCGCCATGGGCGCGTAATATTCTTAATAAGACCAGCATGCCGATGCCGCCGCCCGAGGCCTTGGTGGTGTAGTAGGCGTCGAACACGCGGGTGAGCTTGTCGGCGGGGATGCCGACGCCGGTATCGGCGATCGCCAGGACGACCCATTCGTCGTCCGACGTCAGGCGGACATGGATGTCGCCCCCGCGATCCATGGCCTCAAGCGCGTTCTTCATCACGTTGAACAAGGCCTGTTTGATTTGATTGCGGTCGCCCAAGATCAGCGGGATTTCTTCGGGCACATCGACCGAAACCCGGACACCGAGCTGTTCCATCTGGTCGCGCAAGAGGTTCATCGCTTCGGCTACCAACGCTACCAGATCAGTATCGGCCAGGTTGGGCGGGGTTTGCCGGACGGCGCCCAGAAAATCGCGTACGATGCCGTCCAGGCGGGCGATCTCACCCTGACAGACCTCTGCCGCCTTGCGGACTTTGACCGCGGCCGGCGAATCGCCGAGCTTCGCGGCTTCGCGTTGCAGAAGTTGCAGATGAATCCCAATGGCGTTGAGCGGATTGCCGACCTCATGGGCGACGCCGGCCGCCAACGTGACGATGGAATCGATGCGCTCGCTTTCGATACGGTCTTCGGTCTGCACGCGCTCCTTGGTGACATCGCTCAGCACGGCGACGCGACGAGCGCGCTCGGCCCCTTGGGCGTCCCCTACCCGCGTCAGATGCAAGCGGAGTAGACGTGGCTCGGGATAACGCACTTCAAGCTCACGCGTCAAAGCCCCCACGGATTCCGGCAATTCCAAAGCCAAGGCGATATCGGGAGAAATCCGGCGAAGTTCGGCGCCGTTGATCAGCTCGCCACTCACGCCCAATAATTGGACCGCAGCCGTGTTGGCATATTCGATCGAGCCGTCATGGGCCATGACAAGCACGCCTTCGCGCAAGGTATCCAAGACCGTCTCCATCAAAGCGCGCTCGCGTTCGAGGCGGCGGGCCAGGATCGCGAGGTTCTGGGCATCCAGATCATCAATCCGACCTAAGACGCGGGCTAAGGAACTGAAAGGGCGGTGCGACATATCAGCGGGCGCGCACGGTCAGGTGCTGAAGCAAAAGGGCGATCAATTGCTGGGCGAGGACCGTCTTGGTCGCCGGACCCAAGACCTGACGGAACCCGTCGGCGCCCAAGACAATCAGGCGATTGGTTTCGGCGCCAAAAGCCCCGTCCGGTCCGGCAACCGAATTCGCTGCGATGAAATCGACTTTCTTTCGGTCAAGCTTGGCGCGCGCGTTCGCTTCGACGTCTTCGGTCTCGGCGGCGAAACCAACCAATAGTTGCCCCGGACGCCGCTGTGCGGCCAAGGTGGTCAAGATATCCGGGACCGGCTCGAACTCCACCGTCAGCGCCTGCCCTTGCTTCTTCAGCTTCTCGGGGTGGCGGACCTTGGGTCGCCAATCGCTGACGGCCGCGGTCATAATTAAAATATCACAGGCGCCGAACAGTGCGTCCGTCTGACGCAACATCTCGGCCGCGGTGACGACCGGGTAAAGCACGACGCCCGCCGGCTCGGGCAGTGCCACGGGGCCCGCCACGAGATCTACCGTCCACCCGGCCTGCTGGGCCGCCGCCGCCAAAGCAAAACCCATCTTGCCCGTCGACGGATTGCTCACGAAGCGCACCGGGTCGAAGAACTCGCGCGTGGGGCCGGCGGTGATGAGGCAACGGAGGGACAAGGGAAAGAGGATGGCAGAGGACTGCCACGACCCCTAAGTTGGCTTATGCTGGGGCGGGAAACAATAGCGAAGGGAACAGGGCTAGGGGTAGGGGCAGGAAAGGCAGAGAGACAAAGGGAGACCGGAAACCGGGAAGGATGCTGGGGTACAAATTGCTGAAGGGTGACAGGTGACGGGCACGGGAACCGGGAGTTCAGGCATCGGCCCTTCGGGGGACGGCCGCAGGAACCCGAAGCCGATGGCTGATGGCCGAAGCGCTGACTCCCGAACCGCCGATGCCCAGACGGCCGTCACCCGTCACCTGAAATGAATCCACCCCAGCTAATCATCCGGTCTCCGGTTTCCCTTTGAGTGCCCCCTGCATCGGGTAGGGACGGCTCTCCGAGCCGTCCGTTCGCATTGCGAGAACGGTAACTCCTTCGGATCAACGGCG
>CAINMU010000040.1 GCA_903850885.1 uncultured Opitutia bacterium | reverse complement strand
GACGGAGGTCGGTCTGGAAATCCAGGTCGTCGAGGAGCTGGAAGAGAGCCTCGGCAGCGTTGCGCGCGTAGACGCCGTCTTCCGCGGCGATCCGGACCCAGAAACGGGAGCCAAAGGCCTCGTGCGAGAAGTTGTGGATGACAGGGGTTTCTTCCATGGCTTACTTGCCGATGAAAACGCTTTCGTAGCCTTTGGCAACCAGCACCCAATACCGGTCGCCGCCCTCGCGAAGGGTCAGCATGGAAACAGCATACCCTGGCACGGCCGGCTCGCTGGTATCGGTCGCCGGAATCAGGCGAAGGGGCGCCTTGGCGGCCTGTGGGAAATCACCATAGCCGACCCGGTAAGCCCGGAGATAATACGGAAGCGGCCAATAATGCCCGCCTTCGACAGCGATGTAGAACTTGTCGCCGTAAGCCTTGGCCATATTCGCGACCTTGGGCTGGAAGTCAGGGACTTCGGCCCTCGTCCGGGAATGCGAAGATAGCGACGACTGGGCCATCAGGGCGACCGTCACTAAGGCGGGGGCGAGCACCACCGCCCGTACGGTTCGTCCGACCAGAAGATACGGTAACGCGAGCGTCAGGGGTAGCGAGAAGGTCAGCAGCAGGAGCCACGGCGTCTTGTAGGGCAAGGCGAGGTGAAACAGGAAAACGAGGACGGCCACCAGGCACGGCAGGTCGGCCTCATGCGGGTTACGCCAGGCGACGCGGGAAAGCCCGGAGCGGGCGAACGCGAAGGCCGCCAACCAAGCCGCGGCCCAGCCCCACGGCGCGAGACTGGCGGCGAGCAAGGTATCTTCAGAATGGCCGCTGGCGACGCCGAGGGCTCTGGCCAACTGGACCCACCAGGTCCGCAGGCCATCGAGATCCGTGAAGCCGACGGATTGGAAACATGCCCACGAAGCGACCAAGCCAAAACCGAAACGAAGCCAGCGGCGGTCGGGGACGAACCGACGTAGCAGCAGCAAGGCCACGATGAACAGAAACAAGTAAGCCGCGGCGGCGACCTTGCAGGCGAGGGCGAAACCAAAAGCCGCACCGGAGAGCACCCACCATCGGGAATCAGGCGGCGACCCTTCGGCGCGCATCCACAGGGACACGCCCCAGACGAAGCCTGCGACCAGAAGCATCTCCTGAACGTAGTAATAGCCAAACGGCGTGCAGCCTCCCGTGAGCACCAAGAAAGCGGCGGTAGCATAACGGGCTGACCGACCGATACCTGGCAGGATGAGGGCCGCGGCCGCCATGAGCCCGAGAAAGATCGAGACGACGCTGCGGAGATAATGTTCGTTCATATCCATCGGCGCGGTGCCCGTCAGCTTGGCCGAGATGAGCAGGACGGTGGCCAGCGTCGGCCCGTGGAACTTATCCTGATTCGAACTATAAGGCGTGCCCTCAGCGAGCTCCTTGGCGAGTGACCATTGCACAGCCTCGTCCGCATGCAAAGGCCCTGGAGGCACGAAACTCATCGCAGACCAGAGCAAGGTGGCGAGAGCCAAGACGGCCAAGCCGATCCGGGAAACGCCTCCCGACTGGTTCGCCGCGTCGGCCATCACACACCGAAATGTTTTTGCAGCGCCGTCTTGATATCGAGCGGCACGAGGGCAGCCGACATCGGCCCCTGCCCTTCGCGCCAAGCGTAGACGGTGGTCAAGGCGCCTTTGGCGACGGCCTTATCGCCGACCTTGGCTTCGAAGCCCCAGACGAGCTTCTTGTCGCCG
>CAINMU010000039.1 GCA_903850885.1 uncultured Opitutia bacterium | reverse complement strand
TGGGTGGTGGTGACGGTGCCATTTCTGATTTCCAAGATGCGATCAAACCGACGTGAGTCGGCCGGGTCATGTGTGGCCATGATGACCGTGAAAGCGTGGCCTTGTTCGAATAGGAATTTTTCGACGATATCGCGACTGGCTTGATCCAGCGCCGCATAGGGTTCATCCAGCAGCAGGATTTCGGCGCCTTGCACGGTGGCACGGGCCAGCAGGCCGCGTTGGAGCTGGCCTCCTGAAAGCGTATGGACGGGGCGATCAGCTAAATCAGTGAGCCCCATGAGGTCGAGGGCGTGGTCGACGCTTTGATTGCCGTGATGGCATTCCTCGAACCACCCGTGGTGGGCGTAGGTTCCCATCTGGACCAGCCGACGGAGTTGAAGAGGGAAATTCTCCGTGAAGGTTGGACGTTGGGAGAGGTAGGCCACGCGGCTTCGACCCAGTGCGGGAGGCGAACCTATAACTTGGACCTCCCCTGATCGGGGCTTGATCAGTCCGGCCAAGACGCGGAGGACCGTTGATTTTCCGGAGCCGTTAGGCCCGATGAGAGCGGCCCGGCAGCCGCAAGGAATCTCAAAGGTGGCCTGTTCGAAGGCGAGGTGACCATCAGGCCTTGCGGATGCTGACAGATTCGCGGCTTGCACGGCGTTACCCTGACAAGGGGCTTTTTCGACTGAAGCGTAGGGTAGGGTTGGAAGTAATTCTAGGGGCGCATCATTAACGCGTTGAAGCCATGGAGGGAAAATAAGGCTCATGGTTTTAAGAGTGCGGCTTGAAGTATTCGGCCATTTCTAAGCATCATGCCTGCCCAAGTGCCACCTTCCAGGCCTTTGGGCTCCAAGAATTCAAAGGAAAGTTGAAGCGGAGGCGGTAATCCGGTGTCTCGGCAAAGTTGCTGAGCAATCGTATCGTTTTGGCCGTCGTCGACCACCACGACCCTAACCCCCTGGCTTCGGATGGTTTCAAGAAGCTGGGAGAACTGCTTCGCCGAGGGGTCGGCTGCCTCAGTTGAAGTGCTCTGTAAGATTGTCGAAGCCACGGTCAGTCCGTAGCGATGCGCAAAAGGCCCAAGGTTGGCATGCTGGGTGATGATCCGGCGTTGCTTTGCCGGAATTAAGGCAAAAGAGCTACGAAGGATGTTATCAACGGCTATGACATCTTTAACTAACTGATTATAAGAATCTTCCATGCTTGCCTGTGGGTATAAAGATTGGAGCTTGTCGCGTAATTTTCCGATAATTTTTAGTACCAGGATTGGATCTGTCCAGACGTGTGGGTCTGGCGCGGTTTGATTACCTATGGCCTGGATGGTGGGCTTAGATTCCAGGGTTAACCAGAGGGTGGCATCCTCCCGATGGTTTGCCTTAACCCAGTCAGCCAGCCAGGGCTCAAGCTCTGGGCTCAAACCGACGATGAGTTCAGCTTTTGCCAGATCTCGGGCGTCAGTAGCGTTGATTTGATAGCCATGGAGCTCGCTTCGCTCCGGAACAAGGCTCCGGTGTCTATATGGGGCAGGAAGAATACTGGCGACCCAGTCACCAGGAATGGTGAAGCTGGAAATCACCCCCCCCGCTTTGCTTGGAGAATCATTTCCCCAACCAGGTAGAGGACTTAACAAGATTAAGATTAAATAGGTAAGCCGAAGCACAGGAGAAAGGGCGTAGCAAAACAGCTACCAATTGCAAGTTATTTGCAGTTACTGACTGTAACTTTAGTTCCTTCTTTTGCATTTGCCAGAGGAGGAATGCCGACTAACAAAGAACTCCCCATGCCCCATTTCCGAGTTATTTCCGCTATTATTTTAGCGGTACTCACCACCACCTTGGGTGCCTTTGGCCAAGCCGCCAAGGGGGATGAAACTACGCCGGTCAAAGGAGCGGGTTCCAAGGCCCCCGTCTCTGTAAAAGATGTGAAATTCACCCAAACTAAATTGGGCGGTCAAATCTACCCCTGGAATCGGATGCAGGTTGAATTGCAAGCGAACTATAACCCCGCCAGCGCCGATCCGAAAGCCATCGTGAACAAGCGTTATGTGGATAAAATAAAAGTAACCGTGACGCAAATTTACAAGAATGCCTCTAAAGATGCCAAAGACTGGAATTACTATCGAGCGAGCGCGACGGTTTTGACCATGGAAGTGCAGCAGCCTCGCTCCGTTGTTTTTTACCTGCCCGGAGATATCGTCAAGCGCGACGTCCTGCACAAGGAGCCTGACTATTATTTCGTCCAAATTGAGGTCGGCGGCAATGAAGTCCCTTTATTTGACGCCGCTGGGAAGATCGCCGCCGATCATGCCCGGGCTGTTCATAAGGATATTTCCAAAAAAGCTGATTTTGATAACGCCAAAGACGCTGCTGATCGCGGAGTCGGCGTTTCGGCCGGGATCTTGCGCCCGCAGTATCTGGTTCTTTATGCGGATACCGTGGTCGTACCGCCTTCGCCGGAGTTTATCCGCGAGGACGTGCCTACTCGCTAATTAACCCATAAACTACTGACTTTTGTATGAGCCAGAAGAAGGCCACTATTGTAAACCTCGCCGCGTCACATGTCTCGGTCTCACTTTTTGGCGTCCAATCCAAAGGGTTGGTGCTTGAAAAATTTTACGTCGAAGAAATCGCCCCCGGTCTGACTAATGACGACGAGTGGCTGAACACAGCGATGGGTGCTTTGGGCAACCTGGTCACCACTTACGGCATTTCGGGACAAGTCACGGTCATCGCTCCAAGCTTTCTGCTCCTCCAGAAATCTTTGAAGGTGCCTCAGGTTGAGCGCCAACGTCAGGCTCAGATCGTCGCCTTTGAAGCGCAGAATGCCATTCCTTACCCACTTAATGAGGTAATTTGGGATAGCCAGGTGATGGCCTCCGACGGGGTTGAGGCCGAGGTCCTCCTTTTTGCTCTGCGCACCGAGATGGCGAGCAAGATTGCCAACCTCGTTGCCGCCACTGGCCTGCGGCCATTATCTGTTCAGGCCGCTCCGTTGCTCGACAGCCAGGCCTTCCTGCTGGCCGGCGGTTCGGCTACGGAAGAAGTGCTGATCATCAACATCGGCGCCCGTTCGACCACCCTCAGTTTCATCGGCCCAAGCGGTTCCAATATCCAGACGGCCAATATCGGCGGTAATCTCCTGACCCAGGGTGTTTCCGATAATACCGGGCAACCCTTCATGAATGCCGAAGCCATCAAGGTCGGCTATTATTCGGGTGTCATCCATTTGCCGGAGTCGGACCCACAGGTCGCCATCCTGCAGGCGAATGCCCAAAGCTTCATTCGCCGCTTAACCCAAGATATCAATCGTCGGTTGATCAATGTGCGTCGCGGAACCGCCGGCCGTCAGCCCACCCGCATTTTGCTGACCGGTCGTGGTTCGCTGGTCTCGGGCCTTTCAGAGCAACTCTGCGAAACCTTGCGGATGCCCGTTGAGCCTTTTGATCCCTCCTCTGTCTTGGCCCTCGGTGCCGATGTTGATCCGGAGAACATGCAGCGCGCCCGTCACCAAATTTCGGAAGTTATCGGTGAAGCCGCTCGATTGGTGCTCACGCATGTGACGGGGGTTAACCTAATCCCCCGCGATATCGCGGCCCAGCTTGCCTTTGATGGTCGCAAGCCGGGTTTATTGGTCGCCGCCCTTCTGATGGCCTTGATTCCTTGGCCGATTTGGTGGGCATTTGATAAGGGCGCAGATACTAACCGAGAACTTTCCGCCAAATTGGTAAAGCGCAAAACCGAGTTGGGAGGCCATCAGGCCGCGATCGAAGAAACACGAAAAAAGGCCACGGAAGTTTTTGCGATTAACAAAAAATTAGAGGATGTGGCGCTGAGTCGGCCTAATTGGCCCGCCTTCCTGTCCGACCTCCAGTCTCGCGTCTCCAGCTGTAAGAATACGTGGATTGAAGAACTCGAGGTCAAGCGCGTCGTGCCCCCAGCCGTCACGTCCGTCGAGCCTTCGCCACCTGGGACGGTTGTGGTACCGCCCGTCGAAGTCACCAAAATCGTCCTCACGGCGCGTTTCCTTTTGCCTGAAATTTCACCGGGCTCGAATTTCGCCAAGAAGCCTTATTCCACCCGCGAACAAGAGTTGCTCGCGGTCCTGCGCAAGTCGCCGTTCATCGCGGAAATTCCCGACGCTGACATCAAGCAGAATTTCAACCCGGCTAACTCTCCCAAAATCACCTTAACTTTGGTCATCCGTAAGGACACAGCTCTCTAAGATGGACAATTTCAAGAAAAACAAACTTTTTTACGTCGGGCTTTCCCTGGTTGGGTTGGTCTTCATTGCCGGATTATACTACGCCGTGGTTTCCGTGCTCGACCATAGCAAGACGGCTTTGGCCCTGGAAAAGGTCAAGAAGGAGACTGCGGCGCTTCTGGCCGGACATGTCTTCGCCCATGACGACCGGGCGATTTCCCTGACGGATGATAACGTCAAGAATGCGGCTAAGGACTTGGCAGACTTGAACGAACAGTTGGCGGCCTTGCGTACCAGCATCGCGAGCAATCCGGAGCTGATTATTCGTGGCAAACAATCCACTAATTCCAACGAGTTGAATGCGACGTTGAAGCAGTCGGTTGACGAATGGAAGAAGCTGGCGGTCGACCACGACGTAAAGATTTTGCCTAATGATCAATGCGACTTCGGCTTCCGCCGTTATATCCGCAACCCTGGCACCTCGCCTAAGCGCGAATTCCAGCGGGTCGACCAGCAGCGGCTAATCATCGATTTCCTTTACCGCCAATTGGTAGAATCGCGCCCGGCGGCGTCACCGCTGCTCCTGCTCTCGGTTGACCGTGAGCCAGTCGAGACTTACGTGTTGATTCCAGAAGGTAAACCAGGTGCCGGTACCTATGGCCCCGAGAATGAAAGCAGCCGGAATGAAAACGACGAATTTTTCCCGACCCGCACCTTTGACCGCATGGGCCTGGTCGAGACCTTATCCTTCCGGCTGCGCTTTGCGGGAACGACCCCGACCCTGCGAACCTTTGTTAATAAAATAAGAAATTCCGGACGGGCTTTCGCCATCACCGCCGTGGAGGTCCGCCTCCCCAGCCCAGAAATCACCAAAGCCATCGGCATCATCGCCGCGCCTGGTGCTCCTACGGCTCCGGCCGTGACTAACCTCCCTGGGTTCTTTGCTGAAGATACGGCGGCCAGCGCGAGCAAAGCCCGGACTTCAGGTGCCACGCCCAAGGATGTGCGAACGCTCGTCTTTAAAGAAACTCCCTCCGAGTTCATCGTCCAAATCGACTACCTTAGTATCCCTGACGAAAAACCAGCTCCGCCTGAGGGCGAAGCCAAGAAATAAGCCTACCAGCCATGAACACTCCTCGTAAGGATCTCATTTTCATTATCTCGGCTAGCGTACTGCTTACCTTGGCGGTTACGGTTGGTTGCTTGCTTAATGGTATTGCGCCCGAGCTTACCCCGAAATGGATTAAGCCGATTGTCTTAGACGAACAGGTCGCCGCCGTCGAAATCCCGCAGCTTTTAGCGTCCCCTAAGGGCATCGAGTATCCGGCGACGCCGCGGGCATCCTTGCTTGATAATATTAAGGATTGGTTAAGCCCGGAGGAAAATGAAGACAGTTGGGACTACGATTTATTTACGACCATCGATGTCGTTTGGGATCCGGCGACGAAAGACTACGTCCCAAGTCGCCGAAAGATCGAACCTTTGCCTCCGTTCGGAGTCGCGCTGGTGAACGCCGAACACCCCAAATATCCCTACGTCTTAAGGTCGACGATGGCAGGTCGCTCCGGGAAGGAAGAGGATCGGGAATTCTCAATCGAAAATATCGCCACCAAGGAATACTTTGACCGCTGTAAGATTAAGAAGCCGCTTAGTGCGACGGTCCCCATCACGCCTCTTTCTTATAAATCGGTAAAGGAAAAAGATGCCGAGGGCTTTACGACCACCCGAAATGTTCTACGCCTTGATGATAAACAACTTGGGCAGGTCGTCGAAATCGACGACATTAAGCCTTTAGAATTTCCGAATAAAACCGACCTCTATTTAGCCTCAACTTCCGATCCGGCCGATACCTGGGTACTTCACGCGGTTGGGGATAAGTTCAATTATAAAGGGGCCCTCTACGTGGTCAAAGGCATTGACTTGGATGCCAAGACCGTGACCGTTGATAAGACCTTCACGCCGAACCCGAAGAAGGGGAAGAAAACATTTACCGAGGCGTTGACCGTCGCGGCTCCGGTCCCAGCCGCTAAACCCCTTTCCACTCAGAAAACCCCGCTAAAAAAATAAACCCCTTTACCAAGCCCAGAATTGTATGAAGAAAAATACCCGCACCCCATTTACTTGGGCCATCATTATCGCCATCGTCATCGCTGGCACGTTGGTCGCCCAGGATTCCGATCCCGTCCAGAAGAAAACCCAGCTTCTCATCGAGGCGCTGAAAGCGCGCGAAGAGGGTAGTCTGGCACTTGCTCAAGAGAAGTATGAGCAAATCCTGCAAATTGATGACAAGGATGTCGGGGCCCAGGAAGGCCGCGATGCAGTCAAGGCTGCGATTGAGGCCGCTGCCATGGAAAAGAAAAAGGCCGAAGATGCCGCCGCCGCTCCAGCCCCGACGGCCCCGGCGGCTCCGGTCGTCATGGCAAAGCCTGAAAGCGCCTTGGATGCGGTGGTCAGTGATCACCAAAAACTCTTTGCCGAAGTCGAAGCGGCCACTGCTTACTCCAATCAGTTAGCCAAAGATGGAAATTTTGCGGATGCGTTGGCCAAATTAGACGGCGCATTTTCTGCCTTGCCGAACACGAGTGCCGCCCAGCCTTACCGAGACAAAATCTCTTTAGCCAAGCAGGATATCATTTTGAGGCGCGAGGCCGTCAATCCTAGCGACGAACTTAGCCGTTTGCGCCAGATTTCGAAAACGACATTTTCAAACTGCGATGACGCCCTCTCCAAGGCCCAATCGCTAATCCGCAAGGGCGGAGCCGCGAACCTTGACGAGGCAATCAGTGAACTCGAGCGCGCGGACAAAGCCTTGCCTGAGAATATTTCCGCAACAACTTATAAGGCACGGATCAAGGAAGCCAAAGCAGGTGCCTTGGCCCGCCGTGCGCTGGTCGCCATGGAAGCTCGCGAAATGAGCCGAGCAGACGAGAAAATCCGCGAATACGAAAAACTCATGGGGGCGGATGATGCGAGCGCCCGCCGGCTCCGGGCAGAATTCAGCGCGAAGAAAATGAATCCCACCTATCGCAATGTCGATGACGTCTCGCCAGGCTTACGGGCGAAGGACGACAAGGTGGACGAACTTTTGGTGAAAGGCCGCGCGCGTTACCTATACGGTGACTACCAAGGCGCCCTCGAGGCCTACCGCGAAGTACTTCAGTACCAGCCAAATAATTCCGAATCCAAGGCCTATCAGGTCCGGATCCGGGAAATCCTTTCGGAGAACTCTGGTCAATGGAATCGCGGCGTGACCAAGGGTAAGTTGCTCGAGCTGCTCGATGAAACTTGGAAGCTCCCAGAAGTATTTAATCGCGAAAGCATCAAAGAAGGCGGCGTTTCTACCACTGATCCCGTCCTCGAAAAACTCCGTTCGATCAGCTTACCTGAATTGACCATTCGTGAGATGACCTTGGACCGGGCGATTCAGCAGCTGAACAACGCCGGACAGACTTACGACAAGGACCAAAAAGGCGTGAATATGGTCGTGATGGATCCGGAACGTAAGAATCCGTTGATCCCGAATACCAGCTTGCGTAACCTGACGCTCGAGAAGGCGCTCGAAATCATCACCAAGCAGGCTAACTTCACTTTTACCATCAGCCAAGGCATCGTTGAAATCCGTCCTGATTCCGGATCCAACGATTTAGAAACTGAATTCTTCAGTCTTAATAGTGGCGCTGAAATGAAAATGACCGGCATGTCGGGCGGTGGTGCGGCGGGTGCTGCGCCGGCCGCAGGTGCGAGCCCGTTCGGTGGTGCGGCGGGTGCGGGTGCGAGCGCGGGCGGAGACGGCAGCCCTCGCAATGAGGCCTTGAAGAGCTTCTTAGTTCGTTCGGGCGTCCCATTCGAAGGTGTGACCGGTGCCCAGCTCAATTACGACGGGACCAATCTCATCGTCACCCAGAACCGCAAGAATCTCGATCGCGTTCGCAATATTCTCCGTCGCTACTCGGATATTAAGCAGGTCCACATCGAGGCTAAGTTCATCGAAGTAGCCCAAAATACGCTGAACGAGCTATCGACCAACTTCCGTCTTTCGACTCAGACACCTAATATCGATGCGACCACCGGCCTGCCAAACGGCACGTTTACCAACACCGTCCGAGCCCAGACGAATCTACGTTCGTTGAACTCGACCTTTGGTTCGACTTCCTCCGCCCGCCAAGGGGCCATTTTTGATAATGGTTCCATAAGTGGAATCGCAAGTTCGACCCCTATCGTCAACACGGCGCCCACCGTTCCTGGATCTGTCAATACGGGTGGGACCGAGCCTAACTTTGGCGGAATTTCCGGCATCAATGGCGCTACGGGTACTTACAATGGTATGATCGGAACCATGGGAAGTTTTGACCTATCGGTCTTCCTCCGGGCGGTCGAACAACAAAGCGGCACGGATTTGATGTCTTCGCCCAGCTTGACGGTTCTCGACGGAAAGACAGCCGTGATCAAGGTGGCCCAATTGCTGCGTTATCCTCAATCTTATGGCGATACCCAGTCGCAGGTTGCTGCCGGTACGGCGGCAACGGCTGCGGGAGCAGGCGCTGTCTCGGGTAGCGTGGCAATCACCGCGGGTACTCCTCAGGACTTCACCGTCATGGAAGTCGGGGTCTCTCTCGAAGTGACGCCGACGGTTGGCCAAGACGACTCGATTGCCCTAAATCTTAAGCCGAAGGTGACCGAGTTCGAAGGCTTCGTCGAATACGGCGGAACTTCGATTGCTATCGCTTCGGGCATGACGGTCTCAGTGCCTTCTGGTTTCTTCCAGCCTATCTTCTCCACGCGTGAAGTTACGACCGAAGTCACCGTCTTTGACGGGGCTACGGTTGTGATCGGCGGTCTGACTCGCGAAGAAGTAAAGACGGTGAACGACAAGGTTCCGGTCTTAGGAGACATCCCTCTTATCGGTGCGGCTTTCCGTTCTACTGGGAAAACCACGACCAAGCGCAATTTGATGATCTTCATCACCGCGAACCTGGTTTCTCCCGGTGGTGCTACGCTCCGTAGTTCTCACCCTGGTATGCGCGCCGGTACGACCTTCTCGAATCCAATCCTCACCTCCCCGGGCGGCGCAGTTTATCGCGAACCGATTGAAGCCGTGACTCCGACCTCCTCGTCGGCTCCCTCCCAGCCAGCCGCCGAGCCTGCAAAGTAAGCGTGGGCTTATTTTAGAGCGAGACAGGCCCGCCTTTGGCGGGCCTGCTTTTTTCTCGATGGATGGCCCGGAGGACGTGAGAATAATCCTATGCGCTGGTTGCTCGTTGACGGATTCAACTTAGTTTTCCGAAGTCACTTTGCCATGGAGCGCTCTCATCTGCGCCGGCAATCGGATCAGTTTCCAACTGGGGCTTTGCACGGATGGATCAAGACCCTGATGGAATTACGGGAAACCGAGAAACCAGATAGGTGCGTCGTCTTTTTTGACTTAGGGGGCTCGGATCGTCACTTGGCGGTCTTGCCGGAATACAAAGCTCAGCGTGATGAGACGCCGAATGAGATCGTGCAGCAATTGCCTGAAATCAAAAAACTGACCGCCTTGCTCGGCTTCCAAGTGGTGGAGCAGCGTGGGGTAGAGGCAGACGATCTGATCGCCACAGCGGTCAAGGTGCTCTCGGGTTCGGGTAAGGAATGCATTATTGTCAGCGCGGATAAGGATTTCGGACAATGCGTGGGCGAAAAAGTTTTACAGTTAGCACCCCCGCCCACGGCGAATCCAGCTTTGGGTTGGAGGCGGCTAGACGCGGCCGGGGTTACGGAGAAGTTTGGCGTTCCGCCGCAGCGGATCGCTGACTACCTCGCCTTGGTCGGCGATACCTCGGATAATATTCCAGGCCTGCGCGGGGTGGGCCCTAAGACGGCGGTCAAATGGCTGATGGAATACGGCAGCCTGGAAGGAGTCCTGGCCGCGGCTGGAACGATTCAGCCGGAACGATTCCGAGAGCAGATCCTAAGCGAAGCAGGTCGGATGCGGAGCAATCTCGGGTTAGTCACTTTCCGGACGGATTACGCTTTCGAGCCCGGAGCATCTCCGCCCGAAGATATCGCCGGAGTCGAAGAGTTTTTGGCAGCCATGGAGATGTTTTCGACCCTTAAGCGCTACCAAGCCAAGCACGGTCGCAGCGTTCAGGAATCAAAGATCGTAGCACCCCCGGCACCACCAGAGTCGACCGAACCTAAGCAGGGCGAGCTCTTCTAGGGCAATAAAAAGGCCCGCCAGTGAAGGCGGGCCTTTTGCTAAGAACGAAGCGGGTGGCTTAGTTCTTCTTTTCAGTCAGACGATTTTCGACCTTAGGGGCGTCGAGCGTGGCCGCGGCCGCCTGCTGTTGCTGGCTGTTAGCGAAGAGATTCTGGACTTGGTTCACTTCTTCCTGATTCAGGAGGAAGACGAACTTAGCTTCGAGTACTTCGATTTCGTAATTATGGGTGAGCGAATAGCCGACGCTTTCGGCCATCTCCTTGTTGCCCTTATCGAGCAACTCGGTGGCTTGGTCGAGCTGAGTCTGGATACTCTTCTTCTGTTCGTCGGTGGTGGCGCGCTTCAGCAACTCAGTGAGCTGGAGGAAGGCATCGCGACGAGCCTGGAGGACTTTGACGAATTGTTCGAACTGAACGACGAACTCCAAGCCGCGAATTTCAGCGGTCTGGAGCAGACGACGGTCACCCCGGATGACGATCTGCTCTTCCTTGAAATCTTTCGAGGCGCGGGCTTTGACGGCTTCTTCTTCCGAGATGACCGCCATCAAGCGCAGAGAGGTGTTGACCAAAGCGGTCTGACGATTGGCGAGGGCGGGGATACTGAAGCTCCAGACCTTGGCGAAGAGGGCGTCCTTTTCGTTGAAGTCTTTTACTTCGGATTCGCCGACTTTCGTCAGGGCGTCGCGCTCGACCGTGGTGAGGGCGGACTGGATGCGCTGCTGGAGTTGTTGGATGCGGGCGAACTGCTGACCGAGGGTGCCGACTTCCTGCTGGAAGCGAGCGAGCGAACCTTGGTTAGAGATCGTGAGGACGACTCGGGCCAAGTTTTGGCCGAGAGGGAGGAGCTCGATGACTGGACCTTTAGGGGCTTCGGTCGGAGCTGGGGTTTGGGCTGCGGTGGTCATGGGTGTGTGAGTTTAGGGTTGGGGTAAAATTATTTCTTTTCTGGGGTCGCGACGGGTTTTTCGTCCTTCTTGGCCTCATCCTTTTTGGAGTCTACTTGGGCTTGGAGGCTCTTTTTCTCTTCGTCGCTGAGCAGGGTGTAGAGTTTGGCTTCAGCCGTCTGAATGGTGAGTTCGTTAGGCAGGTCGTAAGTCCGGGCCTTTTTGAATTCTTCAAGGGCTTTATTCACTTCGCTTTGGGCGTTCTTTAAAGCTTCTTCGACCTTCTTTTTGTCTTCTTCCTTGGTGAGGCGAGGTTGCAGGTCTACCAGTTGCTGGAGGGCCTTGCGGCTTTCAAGGACGCGTTGGACCAGGAGCTTAAAGCTTTCGACATCAACGGCCCCAGTCACGGTGTCTTTCAGGAGGAATTTCTTATTGTCCCCACCGTTGATCACGGATTCAGCTTTGAAGTCCTTGCCAGCGGCTAATTTGATATAGTCGTCGTTGGACAGGGCGGTGAGGATCAGAAGCTTGGTTGGGATGACGGTATACTGGCGGCTCAGGTCGAAACCGTAGGCCTTGGCCATGGCGGTGTTGTCGGCCTGAAGGCGGGCTAATTTGCCTTCCAGCTCGCGGTTACGCGCTTCGCGTTCCGGGGTGGTGAGCGCTAATTCCGAGAGCTGCTTAACCTGAGTCGCGTCGGCTTTTTCCTGCGAGATAATCTTAACATTCTGTTCGAAATTCGCGAACTCCTCGGCGGACCCGATGTTCTTCACGAGGACAAAGCGCTTGCCATCGACGTCGAGTACTTCGACTTGCACGTCTTTTGGTGCAGCGGCAACGGGTGCGGCCGGAGCGGCAACAGGCTTCGCTTCATCGGCAGCGTAAGCTCCGAGGGCCAGAACAGAAAAGAGAAGGGCAAGTGTCTTCATGAGGGTGCTAAAGGATAGGAGGTTTGAACATACCCCTTTCGTCCCTCTGGACTACAAAAAAATGCTCCTTAGCCCTATTTTATGGGCTTTTGTAGTGATCGTTCGATAATACTGGGTAAATCAACCGAATCCGCCTGTTTTTGAAGATTTTCGTCTGCGAGTATCGCCCGAACTTTAGGATGGTCGATGAATCCACTTAAGTCATTGTTAGTCAACAGTTCACGAACCTTTTTATCTTCCCAAGCCTGATAAACGGTGGGGTGGGTGGCGAGGGCGCGAATTTCAGGCATGGCCATCAATCGCTTGCGGGCCTCCGAGTCCGCCATGAGCAGCCGCACTTGGCCAATTAACCTGCGCTGTTTTAAAGGGATGGGCGACCAGGTCTTCAATTTAGCCGTTAGGGTCGTGGCCGCTAATTCATTCCGGGTTTGAACAAACCAATTCCTTTGGGCCTGAGCGGGCGCTTCGATTAAGTCATAAATCGACGCAATAGAGGCCAAAATGCCCACCAAGATTCCAAAATAAAGGGCACCGGTCCAGCAGCCCACCAGGGAGCCGGAAATCGGGCTCTCGGCCTCATCCTGCCCCTCTGGGCGCTTCCCCAGCCACCAAGCGAGGGTGTAGCAAAGCAGCCCTGTCAGGCATGCGAGCACGACCAGCCCGGTGGCTCCACGAAGCAGCCAAGGGTAAGCGGTACCGTGCAGGCAAGCGTGTCCGCAGTCAGGGCCAAAGGTCCAACCCGCAAGCAACCCAACCGTAAGAGAGAATGGCCCAGCGAGTTGGCGGAGGGGCCCGCGCTTATAGCCACGCCAGGCGCCCCGGATCATGAGCAATAAAAGCAGGCAGCCGGCAATCCAAAGGGTCGGCGAGGCGTCAGGAAGGGAGGGCATGGTGGCAGTTTAGCCTAAGATTTTGCGGATGGAGGCCTCGCGCGCTTCGATGCTTTCGACGAGTTTGAATTGCACGAGGGCCCGGCGAAGATTGTGCCCAGGGTAGCGCACTTTGAAATAGGTATCTCCGGCCAGGTGGTCGGCTAAGAATCTTATGCCGAGCTCCAGCGGAATCAAATGGATGCAGTCAAAGAGGTGCCGGTGGTCGTTTTGGCTGAGGAAGTCTTTCGCGTGCGATTGGTAGCCCCGGTAAATCGTCGTGAAAAGTTCGAGGTCAAAGATGACCGAGCTCAAGTTAGCCGCGTCTTCCCCGGCGGGATTGCAAGCCGATCGCGTCGCGTCACCGATATCATAATGGACCAAGCCGGGCTGCACGGTATCGAGGTCGACGATACAAGTGCCGCGGCCGGTGGCTTCGTCAATCATCACGTTACCCACCTTGGGGTCGCCGTGGGTGGTCCGTAGTTTTAATTCACCTCGCTGCAAGGCATCTTCGAGCACCGAGCAGCGTGGGCGCCGTTCTTCGACGAAAAGTAGCGCCCGCTTGGCTTCAAGAGAGGCTTGGAGCAGGTCGCACGCGCGCGAAGGTGTTTTATTAATATCAAGTTTAGCAAGGTATCCCGGGGTGACGTGAAAGCCTGGCAACGCGTAGCGAAGCAGCGTGGGCGGTAGGTCGCTGACCATGCGGTGGAAATGTCCGAGAACATAGCCGACTTCGTGCGCGTGTTCGGGGTGCTTCACGCTCTCGAAGGCCTGCGCGCTCGCGATCTGCGAAATCGCCCGCCAGAGATCACCCTCGGCATCGGTCACCCAATCTTCGCCACCCTTGGTCTGGATGATTTTGGGAAGTTGCCAGATGCGATCCGATTGATCGATTTCGGCTTCGAGCTTGGTGTGGCAGTGGTCCGTCAGCACCCGCATGTTCTGCATGATGGCTTCGGGTTCGGGAAAAACGGATTTCCTGATGCGCTGGACGACGAAGCGTTGCTCGGAAAAAGTCGTCCGAAAAATTGCCAAATAGGTATCGTTGACGTTCCCGGAGCCGTAGGGTTCGACGCTGACCAGCCGCCCGGGGACGTCAAATTGGCGAGCAATATGGGCGGCACGCATGGGGATTAGGCTCAATTTGTGGTTCTTTTCGGGGGAGGCGAGGGCATTCCCATCATGCCAAGGCTTGATTTTCTTTTTCGCCACCTCATGTTCCACCTTCCCCTGTGCCGCCACCTTAGCTCAGTTGGTAGAGCGTCTCATTCGTAATGAGAAAGTCGCCGGTTCAAGTCCGGCAGGTGGCTCCAGCACGGGGGTTCAATTTTCTTCAGCCTATTTGCCACTTCGGGTTTTTCTTCTAATCTCTTTCTTATGAGTCGCGCCGACCCACCGCCCCGTAGCCGGGATTTATCCCGCCGCTACGATCGTGATTTTAGGGCCGACGAGGCTTATCGGGCGAGTTTGCCTGATATGCAAAATAAGGACGCCAGCCAGATTCAGGGGGCCAATGTACCCATCCAGCACGTCGGCATCTCCGGTTTCCGGCTGCCGATGCAAGTCGTCACGCGCGATGGCAAACCCATCACGCTCGAATGTACGGTGACGGGCTCGGTCTCTTTAGCCGTCGATCGCAAGGGGATCAATATGTCCCGCATCATGCGGACTTTTTATGAATTTAAGGATCGGGTGATTTCGCATGAGCTGTTGGAAGAAATTCTTATCCGTTATAAAAAAGACCTCGAGTGTAGCCGGGCTCGCATCCTGATCGAGTTCCAGTACCCAATCCTGCAGAAGTCGCTGCGCTCCAGTCTCGAAGGGTGGCAGTATTATCGTGCCGTGCTCGAGGGCACGATCGATGATCTGGATCGCCTCCGACGTTACGTTCATTTCGATTTTATTTATTCGTCCGCTTGCCCTTGTTCGGCTGAGTTGACGGAACATGCCCGCGAAGCCCGCGATACGTACGGCATTCCTCACTCGCAGCGCTCCAAGGCCCGTGTCATCGCCGAGATTTCGCCAGGGAAGGCGCTCTTCGTCGAGGATATGAAGGATCTCTGCCTGGCAGCCTTGCAGACCGAAACCCAGGTCATGGTGAAGCGCGAAGATGAGCAGGCTTTTGCCGAGCTTAACGGGGCTTATTCCAAATTCGTCGAGGACGCCGCGCGCTTGGTTTACGAACAATTTGACGCCGATCTGCGGGTCCGGGATTTCGTCATCGCCTGTTCGCATTTGGAATCCTTGCACTCCCATGATGCCGTCTCGGTCATCAATAAGGGGATGCCGGGCGGTTTATCGGCCGATTTCCATAACTTTAGAGACCTGATCTGCTAGTTCGCTGACGGCTTGCCCAAGTGCGGTGGCCGTCTATGGTCACTTTTACGAGGGGGTAGCTCAGTTGGATTAGAGCAGCAGCCTTCTAAGCTGCGGGTCGCGGGTTCGATTCCCGCCCTCCTCACCACTTTCTTAGTCCGCGCCGCTCCAGTCGGAGCGGCCGAGGCTTGCGAGTTTATCCGGCACGGGCTTAATGGGGCGCATGCAAATCCACGTTGCTCGTAATTCTGCCCAACTCGGCGTTTTTAGCGCCGAAGAAATCCAAGCTGGATTGCAGGCCGGCCGATTCAATTCCACCGATCTCGCGTGGCGGGAAGGGATGGCCGGCTGGACGCCTCTCGGCGACTGGCCGGAGTTCCGCGCGAGCATTGTGCCGATTTCTTCACCGAATCAATTTTCTGCGGAAGCACCCGTCCAGCCCATGCCCGCCTGGGAGCGTGGCCCGTCCTTGGCGCACTTCTTCCAGACGATCCGCGACGTTGCTTTGAATCCTGTCCGAACGTTTGATGCCTTGCCAAACGGAGGCTTCGGCAAGCCGATCACGTTTACTTATTGGGCGAGCCTGCCAGCGGTATTATTTGGTACCCTACTCTACGGGCTGCTCTTTGGCGTCATGGGCGATGAGATTCTCCGTTCCCTAAAGGCGGCGGGAAATATGCCCGCTTTTTTGAACGACGTTTCGACGGGTGCCGTCATGGTTTTAATCGGGGTGGGCCTTGGCTTACTTTTCTTATTAATACCCCTTTCGAGCATGGTAGGGGCAGCGTTGACGCACCTACTCCTTCTGCCATGGGGTCCTAAAGGCACTTACAGTCAGACTTATCGGGCGACCTCTTACGCCCAGGCGGTATTCTTCCCATTCATCTTCATTCCCTGCCTTAATTATGTCGCCGGGCCGTGGCAAGTCGTCGCAATTGTCATCGGGCTTTCGCGCGTGCACAAAATCGAATGGTGGAAGGTTGTGATTTCAACGGTAGTCGTGCCCTGTTGCTGCGCCTGCGTTGGTTATGCAGTGCTATTCGCCTTGGTTGCAAAGAGCTGGAGGTAGTTCGGTTCATCCGTCGCTCGAATGTTTCGCTTCGTGCGTAGGCCGGCTTACCCCGGCGAACTCAATCACGAGCTCGTCTGGCCGTTGGCCTTCCTCGGCGCTTCCGCCTTCGCCGCCATTTGGTTTCAGCTCGGGCTCAAGCTGCCGGAGTGCATATTTTTTAAGTTCACGGGCCTACCGTGTTTAGGCTGCGGCGGCACACGCTGCGCCCGTCATCTGGCGAGTCTGGATTTTTCGCAGGCCTTCCTTTTCCACCCCGGATTTTTTCTCATTATGGTAGCGGGCGGGGCTTGGACGCTTTACTCGGCGGTCTTCTGGTTACGTCGAGATACGCTGCGAGTACGTCCGGCCTGGTCGGGAGCTGATTCACTTAGGCTGCGGTGGGTCGTCGCCGTGCTTCTCCTCGTCCATTGGGCTTGGCAATGTTACTACCTGACGCGCTGATGCGTAAGCTCCTCAGATTTTTAGGATGGCTCTGCCTTGGCTCTTTGCTGGCCAGCTTGGGCCTCGGATTGCTTTACCTGTGTTCCGAGCGGTCGGGTAAGATGGCCATCGAGCATCACGTGCTCAACGTGGTCGATGGGGTACGCGAAGATGGCACTACGCCGATCCAGGTCGTGACTTGGCTTGATCGGCTGGCGGATGGCACGGAGTTGGTGAAGGGAGATATCGTTGCGGCTCGCGAGCCGATGGCGAACGCCACCGCTCCCTATGGCGAACCGGCCGATACCTATGGGCTTCAACCTTTACATAATATCGGCTACTCGGTCGGCTACGATAACACCTTGGCGAGCCCGCGCTGGTCTTCGTACCGCGTTTTTCCTAACCGCGATGAGCGCCTTGAGCGGCCTTCGACTTTCAAGACCGATAAGCGGACCTCCGCCTTGGTCTCCTCGCAGGAATTCGTCCACTCAGGTTATGACCGAGGCCATCTGGCGCCTAATTATGCCATCTCGGTTTGCTATGGCGAAGCCGCGCAGAAGGAAACTTTCCTGCTTAGTAATATCGTTCCGCAACTTCATGCCTTGAATGCGGGACTTTGGAAGGACTTGGAGCTCCGGGTGGCGAAGCGCTATGTTGAACGTTACGGCGTCGTGTGGGTACAGGTCGGTCCGGTCTACAAGCTGCCGCCGGCTAAGAAAGTCGGCAGGTTGCCCGTGCCGGATGCTTTCTGGATGATCTTATCCGAATATGAAAAGGATGCCCATGGTCTCCGCGCCATCGCTTACCTGGTACCCCATGTCGAGGTTTGGCGGGATCGCGACCTGACCCGATATGTCGTCAGTATTCGGGAAGTGGAGCGCCTCACGGGCCTGAACTTCTTCCCGCAACTTTCGCGAGAGACGCAAGACCGCCTCGAGTTACGTCCGGCGGCGCGGGCCTGGTAGGCCTCGGGCCAGGTCGCTGGCGTGCAGTAGGCAGACGCAATCCGAACCATCGGTCGTAGAGAGCCAAAGGAACGGAAGTTTTGGCCAAGCCCGATGCATTGCCGTTTGGAGGCCGCCCACTTCGATGACCAAGATTCCGTGCGGCTTTAGTAAATCACGCGCTTGCCCGAGGAGTTTGCGGATCACACCCAACCCGTCTTGGCCGGACACGAGCGACTGCTTGGGCTCTTTTTTAAATTCGGCTGGCAGGCCCTGATAAATACCGGCTGGCTCATAGGGCGGATTGCTCAAGATCAGGTCGAACTTAGGCCCCTTCGCGAGGGCCGCCATGACGTCCGTTTCGTGGAGTTTGACGCGCTTGGAGAGCTTGTAGTCAGCGACGTTAATCTTGGCGACTTCGAGGGCGGCGGCGGAGAGGTCGGTGGCCTGCACGACGGCTTGAGGAAACCGCTGGGCGAGCAAGATTGCCAGACAGCCGGAGCCCGTGCAAATATCGGCCACATGCGTGACCTGCTTGGTTGGTGGAAGCCATTGCGGAATCGCTTCAGGGATGAGCTCGACGAAATAGGACCGCGGGATGATCACGCGCTCGTCGATTTTAAAGCGCAAGCCGCCGAGCCAGGTTTCTCCCACGAGGTAGCCAGTCGGAATCCGTTCAAAGACGCGGCGGTCAATGAGGCCGAGGAATGCGCTTTTCTCTTTCGAACTGAGGTCGCGCTCGAAGCAGCGAGGCAGCTTTTCCCAAGCCAGGCCAGTGGCGTGCCCCATGAGCGTGAGCGATTCTTCTTCGGCGCTGACGAACCCTTGGCCGTGCGCGATGCCGGCCGACTTGAAAAGCCGATTCGCAAAGCGTAAACAATCACCGCCCGTTTTTAGGCGAGCGAGCTGGGCCGGGGTGGGGCGCGCGGGAGCGCTCATCGGGGCTTAAATTCGCTCAGGTGAGCGGCGCAGCTGACCAGAGTTCCTTCGGGGTGCGCTCGAAGAAGTCTTCGAGGTACTTCGTGGTCGCGCCGCCCTGACGGAAGACGGGGTCCTTCATGATTGCCCGGCAGACCGGGATGGTCGTGTGGATGCCACGAATGATGTATTCGCCCAAGGCCCGGTGCATCCGGTCGAGCGCCTTCTGACGGGTCGCGCCCACCGAGATGAGTTTGGCCACCATGGAATCGTAAAGCGGAGGGATGACGTAACCCGAATAGCAATGGGAGTCGACGCGCACGCCGTGGCCGCCCGGGGTGTAGTACAACCCAATCGTGCCTGGGCTGGGGGTGAAGTTCCGCGCCGGGTCTTCGGCGTTGATGCGGCATTCGATGGCGTGTCCGGTAATCTTAATATCCTTTTGGCTCAGTTCGAGCTTCTCGCCGCAGGCGATGAGGATTTGGCGACGAACCAAGTCGATGTCGGTTACTTCTTCCGTGACCCCGTGCTCCACTTGGATGCGCGTATTCATCTCCATGAAGTAATATTTACCGTTTTTATCGACGAGGAACTCGATGGTGCCAGCGTTTTGGTAGCCGATGTTTTCGGCCAAGCGCACGGCGACCTTACCCATCTCTTCGCGTAATTTCGGGGTCAGGAAAGGGGAGGGCGATTCTTCGATGAGCTTCTGGTGGCGACGTTGGACGGAGCAATCGCGCTCACCTAAGTGGATGACCTTGCCGTGTTCGTCAGCCAGGACCTGGAACTCGATGTGGCGAGGTTGGTCGATATACTTCTCGATATAGACCGAGCCATTGCCGAAAGCGTTCTCAGCTTCGGAGCGGGCGCTTTCGAATTCTTTGGCGAAAGAGGCGGCGTTATGGACGATGCGCATCCCTTTACCGCCACCCCCGGCGACGGCTTTAATGATCACCGGGAAACCGATCCGTTGGGCCTCCTTGATCGCTTCGCGCTGGTTGTCGACGGGGCCGTCGGTCCCGGGGACGGTCGGCACCTTGGCTTTCGCCGCGGTCTGCTTGGCGACAGCCTTATCGCCCATTAGGCGAATGGCTTCGGGGCGAGGGCCGATAAATTTGATATTAGCCGCCGCGCATTTTTCCGCAAAGCCAGCGCGCTCGGACAAGAAGCCGTAACCCGGGTGAATGGCGTCGACGTTGGTGATCTCCGCCGCGGAGATGATGCGGTCTTCGCGCAGGTAAGAATCTTTGCTGGGGCCGGGTCCGATGCAGACGGCCTCATCGGCGAGTTGGACGTGCAAGGATTGTTCGTCGGCCTGGGAATAGACGGCGACGGTTTTGATGCCAAGTTCGCGGCAAGCGCGAATGACGCGAAGGGCGATTTCGCCACGATTGGCGATAAGGATTTTATTCATGCTCGGACTTCGGGGTTCAGCCGACCTTCACGCGGAAGAGGGGCTGGCCGAACTCGACCGACGTGCCGTTCGCGACCAAGCACTCGACGATGGTGCCAGCGATTTCGGATTGAATTTCATTCATCACCTTCATCGCCTCGATGATACAGACGACGGAGTCGGCTTTGACGGGTGAACCGACGGTCACGAAATTGGGGTTCTCGGGAGATGGGGTGGCGTAATACGTACCCACCATCGGGGAGGTGATCAACTTAATGCTGGGGTCGGCTAGCGCGACGGCCGGGGCTACCGCGATAGCCGCCAGGGCTGGGGCCACCGGGGCCGGGGCGTGGGCCGCAGGGGCAGCGGCGGGGGCCGTTGAGGCGGCTGAAGCCGCACGTCCCGGTACATCGCGCTTGATGCGGAGTTTGAATTCTTGGTCTTGGATTTCGAATTCGGAAAGGTCCGACTTCTTCATTAAATCCACGACTTGTTTGATCTTATTGAGGTCCAAGGGTGTATCCTCCGTGAGGGGGTTAGGCCTTTCTGATACAGGGTAACGGGGGGGTAAATCAACCTCTCATTCCAAAATACTGCGGGGTATCTTACCTAACTCATTGTCCTTGTTAGACTTAATAATGTCTTTCAGCTCGGGTATGGCACGGGTGTCTGGCTCTAAAATAGGCCCTTTTACCCTGATTTTGGTTAGGCCGACCAACGTGCGATTTAGGTTAAGGAGATCCTTTAGGGCAAACCCCTCATGGCGGGGTAGCGAGAAATCGCCTTCGAAGTTAACGGTAGATTTTAGCAGGTCTATTTCGCCCACCATAACTAGGCGAGCTTGCGGGCCAGAAATAATCAAGTCCGGGAAATAGGCGGTACCGTCGAGGCAGCCTAATTGCCCTTTGGCATCGGTGAGGCCGTAGGTGGTGGCATCGACGCCAAAGGCCTCCAAAACACGCGAAACGCCCCCTAAAATACGTACTTTACGTAATTCTGGGTTGTGTAGGCGGAAGTCCCCTAAGCCCCGAAGTTGCCGAGGGTTTTGGAGATTAATTTTTCCAGTAAGATTTAGGTCAAGGGTTGCGCCCGAGGGCTTCGAATGAGTGACCGCGGCGGTCGGCTTCGTGCTTTGACCATTTGCCGGCTCTATCAGGCTGATGATTTTACCCAGCTCCATCGGATCGCATCCCTTTAAGGATAGGGCAAAATCGCTTTGATGCAGGGGGTCCCCAGAGAGGCTTAGGACTGTCTTGCCCCCAGCCATTTCAAGGGTCGTCACAATCTTCAGGTCCTTGCCTTGACTCTCTACGGCCAGGAAGAGGTTACGGCTGGGAATGCTCCAGGCGGTGAAATCGCCGGCGCTGCTGACTTTGGCTCGGATCTGGGGGTTAGGCATGCCGGGGGTGATTTCTAGGTGGAAATCGTGCCCGGCTGGCAGGACTAAGCCTTTCAAGCTTTGGCCTAATTCAGGACTACCACATTGGGCGGCAATCCACGGCTGAAGGTCGCCCTGAAGCTGAATCGTCGGCCCAGCCAAGGGTCCTTGCTTAGACCAATCCCAAACCGCCGACCCCTCGACTTGCCCATCCTTTGCTTCCGTGCCGCCCGCGAGTTGGTGTAAGCCGATATAGGTTTCTTTCTCATTCGCATCGATCCTGACGGCGACGGAGCGAAAGGGCGCCCCCAAGAATACGAAGTTTTTTAATTCTACCCGGCCTTTGGTGATACCGGTCGGGGCGCCCCAATGGCTTTCCACAAAAATCATCGCGGAGGGGTTTTCGTAACGCGGGAAAAGCTTCCAGAGCTCTATCCACCAATCGCCCAAGATGCGATCAAGGGAGCCCGGTGCGATAGTGCCAGATAAATTAAGCACGAACGGTCCAGCGTTCAAAAGGCTGCAATCCGCTTCGCCGCGAATCGAGGCGAGTCGCCACTCTTTTAATTTAAGCGGGAACGGCGAGCGGTCGGCTTGATAATTAAAATATCCGACGAGCGGCAGGTTTTGCTGCGGCGCCACGGTGTCCGCCGAAATCCCCAAAGCCTTCAAGCCGCTCACGGCTAAGCGGCCATCGGCGCTTTGGATTTCTCCCAAGGCGTTCAAATGGAGGGTCGTTTGGTTGAGTAAGATCGAATCCCCGAGGGAGATTTGGAGCGGGCGAAGCATCGGACGGACAAAGGCAAGATCTTGGAATTCCTGGGTGTCGACGTTGGCGTGGCCAATCTCGACAAGGTAATTGCCGTGCGGCTTGAGCTGGATCGTGCCATGGGCCTGAGAACTCCCCGTGGAGAGATTGAATTCAAGGACCGGAGAAAAGGGAGCGGCTTGAGCGTAGCGCAGCTTAGCCTCCAGCTGAAACGGGGGAAACCCGCTTACCGTCGATCCCTGCGCGCGCACCGAACCGGTAGTTTCATTCCAGGCGCTTCCGCCGGTGAGCCGAACGCTCAGACGTTGGGCAAAATATTGTCCCAAGACCGCGTTTTGGATTTCCCCGCTCACGTCCCATTTTTTCAAGTGGCCAGAGGCGTCGAGATGAACTTGGCCGCGGGCTTGGAAGTCGCGGGTCTCGATCAGGCCAAAGCCGGGCTCAACCCAGCGGGCACCTATTAAGGTTTGAAAATCAAGCGCCGAACCGCCGTTGGCTTCGCCGTGGGCAATGATATTCAAAGAGACGCCAGCAGATTTTTCAGTGACGGCCAAACCCTGTTCCAGTCGACTCAATGCGCCCACAATTTTGGAGATAGACGTCACGCTGGGCTGAGCCTTGTCGACTTCCATGAGTTCACGAATAATTCCGGCTGGCAGCTCCCCGCTCACGTGGATGCGGAGTTTGTTAGCTCTGGCTTGAAGCGTCGGCAGCATGAGCCACTGGCCCTCCTTGCTGAAACTACAATAAAGGTCTTCGATGAGGGCGCGGCGTTGTCCGTTTTGCGCAACGGAGGCCGGACACCAGATTTTTCCGGCTTGGAGGCGGAGGTGCGTCGGACTTATCTGCCCCACCGATAACTGAATCAGGTTAAGACCGACTTCGAGCCGTTCGGCGGTAAAGACCGACCCCGTCAGTCCTTCGATTTCCAGCGAGAGGTCATCAGCGGCCAAGGATCGGTCCGGCAAAAGCCAAAAGGATCGGGCTTGTAAGCGGACACCCCGTCGAGCGAGCGTGTCAGCGAGAAAATCCGTCACGAAGTCGGGCAGCTTGACGGGTTGGTCGAGGAGCGCGACCCAAAGGAGCCCGAGTTGGCACGGAAGGAGGAGAATTAAAGCGGTCGTGATTAGACGCCGGCAAAACTTCTGAAACGTGAAACTGGCGGCCTTGGCTTTCATCGCCCCGCTGTTTCCAGAAGGGGCGTAAGGATTTCGGCTAAGGTCGTTTCAAGCAGGAAGTCGTCACCGTCCGTTTCGTCCCGAAGTAAGATAGAGCGCGGGGTCAAGGGTGCGGCGCAAAAGTAGTTGCGGAAAGTTTCGCTCGCCGCGGCGGCCCCCGTGGCGGCTTGGTCGGTGATGCGCAGTTCATATTTCCAATCTGACGATCCGTTTTGTCGGATCGGAAACTCCGTGGCCTTGACTTCGCTCATCCCAGTGGCGAGACGTCGGGCAGTCGCAGGCTCAAGCCGGCCGCTGCCCGTCCAGTTACCGTCTGGCCGGAGTCGCGCTTCGCCCAGGACTTTGCCGTCGGTTCGGTCGGTAATCCGGAGTCCGCTGACCTTCGCGCCTTGAGGCAATTCAGCGACGGTGCGATTACGCCAAGCTTGCGGTTCGACGTTTTGTTGGCCGTTACTGAGCAGTGACACATCACAGATGGCGCCGAGCGGTGAGCCTTTGGCATAAACCAAGCGCGTGGCCTGGCCGCTTTCAGGATCATCGGAAAACCCGACGACGATTTTTTCCGAACCAAATTCTAATTCGACCGTCTGCATCAAGGCGGGCGGCGTCTTGAGCACCACGATGGCCGGCAGGGTGGTGGCGCCGCCTTCCGGCGCCTTCCGGCGAGTGGCCCTTAGTTGACTTAAGGCATCGAGGAAGTGATTCACGAGTCGAACGTCTGCTTCCCGACGTTTGATCGCCGTCGAGCCTGGCGCTAGCGGAATTTCCCAACGAGAGTCGCCGCTGGCGCTATCGAGTCGATGCAGCGTGATGGAACGTCCCGCCGAAGTGATGGTAAATCCAGTCACCAGGGCAGGCTCGAAATCGATGGGCTTGGTGGCCGCCAAGGCTTCGCGCGGCCGAAGCCAATCGGTCAGGCTGCGGGCTTCGATGGTGAAGGTCGCGACATTGTCCTCCAACTTGGCACAAACAAGGTTGGGAAAGCCAGCAACGGGATTGCCCACGAGGAGAACTTGGCGACGGGAATTGCCTTCGAGCGCTAGGCGCAAGGAGGGGCTACTCAGGCCGGAGACATCTTCGCTGAGCGGGAGGAACTTGACGGCTCGCAGGTTGGCTAAGTCGGAAACCGCTTTTGTCGTCGCGTCCGCATCCGCCAGGAAATCGTAGGGGGCTTCGAAGCGCCACTCCGCCAGTTGGTTCCGCCGACCGGAACGAGGTCGGGATTCACTGGTGAGCGAGGTCGTGATTTCGCCTTCTTTATTCCGCAGGCGTACCGAAACGGCGCGGGCCTCAAAGTCCGCTACTTCAAAAATCTTGTCGACGCGGTATGTCTCGGGTTTCGCTTCGATGGCGGCGCTCATGGATTCGCGGAGCGGAATAATCCGTTGGCCGTCTTCAGTTAAAAGAAAAACATTCTTAGTCGACGCCTGCTGCCCGATTTTCACTTCCGTCGTGGTGCCCGTTTCGCTCGTAACTTTAAGCGTCCAGCGAGGCTTGGCTAAGCCGTAGGCTTCGAGCGACGAACCATTGGCCTTAGACTCTGCGGCCAAGAAACTATTTTCCGTCCGACAATCGTGCAACTCATCCAGCAGGCGTTGCACCGCCCAGCTATTCGCCAGCCAATCAAACGGCTCGCTGATATGCCAAAGCGAACTGCGTTTTTCGAGCACCAAGCGGTCGGCTCCCTCGGTTAATATGACCTTGGAAGGTGCCGCCGGAAAGAGCACCAGTTGGGTGACGTTGGCCGCCGTATGGCGATAGGTAGCCTTCCAGACCAAGCCGAATGCGGCCAGGTTGGCGATGAGAAGAAAGAGCGTGGTGCGGGAGAACCGCATGAGGGTATTAACTTCTACGACGCCAGACGGAAACCACAAGCCCGAGTGCGAGGATAAGAACCGGAACGCTGATAAATCGGAGCGCCAGACTCCAGAAGTCAGCGGCGGTCGCATTCACCTGATATTCTCCGACCGAGCGCGAGGGGAGGGATATCGCACGATCGCGATCGGAGAGCCATGCCGCGCACTGGGTCATGAACGCTCGGTTGCCTCCGCGGTTGAGGCGGGCATTCGCGGCGATATCGGAGGTGCCGACGACCACCAGACGACCGCCGGCTCCGCCGACACCCTTGCGGATTCCCGTCGCCCGTTCGGCCGCCGCGGCCAAGCAGACCGGGCCAGGCTGGTCGCGAGCGGGGTCAAACTTGACGGGGCGACGCGTGAGGTCGGTTTCGCCCCAAGCCGCATCGGAGGAAAAAATCAACTGCCAGACGCCCAGGGTGCTGTCGGGCGCGCTCCCTTCATCGAAGCGAGCGGGGCGGAGTCGGGAGGCGATCAACGGAAGGTCTTGTTCCTTTAACACCTTGGTCAGCGGATGGTTTTTTTCGTCGAGGCGGCGGAGCGCAATATCACCGTCGGTCGTACGTCGCGATGGGTCGGGCTCCTGTAGTTCGGCGTCCGGGGAGAAGATCGCCCAATCCGTGAGCACGGGGTCGAGGCCGTGTTCCCGGCCCGGATCCAGCAACGCCAAGACGCGTCCGTTGCGCTCGTATAAGTAAGTACGCAGACGGCCGCTTTCGGCTGGCGAAAACGGCGTGAGCGGACCGGGGATCAATACCATCGCGGCATCGCGGGGCACTTCTGCCAAGACGGCAAGGTCAAGCGTCTTGACTTCGAAATTACGGCTGCGGAGTAGACGCGAGAATTGGGACATCCCTCGCACCAGCGACGCGTCTTCGACCCCGAGCTCACCATGTCCGCGCGTAACATAGCAGATCGCAGGTTTCTCTTCCGTGACCTCTATGAGCGCCGAGGTGATTAATTCTTCTCCACGAAAACCAGCGTTCGTGGTTAAAAGTTCGCGGTAGTTAATGTATTTGGCGCGCGCGCCACAGGTTAGGATGAGAGCGGTGCCCGCTTCGGGCGGTCCATGCCGAGCCGCGATTTCAGAGAGTAGGGGCGCGTTACGGTCGAGTCCGGCGAGCTCGATACTCAGCCAGCCCGGTCCTTGTTTACCGGATTCTAAAACGTAAGCGTCCAGCAGTTTTAGCAACTTATTCCTCAGGGCTTGGGCGACTTCGGAGCTGTCGCTCGTGACGACGACCGCCTTTACCCATCCCTTGTTTAAGCCTAAGCCGACCGGACTACGACGACCGGCAGAGCGGACGGTTTCGATGGACTCGGGGGCCAGTGAGTGACGTCGATCGGAGGTGATGTCTTGGCGGAAGCGAAATTCGGGAAGCGAGCCCAAGTAGTTGACGAGTACCGCCAAAGCGATGGCGAGTACCGCCTGCGTCAAGCGGTTCAGCCGGCGAATCGGACGCACGGCGCTGAAGTCATCGCGGATCGGAGCCATCTTATTCTTGGTCCTCGATGGCGAGGTTCGCCAATCCCAAGCATAGTAAAGTCCCGGTGGCGTAGAGGATGATAGGGCGCGAATCCAGGATTCCGCTCGCGAAATCTTGCAAGTGGGCGAAGGTGCGAAGGTGTGCCGCGGGCTCTCTGAGCCAACCCAACCACTCCCAGCTTTCGACGGGCAAGGATTCCATCGCGCCGCCCGCCGCGGTGAGCGCCAGTAAGCTGATGAAAGCAAGCAGGGCCGCCAGGGCGGAACTGCGCGTGACACAGCTGCAAAGGATGCCAACGGAGGCGTGCATCAGGCCGCTGACGGCGACGAAACAAATCCCGCCCCAAAGTATGGACGGGTCGCTTAGGCGATGGTCGCCCGGCTTACCTAATTGAATTTCCACCAACAAAGGGAAAATCGTGAAGAGCAGCCAGAAGACCATCCACACGACCCAGACGGAAAGAAATTTTGCCCAGACGACGGCGGTAGGGCTGGCCGGAGTGGTCAGCAGCGCGGCGAGCGTCCCCGACCGACGCTCTTCGGCGAAACTCCGCATGGTGAGCAGAGGCAGCACGCAGAGCAGCGGTAGCCAAAAAAGCCGGAACGTAGCTTCGACCGGAGTCCAATCTTGCGGCGAACGGCTTGATTCCAGGACCGCGAACCAATGGATCGAACCCATAAGCGCGAGAAACAGCGCGCCTGCGGCCCAAGTATTCCAAGAGAGCAGGGCCGACCGAAGTTCGTGGGCGAGTAGGGTACGAAAGTGTCGCATGCTATTACGGACGACGATTTTCGGCGGGTGAACGCCGGGTGGCAGCCAAGAAAATATCTTCGAGGCCAAACTTCTCTTCCGAGATTTCCCGCAGATTTAAACCGCCGGCAATAAGTCCGCTCGCCAGCGTTTCGCGGATGGGCGAGGTCGCCGGTAGAATGACGCGATAACGGGTGACACCCTCGTTTTGCGAGACCATCTCCACCAAGGCGGCGGGCTCGAGGCGCTGGCAAGCGAGCGTGAGCTCGCTCATGCTCGCGCGGGTGACGACGCTGAAACTTGACTCAGGGAGAAGTTCGCGACGCAGATCATCCGTGCGTCCTTGGGCGACCAGTCGTCCGCGGTTGATAATCACGACCTTATCGCAGACTTGTTCGACTTCGTGTAAAATGTGGCTCGAGATCAAGACGGCCATCTTGCCGCGTAAGGAGCGGATCAAATCCCGGATTCCTAAGATTTGATGCGGGTCCAAACCGATGGTCGGTTCATCAAGGATGACGACTTTGGGTTCGGCGAGGAGCGCATCGGCAATGCCCACGCGCTGACGGAAGCCTTTGGAAAGTTGCCCGATCAGACGGCCCGCGGCGCGCCGGGCCAAATCGCAATCCTCCATCACACGATTGACGCGTTCTGCAACCCGATCATTGGCGACATCTTTGAGGCGTGCCCGGAGCGTGAGGTATTCTTCAACCCGGAGGTCTTCCGGCAGTGGGTTATTTTCCGGCATGTACGCCATGTGGCGTTTGGCTCCCACGGGATCAAGGGCGACGGATGCCCCCCAGATTGCGGCCCGACCTGACGTCCCCGACATCGTGCCGGAAAGGATGCGCATCGTCGTCGACTTGCCGGCCCCGTTTGGACCTAAAAACCCGACGATTTCGCCGGGAGCGACCGTAAAACTCAAATCTTCGATAGCCGTCAACGAACCGTATTTTTTAGTGAGCCGTTCGGCGACCACGGCAGCTTCAGGTGTCGGCACGTATTCGTTCATGGGGTGGGCACCTGGGGTTCGGGTTTAGGCTCGTTTGTGCTACTTAAACTATCGTTTAAACGATTGAAGGGGGAGGGGTCCTTTACAAGCAGATTTGAAATAAGAACCCTGACCAAGCACCCGAGGAACCATTTGCCTCCGCTTACTGTTTAATGGTTAATCCCCGCACCCCTCCCATGATCTTCTCCCCTTGTCGCCTCATCTTAGTTCTCGCGGGCATCACCACGTTATTGGTCGCGGAGCCCCAACTCAACTTGCCGACGCGCGCTCCCGGTGAGGATGTCAACAGCGCCTCCGTGCGAAATCGGCCCGGGCTTTCCGCGAGTGCGAATTTACTATTCAATGGTTGGGGCATTTCACCGGCGGGGACCCATGTGGCCAGCGGCGATATGGGATTAAAGATGGTCATCGCTCCGGATAAGGAAGCGGTCCTGACGGTCTGTGCCGGCTATAACAAGGTCGGCATTTCAATCGTCAGCCTCAACGCCAAGCACGACCCAAAATTTATCCCTTTAAAGGAAACTTTTAATGGTCTGGCGTTTAGCCCAGACGGGAAGAAGTTCTATGTTAGCGGTGGCGATTCGGGCGTCATCTACGTCTTCGCTTACCAGCATGGCGAAGCTACGCTGGAACGTGAGGTCAAACCTGATCCGCTGGCCAAGAATATGTTCTTGGCTGGGATCGCCGTGCATCCGCGCACCGGCATTATTTATGTCTGCAACGAAGGGAATCACGAAATCTGGCAACTGAAGCCGGAATCGCTCCTGTTGGATAAAACGGTGAGCGTCGGTCAGCATCCGCATTCTTGTGTGTTCGGCGGCGATGGGATTCACCTTTACGTTAGCAATTGGGGCAGTCGGAGCGTAAGTGCCGTTGACACCAAAAAATTCCAACGCGTGCGGGATCTTTCCGTTGGCCTGCGTCCTAATGACATGGTCGTTGCGGCAGACGGCCGGCTGTTCGTGGCCTGCTCCGGAGATAATTCCGTCCATGTCATCACAACGGGTAAACTGGAGAAGGCGGGCGAGGCAGCTGGGCCGACGCGTCGTCTTTGGGAAGGTAGTCGCGAAGTAATCGCCACTTCTTTGTACCCGCAATCTCCGGAAGGAAGCACGCCCTGCGGCGTGGCACTTTCGCCAGATGGCCGGACGCTTTTCGTGGTTAACGCCGACAACAACGCGGTCATGGTCGTCGATGTCTCCGGCAATCTCACCGAGGAAGCCCAAGACCATGGCGAAAAAATCGCCCTCGTGAATGGGTTCATCCCCACGGGCTGGTACCCGACTTCCGTCGCCGTCTCGCCCGATAATCAGTTCCTTTTGGTTTCTAACGGGAAAGGGCTGACGTCGCGCGCAAGTTACCCCGCCCTTAGTCCTAAGCCTAACAAATTGCACAACGGCATTTTATTCGACCATCCGGGAAAAACTTTCGAGGGCTCGGTTTCTTTCATCGCCAAGCCTGATACGAAACAGATGGCGACTTATACTGAGCAGGTTCGAAAGAACTCACCTTACCATCCCGACCAATATTTCCGGGCTCCGCTGGCCAGCGAGTCGGCGATCCCTGCCAAGGTCGGCGACCCGTGCCCGATCAAACACGTCCTCTATATCATCAAGGAAAACCGGACGTACGACCAGGTGATGAGCGATATGACCGATGCGAAAGGAAAGCCAATCGGCAACGGCGACACTCGCTTACTGATGTACGGCGAGAAGGTCACGCCGAACCATCACCAATTAGCCCGCGATTACGTCCTCTTCGATAATCTTTATTGTAACAGCGAGGTCAGCGTCGATGGCCATAGCTGGACGGATGCGGCCATGGCGACGGATTTTAACCAACGCTCTTGGATCATGTCTTACTCGGGCCACGGCAAACTTTTCGGGAATGATGAGATGGAGACTCCGGCCAATGGTTACCTCTGGGATCTCTGCCGTCGTCACGGCGTCAGTTATCGCAATTACGGAGAGGGCGCGCAGCGGGTGCCGTCCGAAAATCGCGGTAACTGGAAAGCCTTAGGCAAGGCCGGACGCGATATGGAGTTGGTGAAGAATTGGATCGGCGACTTGCATGCCGCTGAAAAAAATAACGACCTGCCGCAGTTCACCATCATGTCGCTGGGGGAAGATCATACTAAAGGAACTACGCTCGGCGCCAATACTCCTGAAGCATGCGTCGGTAGCAATGACCTCGCCTTGGGTCGCATCGTCGAAGCCGCCAGTCGTAGTAAATTCTGGAAAGAGATGGCGATTTTCATCATCGAAGATGATACCCAGAACGGCCCTGACCATGTCGATGCCCACCGCACCGTTGGTTTTGTCATTAGCCCCTATTGTAAGAGGGGGGTCGTAGACAGTACGCTCTATACCCAGGCAGGGATGATCCGCACGATTGAGCTCATCTTGGGTCTGCCTCCGTTGACTCAATACGATGCCGCGGCCACGCCGATGTTTAATGCGTTCCAAAAAACGCCGACGTTGACCGGCTATACGCCGCTACTCCCGCAGATTGATTTAGAGGCCACGAACACCAAGAAATCCGCTTTCTGGTTCGAGTCCGGTCAGATGAATTTCGCCGTCTACGATTTGGCGCCCGAAGATGAACTGAACCGTATTCTTTGGGCGCAAGCCCGCCCTGGAGAGGCTTACCCTGCCGCCATCCATCGCGCGATCTTCACGCAACCCGTCCAGGCGACGCCGAGCCCCTCGGCCCGCTAAACTACTTGGCGGCAGGCACTGGGGCGGCTGGGGCGGCGAGCAACGAAGGCTCCGAACGCACGAGCCAGGTCTTATCGCTTTGCCAGACATGGCTCGGGCGTAAGCGCTTATCCATCAGATTGAGCCACTTGGAAGCAGCAGCTGTATCGCCCTTGCTCACGGCGATATTCGCAAGCGTCAGCATGGCATACCCGCGTAAGGTTTCGGCCACGGCGACATTTTCGGCGATGGCCGTGATTGCGGGGATTGCCGTGGCATCCCCTAATTCATGACGGACCAAGGCGGCGTATAAGCGAGAGCGTACGGCCAGGGCCTCGACGGCGGGCGCTTTGCCGGCGAGGTCGGCCAGGCGGCCAGCGTCATCGTAAGCTTTGACGGCATCGGGTAATTTGCCGGCTTGTTTGAGCGCGTCGGCGACTTCGACCATGGCAACGGCCGCCAAGGGTTCGCCGTTATGTTTGGCGGCAAAGGCTCGCCGGGCGGTTTCATCCTGACACGCCACATACTCCTGCCCGATCGCTTCTTTTTGGGCTTCGCTCCAGAAATGGAAGGCGAGGAAGGCGAGGATGCCGCCGATGAGGGCGGTCGAACCGCGGACGATAATATTCTTATTACGCTCCCAGAAAAGCCAGAGGCGGTCCTCGGCGTCGGCGTTGGCAAAGTCTTCATCGACAATGACCAAATTACGGTCGTCGTCGGCCGGTGGCTGCTTCTTGGAACTGTCGTCAGGCATGGGGGTCAACCCTTGCCACCGCAGGGATTGTGTCAAGTCACGCCTCCCCACGTCCGGGCTTGTCCCCGCCCAGCTGTCCGCAATGATGGGCGGACTTATGAGCGCATCCGCTGCCGTTCTGTCCGTTCTCCAAGCGGCCCAGGCCCAAAGGAAGATTTCGGCTGATACCTTGGCGAATGCCGCGACTTGGGTCCAGTCTGGGGCCCTGCCTGCGGCCGGGCTCGCTGCCCTGCAGGACTTACTCGCGCAGGAGGCCTGGGCTGAGCTCGAGGACCGTTTTTACAAAGGCATCGCTTTCGGGACGGGTGGCATGCGCGGTCGGACTGTGGGTCGGGTCTCGGCCGCCAATGAGTTAGACGCCCAAGGGCTTCCGGTCTTGGCGGCCGTCGGCTCTGCGTGCCTCAATGATATCAATGTTTTGAGGGCAGTCATGGGATTGTGGCGGCAGGTGTCCGCGAAGCAGTCTGGTGCCCGGCTCATCGTCGCTCACGACGTCCGTCATTTTTCCCGTCACTTCGCCGAGCTGATCGCTGGCGCTTGGGTCGGCCTGGGCGGTGAAGCCTATTTATTTTCCGGCCCCCGCTCCACTCCGCAGTTAAGTTTTACGGTTCGACATCTTCAGGCGCACGCCGGCGTGGTCATCACGGCCAGCCATAATCCATCGCACGATAACGGCTTCAAATGTTGTCTGGCGACGGGCGGTCAGGTGGTGGCCCCGGACGATGCGGCCATCGTGGCCGAGGTCGCCCAGATCACGCTCGCGGACGTGGCTCCGTATTTGGACAAAAATCTCGCGGCTGTTCTCACGGTCGGCGCCGAAGTCGAGGAGGCCTACTTAACCCGCTTGACCGGTATCGTTTTGGATCAGGAAATTATCGCCCGGCATACGCCGAAGGTTGTTTATACGAATTTGCACGGGACCGGAGATGTCATGGTTGTCCCTGCTTTGCGCCGTCTCGGTATCGATCCGCATGTCGTCGAGGAGCAGCGCGAGCACGATGGACGATTCCCGACGGTACCCTCGCCAAACCCAGAGAATGCTTCGGCTTTCGCGTTGGCCTTGAAACTAGCCGAAGAAGTCGGAGCCGATGTGATTTTCGCGACCGACCCGGACTCCGATCGTGTTGGGGTGGCTTGCCCCTTGCCTGCGGGCGGCTACCGCTTGCTCAACGGGAATGAGGTGGCGGCCTTGCTCACAGAATTTCGGATTTCATCGCTCAAGGATGCTTCCATCATTCCCTCGGCGGGCGGGCAGAACGTGGCGGTCGTCAAGTCGCTGGTCACGACCCCGCTGGTTGCAGCCATTTGCGCGCGGCATGGCGTGCGCTGCGTCGAAACCTTGGTCGGGTTCAAGTGGATCGCTCGCAAACTGGAGCAATGGTCGAGCCGCTTGGCGGAATCTGCCGGCGTTGCTTCCCTGGCTTTGCCTCTGCGTCGGCGCGCTCCCTTGGCCTTACGTCATTCGACTTTATTCATCCTGGGAGCCGAAGAAAGCTACGGATACCTCGCCGATGACGCCGTCCGCGACAAGGATGCCAACGCTACCGTAGTCATGCTTTGCGAATTCGCGGCGGTGCTGCGGTCTCGCGGCCGGACCATCTTGGATGCGCTCGATGTCCTGCACCTAAGTCATGGAGCTCACCATGAGGATTTATTAAACCTTTCCTTTGAGGGTGCGCAGGGCGCCGCTTGTATCCGTCGGATCGTCGCCTCTTGGCGCGCGAAACCGCCGGTCACCATTGATGGGTCCAAGGTCGTCAAGGTGACGGATTACGATCGCGACGAGGTGATCGATGCCGAGGGCGAGCGTGTGCCCCCCGAAGAATTTATCTTGGCTGAGTTGGCCGACGGTCGCCGCATCGCCGTCCGGGCCTCGGGCACCGAACCCAAAGTTAAATTCTATTCCTTTACGCGCGCCGACGTCACCGATGCCGATGATCTGCCGGCGGCCCGCGAACGCGCCCGCAAATCCGCCTTAGCTCTCCGCGCTTGGCTGGAGACCGACGCTCGTCGTCGCGCCGCATGATTTTATGAAAACAATCCTAACGTCGGTTTTATTGCTGGTCGGCTGCGCCGTTCCGCCCGGCGACAAATCTTTCATCACCGAGAAGACGCCAGCTGCCGCCGCTCTGGCCGGCAGCCAACCAGGCGAAGGTTCGCTTGAGGACCGCGTACGGGCGGCGAATCAGAAGAACGACGAACGTCTCTTGAAGGGCGATTGGCGCGCGGCGAAACCCGCCGTGGGTCCGCAACCGTAGCCGTTACTTCGACTTCTTGGGTTTCAGCGGCAGCTTGAGGCCCATCTGCGCCTCCATATAAATTGCGAGCTGCTCGACGAATACGGCTGCGAAGTGCTTGCGGCTAGCGTCCGTGTCACGGACGCCCTTGGAATTGCTTTCGATCTGGAAGCCGGCGAAGTGGGTTTCCGGCGCGGTGTGGGTCCGGATATTATAGCCACCATTGAAATAGGGTTCGCCTGGGATGGGCTTGGCGGCGCTCGGCGTAGAGGGGAAACCAGACTTCTCCATCAGCGCACCGAAACTTTGCGGTCCATGCAGGAGCGCCGGATAGGCTGACGGATTTTTCAGCGCAAAGAATTGCAACGTACCTTTCTTGATGAAGTCAGGCTTGCTGAGTTCGGCGTCAGTCAGGCCAAACTGCGCCCGGTCGTGTCCGTAGCCGAGTTCGAGCCGCGCGTCGGCATGTCCATGCCCATGGAGATCGATATAGAATCCTTTACCGTATTGCCCGACGACGGACTTCTGGGCGCTACGGATGAAGCCTTGGAAGTCGTTCCAGCTCTGTTCAGTGAGACGATTACCAGCTGCCCCTTCGACGATCTCGCGGTTACAATCGATTTTCTTGCGCGTGACCTGACAGATGATCACGTGGGGATGCTGGCTGGTGCGGGCGACGAGTTCATCATCGATCGCGCGCGCCAGTTCCAAGGTATTGGTATCAAAGGCGAAGGTGCCTTTCTCTCGGTCAGGCAACTCGTCAGGTTTTTCGCGGCCGCCGTGCGGGGCGGACAGTACAAAGGGAAGACTGCCGGCGATGTATTCGACGTAGTGGTTCCGTCCGTAATAGGTCTTGCTCGGCACATAAGCTTCGTCGGCCTGCGACGAAGCCATAAACAAGAGTAAAGCTATCAGGATGCGTGGCATGGGCTGTCTGCGATTTTATCTCCGATGAATTAAACTAGTTCAGCGACTGGCGCCGCCACGTTCCAGGGCGCGGATGGCGAGTTCTTCCGGAACGTCATCCGCGGTACTTGCCGCGCCGATGCCGTCTTGCAGGACGAACCTTAATTTACCGCCGCGGACTTTCTTGTCGCGCCGCATCGCCGCTAACATCTTGTCAAGCGGGAGGGCCGTCCGCAGGCGGGTCGGTAATTGATGAGCACGGATGACGGCCTCCACGGCCTCGGCTTGGGCTGCCGTGCAGTGTTTCAGATCGGCGGAGAGATTTGCAGCCATGACCAGGCCGATCGCGACCGCTTCCCCGTGCAAGTAGTTGCCATAACCGGCGGTGGCTTCCACGGCATGCCCGAAAGTGTGTCCGAGGTTCAGGAGCGCGCGTCCGCCCTGGGCGCTGGTCTCGCGTTCGTCGCCCGCGACCACTTCCGCTTTGATTTCGACGCAGCGGCGGATGACGCTCGGCAGCAACGCGTGATTCCAGTGCAACGGGGCATTTTGCTCGAGGAGCCCGAAGAGTTCAGCGTCAGCGATCAAGCCGTGTTTAATGACCTCGGCCATACCGGCGGCGAATTCGCGCGGCGGCAAGGTTGCGAGCAAGTCCGTATCCGCCCAGACGGCCGTGGGTTGGTGAAAACTTCCGACCAGGTTTTTTCCGGCGACGAGATTGATGCCCGTTTTCCCGCCGACGGAACTATCAACCATCGCCAGTAAAGTCGTCGGGATTTGATAAAAATCTAACCCACGCAGGTAGGACGCGGCGGCGAAGCCAGCAAGGTCTCCGATCACCCCGCCACCGAAAGCAAAGACGGCGCCATCGCGGGCGATGCCGTTGCCGGCCAGGAAATCCCAGATGCGCCCTAATTCGGCGCCGGACTTGGCGGTCTCGCCATCTTGGGCGGTGACCAGCACGGGCATCAGTTTACCAAGGGATTCGACGAAATCACTCTGAGCGGCAGCTACGGCCGGCGAGGTGATCGCGGCGCACTTCTGTCCGGCGTCCACGCGTTTGCGCGCCTCAGCTAAGGCCTCTTGACGTACGCCCGCACCGATTCTCACCGGGTAAGAGCGATTGCCTAATTGAACGGTGACGGTCTCGGCCGGCATGGGTCTGACGGTGACGCTCCTTAGAGCGGCTGGCAAGACAACCTCACGCGCCGAGGCCGAGAATGGAGCGTGCGTAAGCCTTGGCGTTGAACGGCTGAAGGTCTTCGGGTTTTTCGCCCATGCCGATAAAACGAACCGGGAGGCCAAGCTCTCGGACCACCGCCACCAATGCACCACCTTTCGCGGTGCCATCAAGCTTCGTGACAATCAGGCCAGTCAACCCCACGGCTTCATGGAAGACCTTGGCTTGCTCGATGGAGTTCGCGCCCAGCGAGCCATCGATCACCAGCCATTTTTCGTGCGGCGCTCCGGGGAGTGCTTTCGCGATCACGCGGACGACTTTGCGTAACTCTTCTAAGAGGTGGGTTTTGGTGTGGAGGCGGCCAGCGGTATCTAAAATCGCAAAATCAACGCCGCGCGCCGTGGCGGCTTTGACGGTGTCGAAGGCGACCGCGGCAGGATCGGCTCCGGCGGCGCCACCGACGACTTCGACGTCGAGTCGGGCGGCCCAAGCGGCCAACTGTTCGCCCGCGGCGGCGCGGAATGTATCACACGCTCCGAGTAAACTGGTCCGGCCTTGTTGTTGATAGTGCCAGGCCAGTTTGGCGGCCGTCGTAGTCTTGCCGGCCCCATTGACACCCAGGAGCATGATGACCGTTGGCTTGGTCGTATAAGCAGGAAGCACGCTTGCGGCACTCAATGCCTGTTCGATGGCTAAGGTGGCAGCTTCGGCGGCACCCGCTTGGCGGACGGCGGATTCGTTTTTCCACGCGGCTTGCGCGGCGGCTACGACTTCATTCGCGGTGGTTAGGCCAAAGTCCGCGGCGATGAGTCGTTCGCGTAATTGTTCGGCAGCTTGGCC